>CAZKSN010000004.1:0-54236 GCA_964555585.1 uncultured Muribaculaceae bacterium | reverse complement strand
CAAAAGAATTAGATGAATTATTAAAAACAATACCTGAAAATGCTAAATATCAAATAAGCAGAAATAAAGGTCTTGGAGAGATGGATCCAGATGAGTTAAGCAATACCACTATGAATATTGATTTCAGAACATTAATGAAAGTAACAATTGAAGATGCGATAAAAGCAGACGAAATCTTTGAAATACTTATGGGAGAAGAAGTTGAACCTAGAAGATTGTTTATTGAAGAAAATGCACCATATGTTCAAAATCTTGATATATAGGAGGTTAAAATGAATACAGAAAATGAAATAAAAGATAAGATAAATGATGTAAGCATATATAATGAAATGAAAAATTCATTTGTAGATTATTCCATGAGTGTTATTGTATCAAGAGCTTTACCAGATGTTAGGGATGGATTAAAACCAGTTCATAGAAGAATTTTATATGCTATGAATACTTTAGGTATGACTTCAGGAGCACCATATAAGAAAAGCGCAAGAATCGTCGGTGATATTATTGGTAAATATCATCCACACGGTGATTCATCGGTTTATGATGCCTTAGTAAGAATGTCACAGGATTTCAACTACAGATATATTCTAGTTGATGGACATGGAAATTTTGGTTCTATTGACGGAGATGGAGCAGCAGCAATGCGTTATACAGAAGCTAGAATGAGTAAAATATCTATGGAAATGGTAAAGGATATTAATAAAGATACAGTTGATTTTGCTCCAAACTTTGATGGAGAAGAAACTGAACCAGTAGTTTTACCTTCTAGATTTCCAAATTTATTAGTTAATGGTAGTGTAGGTATTGCAGTAGGAATGGCCACTAATATACCTCCTCATAATTTAAGTGAAACCATAAATGGCTGTATCGCATGCATTGATAATCCAAACATTGATATAATTGAATTAATGCAATATATTAAAGGACCTGATTTTCCAACCGGAGCTTTAATTTTAGGTAATAGTGGAATTAAAAAAGCTTATGAAACCGGAAAAGGAATCATATACTTAAGAGCAAAGGCTTCAATTGAAGAAAGTAAAACTGGTAAACAATCAATAGTTGTAACTGAAATTCCATATCAAATCAATAAATCTAATTTAATAGTGAAAATTGCAAATTTAGTAAAAGATAAAGTAATAGATGGAATTTCAAATATTGTGGATGAAACTTCATTAGAAAAAGGTTTAAGAATAGTTATTGATGTAAAAAAAGAGGCTAATGCCAATGTTATTTTAAACAATTTATATAAACATACTGCATTGCAATCTTCATTTGGCATAAATATGTTGGCTTTGGTTGATGGGCAGCCGAAAATATTAAGTTTAAAAGAAATATTAGTAAATTATATTGAATATCAGAAACTTGTAATAATCAGAAGAACTAAATTTGATTTAGAAAAAGCAGAAAAACAAGCTCACATATTAGAAGGATTAAAAATTGCTTTAGATAACATTGATGAAATTATTAAATTGATAAAAACAGCAAAAAGTGATTTAGAAGCTAAAGAAGGATTGATTTCTAGATTTAATTTAACTGAAGTTCAATCAGAAGCAATTCTTGAAATGAAATTAAGAAGATTAACAGGACTAGAAAGAGAAAAAATAGAAGAGGAATTGGACAGATTATTAAAATTTATTTTAGAATTGAAAAATATTTTAGGCGATCCTCAAAAAGTGCTTGAAATTATAAAAAATGAATTAAATGAAATTAAGGAAAAATATGGTGATGAAAGAAGAACTGACATTGATATGACTTCTGTTGAATATATTGAAGATGAATCCTTAATTCCTGAGGAAAAGATTGTTATTACTATAACAAACAATAATTATATAAAGAGAATTTCAAGTGATACATATAAAACTCAAAATAGGGGTGGAGTTGGAATAAAAGGTATGTCTATCAATGAGGAAGATTTTGTTGATAAATTAGTTAGTTTAACTACACATGATTATATTTTGTTCTTTTCAAATAAAGGAAAAGTATATAGATTAAAAGGATATGAAATTCCTGAATTTTCTAGAACTGCAAAGGGAATTCCTTTAGTAAATCTTCTCCAAATTGATAAAGATGAAAATATTAATACGGTTGTAAAAATTGAAAAAGATAATAAGTACAAATGTTTGTTATTTGCAACTAAAAAAGGTGTTGTAAAAAGAACTGAAATTGTAGAATTTGATAATATTAGACAAAGTGGAAAGATTGCTATTACTTTAAAAGAGGATGATGAATTAATTTCAGTCAAGAAAACAACAGGTGATAATCACATACTGATGTGTTCTTCAAACGGAAGAATGGTTAGATTTAATGAAACTGAAGTAAGAATAATGGGAAGAACCGCTTCTGGAGTTAGAGGAATCAACTTAGGTGAAAATATCTGCGTAGGAGCTGAAATTTCTGAAGATAACAGTTTGATATTGGTTGTAACTGAAAAAGGATATGGTAAAAAAACCAAAGTTGAAGAATACAGAGAAACCAAACGAGGAAGTAAAGGAGTAAAAACTTTAAACGTCACATCTAAGAATGGAAATATAGTAGGATTTAAATCAATAAATGAAAGTTCAGATTTAATGATAATCACTAACAATGGAATCATTATTAGATTAGATATTGATAATATATCTGAAATGGGAAGAGTTACCCAGGGAGTTAGATTAATAAATTTAAAAGAAAATAATTTAGTTTCATCAATATCTGTTATAAATAAAGATGACGAAGCTGCTTCATATGAAACAGCAGAAGAAAATATTAAATAATGTTCCACGTGGAACATTATTTTTTTTATAAAATTATTTCCCGGGAAATAATTTTTAACTAGTTTATATATAAATTTAATGTTTCACGTGAAACATTAATAGAATTAATTTACAATAATAAAGTATTATAATATAATTTATATAGGTGCAACATATAACATGGAATCAGGTCAGAGTTGGAAAACAGCAGCCTTAACATTAATTATATGTGTGCACCTTTTTATAAGGATATAATATGGAAAATATAATAAATGAAATAAAAAAATTAGTGAAGAAAGCACAAAAAAATGATGAAGTTCCAGTAGGAGCAATAATAGTATATAAGAACAAAATAATATCTAAAGCTTACAATAAAAGAAATATTAAAAACAATGTACTTTGGCATGCTGAAATAGAAGTTATTCAAAAAGCTGCTAAAAAACTTAAAAATTGGAGATTAAATGATTGTATAATGTATGTCACATTAAAACCATGTGATATGTGCATGGAAGTAATAAAAGCCTCAAGAATTAAAAAAATTTATTATTTAACTGAAAATAATAAAACAGTAGAAAATAAAGTGGAATTATTGAAGTTTAATGATCAATATGAAACTGAATATAGTAAGATTCTATCAGATTTTTTTAAAAATAAAAGATAACTATATTAATTTTAAATAGAGTGTTATAATTTAATTAATGGGGTGATATTTATGAGTTATACAGCATTATATAGAAAATATAGACCATTAACATTTTCTGATGTAGTTGGACAAGATGTTATTGTAAAAATTTTGAAAAATTCTATTATAAATGAAAAAATAGGGCATGCTTTCTTATTTAGTGGTCCTAGAGGTACTGGAAAAACAAGTGTTGCCAAGATTTTTGCTAGGGCAGTAAACTGTTTATCTCCAAATGATGGAGATGTATGTAATAATTGCGAAATGTGTAAAAATATAATTGAAAATCCAATTGATATAATAGAAATAGATGCTGCAAGTAATAATGGTGTTGATGAAGTAAGAGAAATTAGAAATAATGCTAAGTTAATGCCTTCAATTGCAAGATATAAAGTATATATTATAGATGAAGTTCATATGTTATCAACAGGTGCATTTAATGCTTTGTTAAAAACATTGGAAGAACCACCTTCACATGTGATTTTTATTTTAGCAACAACTGAAGTTCAAAAAATTCCTTTAACTATAATATCTAGATGTCAAAGATTTGATTTTAAAAAAATCGTTCCGTCTGTTTTAAAAAATAGATTATCTTATATATCTGTTCAGGAAAATAAGGAAATAAGTGAAGATTCTTTAGAATTAATATGCAAATTAAGTGATGGCGGTCTTAGAGATGCAATTAATTTAATTGATCAAATAACTGCAATTAAAGGTAGTACTATAACAAATGAAGATGTATATTTGATAAGTGGAGATGTAAGTGACATAGTTATAGAACAAATGTTTGATTGTATTGTAAATAATGATTTAAACAATGGTTTGGATATAATTAATGAATTATTTCAAACTGGAAAAAATTTTAATACTATATCAGAAAGATTATTACTATTAGTTAGAGATATTACTATAAATAATAACATTCATAATTATTTTAATGAAAGTTATATTCAATTTTTAAATAAATATAATAAAATTGAGAATGACAAATGCAAACAAATTAGTAAAATTATTACAGAATTATTATCAGAATTAAAAAGGTCTAATAATCAAAAAATTATTTTTGAAATATATTTTATTAATTTATGTTCATTGTTTGAAAAAATAGAAACAAAAGAAGATAAAAAAGTTAAAAAAGATGAAAAAATTGAATCATTTAAAAAAAGTAAAATTGATAATATAGATGATGAAGCTATTGAAATATTAAAAAAAACAAGAATTAATAATGTTCTTGCTTTAGCAGATAAAAACATATTAAATAATTTGTTAAATTTGTATGAGGATATAGAAAACTATATTTCTGATAAAATATTTAACAATATTGCCAAGTTATTACTTGAAGGTAAAATAGTAGTTGCTTCTCCAGATTATATTATGTTTTCATTTAAAAAGAACGGACAAATAGATATATTTTATAGCAATTTAAAGCAAATTGAAAAATTAATAGAAAAAGTTTTTAATAAGAAGTATAATTTAATAGCAGCAACTGATAGTGAATGGTCTGATATTAAAAAAGAATATATTGAGAATAAAAAAAATGGAGTAAATTATCAGATAATAGAGGAAAAAATTGATATAGTTCACAATGTTAATAAAGTTGAAATATCAGAAATAGAATCATCAGCAATTAGTCTTTTTGGGGAAGAAAGTGTAAGTATTAAATAAAGAAAGGAAAATTATATTATGAATATGCAAAATTTAATGGCTCAGGCAAAAAAAATACAAGGGGACATGGAAAGAATAAATAAGGAAATAGAAAATTCAATATTTTATGGAGAAAATGGAATTGTAAAGGTTGAAATGAGCGGTAAAAACGTTGTTACAAAAATTTCCATTTCAGATAAAGAAGCAGTAAATGAAATTGAAATGCTAGAAGATATGATTTTATTGGCGGTAAATGATGCTTTAGGGAATCTAAATAAAGCTAAACAAGAAAAACTAGGGAAGTATACCGGCGGTATGGGAGGAATATTTTAAAACATGATTTATCCAAAAGATTTTTTACAATTAATAGAAAGTTTTAAAATATTGCCTGGGATTGGAGAAAAATCTGCAGAAAGGTTTATTTATGCAATTGATAGTCTAGATGAATGTGAAATTAATAATTTTGCTAAGAATTTAGTAAATTTTAAAAAAAATATTAAAAAATGTGAAATATGTGGACATTATACAGATAAAGAAATATGTGACATATGTTCGGATAAAAACAGAGATGGCAGTGTATTATGTATAGTTGAACATTCAAAAAGTGTATTTATGTTTGAAAAAACTGGAAATTTCAGAGGAAAGTATCACGTATTAAATGGGCTGATTTCACCAATAGATGGAATAAATCCTGAAGATATAAATTTAGATAGTTTATTGAATAAAAGATTAACAGATGAAGTAAAGGAGATCATTATTGCAATAAATCCTTCAATAGAAGGAGAAACCACTTCATTATATATTCAAAAATTATTAAAAAATAAAAATAAAAGAATATCTAGATTATCATACGGAATTCCAGCAGGATCAGAAATAGAATATCTAGATCCTATGATGGTGATGAAAGCATTAGAAGATAGAAAAGAAATATCATAAAATGTACAAGTCCTTAATAAAATTTATTAAGGAGAAAAATGAAAAAAATATTTTATGTTATTAAAAAAATAGTACTAGCTTTATTTATGCTGTATACAATAAATCTTATCCTAGGTAAAATTGGTATGATAATTCCAATAAATACATCATCAATTGTTATTGTAAGTATTTTAGGACTTCCTTCAGTGATAGGATTAATAATTTTATATAAAATTATTTAACAGGAGTTAAAGATGAATAGTAGATTAGAAACATATTTTGAAAATATGAAAAGGTTCAATCAAGTTGGACATGCTTTTTTGATTGGAAATGAAACTTTTGAAACTATTCAAGAATCTTTAAATAATATTATTTCCTCATATATATTAAATGATGAAATTGAATTAGTATCATGTCCTGATATATACATAGTAAATCCAATCGGGATCCTTATTACGAAAGATCAAATAAAAGAATTACAAGAACAATTAAAAACCACTTCACAAACTTATAATAAAAAAGTTTATATTATTAATGAATGTGAAAAGTTAAATTCGCAAGCAGCCAATAGTTTATTGAAAATATTAGAAGAACCTGAAAGAGATATATATGCATTTTTAATAACAAGTAATATTAATAAAGTCATTAGTACTGTTAAATCAAGATGCCAAGTATTATTTTTAGCAAGTAATATAAAAGTAGAAAACATTTATCAAAATACAAGTGAAGAGGAATTATCATTAATTATAGATTTAATTAAAATTATTGAAAACTTAAAATTTAAAGCAATTACTAAAATTGACAAAATTATAAATAAAAATATTGATAAAAATAGTTTATTAAATATATTAAATGTAGTAATATATTTCTATATAGATTGTTTAAATAAAATTTTAAATAAAGATATAGAATATTTTGTAAATGATATTGAATTAATTGATAATATTGTGGAAAAGAATGAAATAAAAAGTATTACAGAAAAAATTATGATTCTTAATTCAGTAATAGATAAAATTAATTATAATGTAAATACAAATTTATTATTGGATAAAATAATAATTGAATTTGGAAGGTGTTAAAAATGTTAAATATTATAGGAATAGAATTTAAAGAAAATGGAAAAATTCATTATTTTAATGTTTCTAAAATAGAATTAGAAAATGGAGACAATGTTATTGTAGAAACTGAGAGAGGCTTACAATATGGAAAAGTAGTTACTGAATTGAAAGAAGTATCAAATAATTCTATAAATAGTAATATGTTCAGTGTAATAAGAATTGCTTCAAAAGATGATACAATACAACATCAAAAAAATATAGAGGATGCTCAGGGTGCATATTCTAAAGCTACAAAAATTGCAAAAGAATTAAATCTTGATATGAGATTTACTGAAGTATATTATACTTTTGATAGAAATCAGTTATTATTTTATTTTTTATCAGAAAATAGAGTGGATTTCAGAGAATTGGCAAAACAGTTGGCAAGTATTTATAAAACCAGAATAGAACTTAGACAAATAGGTGTTAGGGATAAGGCAAAAAATGTTTCAGGCTTAGGACCTTGTGGAAGGCAGTTATGTTGTTCATCATTTTTAAATGATTTAGATACAGTAAGCATTTCTATGGCAAAAAATCAAAATTTAGCATTGAATCCATCAAAAATAAACGGACTTTGTGGAAGATTATTATGTTGTTTAATATATGAAGATAATATTTATACAGAGAATAAAAAAGATATGCCTGAAGTTGGTGAATATGTAAAAACTGATAATGGAGAAGGTAATGTAATATCAGTTGATATTTTGAATAGAAAATATGTAATAAAAACTGAAGAGAATGAGAAAATAGAAATAAAATTGAAAAATAAGTGTGAAACTTGTGGAAAATGTAATAAATGATTTAGTTGGATATAAAAATTTAAAAATAGTGCAGTGTAATGAATATTTTAGATTTAGTTTAGATTCAATTATATTAGCAAATTTTGTTGAAATAAATAATAAAGATTATAAAATTATAGACTTAGGATGTGGAAATGCACCAATTCCAATAATATTGTCTACAAAAACAAAAAATGAAATTATTGGTATTGAAATACAAAAAGAAATATATGATTTAGCAGTTGAATCAATATCTTTAAATAATTTAAATGATCAGATAAAAATTATAAACGATGATATTAAAAATTTAAATAAGCTATTTAAAAGTGATTATTTTGATATTATAATATCAAATCCTCCATATTTTAAAAAATACAATGAAAGTAAATATAATATAAATCAGATTAAAACAAATGCAAGGCATGAAATATTAATAAATTTAGAGGATATAATATCAGAATCTAGTAAAATTATTAAAAATAAAGGTGCTTTTTATTTAATTCAAAGAACAGAAAGGTTATTTGAAGTATTGTCTTTAATGAACAAATATAAAATTGAACCAAAAATTTTACAGTTTATATATCCAAAAATGGAGCAAGAATCAAATTTATTTTTGATTAAAGGAATAAAAAATGGAAATATTGGAATAAAAATTTTGAAACCTTTAATTGTGCATAAAGCAGATGGAAGTTATACTTCAGAAATAAATGATATACTATTAAAATGATAAAATTATTTCCCGGGAAATAATTTTTTATTATTAAGAAATTGTAAAATGAAGTAAAAAAGATATTATATAAAAAAATAAATGTTATAATATAAAAAGAGGGATATAATATGAAATTAATAGTCGGACTTGGTAATCCTGGAAAAGAATATATTAACACTAGACATAACATTGGCTTTATGGCTATTGATTCACATTGTGAAAAAAATAATTTATCTTTTATAAGTAAATTTAAAGGTTTATATACAAAAGATAAAATAAATAATGAAGATATAATTTTTTTAAAACCTCAAAAATATATGAATTTATCAGGAATCGTTATAAAAAAGTATATTGAGTATTTTAAAATAGATATTAATGATATATTGGTTATTTATGATGATAAAGATTTTGAACTTGGAAAAATAAAAATAAAACCGGATGGAAGTTCAGGTGGACATAATGGAATTAAAAATATAATAGAAAATTTAAATACTTCTAATTTTAAAAGAATTAGAGTGGGAATTTCAAATAAGAATGTAAATTTGATTAGTTATGTATTAGGTAAATTTACTAAAAAAGAATTAGGCGTAGTAAAAGAAGTAGTAATGCAAATTAATGAAATTATTATTGATTTTGTAAATTTAAGTTTTGAAAATTTAATGAATAAATATAATAAATAACGGAGAGAAATGAATACTACAATATTTAAAGATTTATTTAATTTTAAAATAAAAGAACAATTAAAAATATCTGTTACAAATAATGAATTATATTATCAATTGATATTATATATTTTTAGCATGTTAAAAAATGATTTGTTAATATTAACTTCAAATTTAAATGAAACTTCAAAAATATACAGTAATTTAAAGAACTATATTAATGAATTATACATATTTCCTGAGGATGATTATTTAACTAAAAAAGCAATAGCGGCATCCCCTGAGTTATTGTTTATGAGATTAAAATTTTTAAATAATATTGAGTATAATAATAAAAAAATTATAATTTGTCATTTAAACAGTTTTTTAAAGAAGCTTCCCAGTTATTCTTCATTTAAAAATAAATCTATTAAATTAAAAAAAGATCAAAAAATAAATAGAAATGAATTAGTAAAAAATATTGATAATATCGGATATAGAAAAGATTATTTAGTAACAAATGTTGGAGATTATTCAACCAGAGGGTTTGTAATTGATATATATCCAATATATACAAAGCAACCGATAAGAATTGAATTTTTTGGAGATATAATAGAAAATATAAAATATTTTGATGAGAATACTCAAAGATCAACAGAAGATATAAATGAAGTAGAAATTAAGCCGATTGTTGACGATTTCAATAGTAATGAATCAAGTATCTTAGAATATTTAAACAATCCATATATAATAATTCAAGATATAAATCAAATAAAACTGGTACAAAAAAATATTAAAGCTCAAATGGATTACTATGAAGAGAAAAACAATATTAGGTTTGACTTTAATGAAAGTAAATTAAATAATAAGATATACATTGATTTAATAAACAATGTTGGAAAATACGATTATGTGTTTAATTCAAAAGATAATAAAATATATAATGAAAATATTAATGAATTAATTGAAGATATAAATAAAGAAAAAAAACCTATATTGGTAACAAAAAATAAAAACTTAATAAATAAAATAAAAGAAAAAGTAAAAGTTAAAATAATTGAAGAGTATCTGAATAAAGGCTTTAAATATAACAGTATTTCTTATTATTCAGAAAATGACTTAAAAAAGTCTGTTTTTTCTAATGATTATAGTAATTATAAATTTGGAAAGAAAATTAATTCTCTTGAAAAATTAAAAGTGGGAGATTATGTAGTTCATAAAAACAATGGTATAGGCGTATATATGGGGATTAAAACCATATTAAGAGGTAATACAAAAAAAGATTATATATTAATTAAATATAAAGGAAATGACAAACTATATATGCCTGTAGAAAATATTGATAAATTATATAAATATTCTTCAAAAGAAGGAACAAAACCTATTATACATAAACTAAACAGTTTAGAATGGAAAAAAACAAAAATAAAAATAAAGTCTAGAATAAAAAATATAACCGATGAATTAATAAAAATATATAAAAATAGACAAACAGCAATAATAGAACCATTTGAAAAAGATAATGAAATGCAGCAAATCTTTGAAAGTGAGTTTGTCTATGAAGAAACTCTAGATCAATTAAAAGCTACAGGAGAAATTAAAAATGATTTAGAAAGTGGAAAACCTATGGATAGACTTTTATGTGGAGACGTGGGTTATGGAAAAACAGAGGTTATATTCAGATCAATATTTAAAACTGTTATGAATAATAAACAAGTAATGTATTTATGTCCTACAACAATTTTATCGTATCAACAGTTTTATTCAGCAAAAGAAAGATTTAAAAATTTTGCAGTTAACATAGAATTAATAAATAGAAATACTACTAAAAAAGAAGTTAAAAGTATTATTACAAGATTGCATGAAGGTAAAATAGACGTAATTTTTGGTACACATAGACTATTAAGCAATGATATAAAATTTTTAGATTTAGCTTTATTAGTAATTGATGAAGAGCATAGATTTGGAGTTGAACAGAAAGAAAAGTTAAAAAAAATAAAAAGCAATGTACATGTATTAGGTGTTTCGGCAACTCCTATACCAAGATCTCTTCAAATGTCATTGGTTGGAATAAGAGATTTATCTTTGATAGATACACCTCCAAAAAAAAGATATCCTGTGCAAACATATGTCATTAATTATAATGAATTGCTATTGAGAGAAGCAGTAATAAAAGAACTAAATAGAAATGGGCAAGTATTCATTTTATATAATCGTATTGAAAATATAGATATAGTAAGTCATAAGTATTCTCAATTAATTCCTGAAGCAGATATTAAATATGTACATGGAAAGACCAATAAAGACGAGATGCAAGAAATTTTATTAAAATTTATGAATAATGAATTTAATGTGTTGGTAAGTACAACTATTATTGAAAACGGAATAGATATACCTAATGCAAATACAATTATTATAATTGATTCTGATAAATTTGGATTAAGTCAGTTATATCAAATAAGAGGCAGAGTTGGAAGAAGTGATAAAATTGCTTATGCATATTTAATGTATAATAAATCAAAAATCTTAACAGATGCAGCTGCAAAAAGACTTGATGCAATTAAAGAATTTACTGAGCTAGGAAGCGGCTATAAAATATCTTTAAGAGACTTAAGTATTAGAGGAGCTGGAGATATTCTAGGAAAGGAACAAGCAGGATTTATTGACTCAGTAGGTATGGATATGTATTTGGAATTAATTAATGAAGGTATAAATAATATAGCGGAAGATGCTGAAGAAAATACTAATTTAATAAATGACATATCTACACATATTGATCAGAATTATTCTTCTGATGATGAAATAATAATAGATTTGCATAAAAAAATTAAAAATATTTCAAATGAAGAAAGTATTATTGAACTAGAAAAAGAAATAAAGGATAGGTTTGGAATATTAGATGAAAATATAGAACTATATATGTATCAAACATTATTTGAAAAAATACTTGAAAAAAATGATATTTCAGTTTTTGAAAATAATAAAATAAAATGTAGTATACGCTTAAATGATGAAGTAATAAAAAAATTAGTAATAGATGATTTGTTTATTAATTCTTCTAAAATAAATTCTAAATTCAAATTTATATATAAGAATAAATATTTGTTAATTTCATTAACAAAAAGTAATTTAAAAAAACACTATATATATTATCTGTTAGATTTGATTAAATATATAAATAAAAAAATAAACAGTAATTAGTTTATTTTTTTATATTTTTCCATATCACGTTCAATTATTTTTATCGCGTCATCAATATCGTAAAATTTATCTACAGTTACGGTTATGTTTTGTAAATTTTTATAATTTTGAAAGAAGTCTTTTATTTCCACTAATTTATGTTCAGGCATATTTTTTAAAGTCTTTATTTCATCAAATCTCGGATCCTTATCCACAACTGCTAATATTTTTTCATCTTCCTGCCCGTTATCTATAACCTTTAAATATCCAATAACTCTAGCATCAACTACACAACCAGGAAAAGTAGGGTAAGAACTGATTATTAATATATCTAAAGGATCACCATCTCCAGACAATGTTTTATCTATGAATCCATATTCTCCGGGATACGTTAGTGCAGAATATAAAACTCTATCTAGTTTAATTCTACCGGTTTTTTTATTAATTTCAAATTTATTTTTAGTTCCCATTGGAATTTCTATTATACTTTCAACTATCATCTTTTACTCACTTTCTAAAATGAGTATATTTAAAATAAATTAAAATGTCAATAAATAAAGTATAATAATAGTCTTCTTAAGTAAACTAAAAATAGAGGTGAAAAATGAAACCTACTGGAGTTGTTAGAAAAATAGATGAACTTGGAAGAATTGTTATTCCAAAAGAAATAAGAAGAAATTTAAATATAGGTGATGGTGAGGAAGTTGAAATTTTTGTAGATAATGAAAGTATTATCTTAAAGAAATACTATAGACTGTTATCGCTTAAAGAATTTGCAATTAAATATATTAAAGTTTTGGATAAATATATAAATTGCAATTTGATATTAACAGATAAAGAAAAAATAATATATTCCAGCAAAGAAAGTTTTAATCATTTAGTTGAAGAAAAAATTAATAAACAAATTTTAGATGTTATAAATGAAAGAAAAGTAATTTTAGAAAAAGGAAAATTATTGTTAACAAATGATTACTTAATGGTAAATTATTTTATGATTATGCCAATTGTAGTAAATACTGATTCAATTGGATGCATTATTTGTACTAGTAATGATGCGATTAATGAAAAACTAATTACAGTGATTGAAATAATCATAGCTTTAATAAAGAATAATTTTGAAGGTTAATGTAAAATTATGTCAAATATTAAAAATATTTGTCTAAATTGTTGAAATTATTTTATTTTATTGATATATTGTGCTTGATGATATATGAAAACTATAAAAACTGTTTTTGAACAAAAGTTTAATAAGTGGTTTGTATTAGGAGTTATATTAGTTATTATTGTTAGCATTATTATTATATTTAGTTTTAGTTATAAGCATATTTATGATTATATTTTTATAATTGGTTTTGATATTTTAATAATAAAAGTATTGTATCTAAAATTTATTTAGGAGTATTATGTTAGTAGATTCACATGCTCATATTTATAAGGAAAATTATGATGATATTAAAGATGTAGTAATGGATTCCAAAAAATATGGTGTAAAGAAAATAATAAATTGTTCAGATAATATAGAGACTGCAAAAGAAGTTATTGATATTTCTAAGAGATATGAATCTTTTTTGTATTCTTCTATAGGCATTCATCCTCATAATGTAAATAAATATAATAAAAAAGATATAATAGAATTGGAAAAATTAATTATTGATAACAATATAATTGCAATAGGTGAAATTGGTTTAGATTATTTTTATGATAAAAATAAATATAAACAGAAAAAATTATTTAAAATCCAATTAAAATTGGCAGAAAAATATAAATTACCGGTTATTGTTCATTCAAGAAATTCAAATAAGGATGTTTATAAATTATTAAGAAAATATAAAGTTAAAGGTATAGTTCATTGTTTTAGTGGTAATTGTAACGAAGCTAATAATTTTATTAAATTGGGTTTTCTTATTGGTGTTGGCGGAATAATCACTTTTAAAAAAAATAATTTAAAAGCTGTTATTAAAAATATTGGTTTGGAATATATTGTTTTAGAAACAGATTCCCCATATTTAACTCCTGAACCATTTAGAAAATATAAAAACGAACCTAAATATATTGCTGAAGTTGCTAAAAAAATAGCAGATATAAAAAATATAAAATATGAAGATATAATAGAAATCAGCTTTAACAATTTATGTAGAATTTTTGACTTTAAGTAATCAAATATGGTATAATATTTATGGTTTGAAAGGTGAAAACATGAAAAAATGTAAACCAAAAAAATCATTGATATATATAAGAATTTTAATTCTTTTAACTATAATATTATTTTTAAATAATAATTCTTTGTCATATGCTTCAATTTATAAGGTATACAACAATAATATAAGCAAAACAATAGAGTCAGGCGTTATTGAAGATATTCAAGATGAATTATATTTAAATGAATTATTGACTCCAGTTTCAAATTTTACTGGTGATTTAACTGCATATACTGGTGATTGTCCAAAATGTACAGGAAAATTAGGATGCAACCATAAAGTTAATGTATTAGAAACCGGTATATATTATGAAGATGTTGAATATGGAACTGTAAGAATAGTGGCCAGTAGTAAAAAATATCCTTGTGGGTCTATAATTAAGTTTGAAATAAATAAACTTTCAAATGAACAAATTATAGCAATCGTAATGGATCGTGGTGTTTCTGGAAATTCTATTGATTTATTAACAGATGACAGAAATTTTGCAATAAATAATATTGGAAGAATAAGAAATCAATATTTTGAAGTATTAAGACTTGGCTGGAAATAAAGTGAAAAAAATAAAATATAAGAAATCATTGGGACAGAATTTTCTCATAGATAGTAATATTATAGAAAAAATAGTAAATTCTTTTAATATTGAAAAAAATTCGTTAATTATTGAAGTTGGACCTGGTAGAGGAGCTTTAACAAAGGAATTAATAAAATATGATTCAAAAGTAATATGCTTTGAAATAGATGAAAGTTTAAAAAACATTTTAGATGAAATTTCTTCTGATAATTTAGAAATAGTATATAAAGATTTTTTGAAAATTGATTTAAAAGAATATTTATCAAAATATAAATATAATAAATTATATTTTATTGCTAATATTCCTTATTATATTACTTCATTAATAATAAATAAAGTTATAAAAGAAACTAATGTTGATGAAATGATAATTATGATTCAAAAAGAAGTGGGTAATAGGTTTATGGCTTCTCCAAATACAAAAGATTATAGTTCAATTAGTGTATTTTTACAATATAACTTCAATATTGAAAAAGTTACTGATGTAAGTAAAAATTCATTTATACCTGTTCCAAAAGTTGATAGTATTGTATTAAAGTTTAGTTCAAATAAAAATAAATATTATGTAAAATCAATTGAAAATTTTTATAAATTAATAAAAGACTCATTTAGACATAAAAGAAAAAATTTAAAGAATAACTTAATAGATTATGATTTAAAAAAGATTGAAAAAGTTTTAAATAAATATGATAAAAATTTAACATGTAGAGCAGAAAATTTAAGTGTGGAAGAATTTGTGAATATATCTAATGAGATAAGTTAGATATATTTTTTTGATATTTTCATATATTTAAATAGGTGAGTATATGATTAAAGTAGGAGATTATGTTTCAAGAATATCTTACAATCATGATATTATTTTTGAAGTAACTGAAAAAAATGGTGAAGTATGTATTCTTAGAGGAATAGATTTTCGTTTAATTGCGGATGCAAATATAGAGGATCTAATATTAATTGACAAAAAAGATTATAAAAACAATGATGATTATGCAAGAATGGTTATAGAAGAGCAAAGACTGGATAGAGATGATTATTTTTATTTGCCAGGAAAAATATTACATTTGGACGGAGATAGTGAATATTTAAAAAGATGTATGGACTTTTATAAAAATGCCGGAGTAATTGCTTTTGGAAAACAAGTAAATGAAAATGATATACCTGAGATATTGCAAAGATATTTAAGACAGGTAAATCCAAATATATTAATTATTACCGGTCATGACGCTTATTATAAAAAAAGAGTAGGCGAAACAGATATGTACAAGAATAGTTCTAATTTTATTGAAGGAGTTAAGGAAGCAAGAAAGTATGCTAAATCTCCAGAAGATTTAATAATTATTGCTGGTGCTTGTCAGAGCAATTATGATGAACTGATAAAAGCTGGAGCCACATTTGCATCAAGTCCTAAAAGAATCAACATTCATGCTTTAGATCCGGCAATAATAGCAACCACCTTAAGTCTTAGTGACAGAAATCAAGAAGTTAATTTGATCAAACTTTTATCAAAAACTAAATATGGTAAAGATGGAATAGGTGGTTTAAAAACTAAAGGCACAATGTTTGTAGGTTATCCAAGAAATGGAGAAAAATGAATATATTAAAAATAAAAACTGATATAAAAAGAATAGTTGGAAAAAAAGTAGTGGCCAAAGTAAATGTTGGAAGAAATAAATATGAAGTATATGAGGGAATAATAGAAAAAGCATATCCTTTTTTATTTATTCTTAAATTAAATAATGAAGTAAAATCTTTTTCTTATGCTGATATACTAACAAAAGATATAATAATTAAGTTAATTTAAAATAAAAATACTTGATTTAATTGTTTATTTGATGTAAAATTAATTTGAGTATGTGCTTAAGGAGGAAGATTCAGTGAAAATAACACAAGTAAGTATACGCAAAATTGACAAAGAAAATTCTAGAATGAAAGGAATTGCATCAGTTGTATTAGATGATGAATTTGCAGTTCATGATATTAGAATTATTAGTGGGGAAAAAGGTTTGTTTATAGCAATGCCTAGTCGTAAAACAGCGACTGGTAATTATAGAGATACTGCTCATCCATTAAATCAAGAAGTAAGAAGTATGTTTGAAAGAGAAATATTAGATGCTTACGAAAAAGCCGAAGATGAAGTAACAGAAGCTGAAGAAGAATAAAAAACTCTATTTTATAGAGTTTTTTTGTTATATTTTTCATTTATTTTCATATCTATTATTAGGAGGAAATAAATGGACAAGACTAGTAATAGTGAAAATAATTTTAATCATAGTATTCAAGTCAATGATAGAAAAAGCATTTTTATTACTGGAGTAAAAAAATTAGAAAATTTTGATAATAAAGAATTTTTTATTGATACTGTATTGGGATATGTTTTAATAAAAGGTGAAGAACTTGAGTTATTAAAGCTTGATACATTTCAGGGAACTTTATCAATAAAGGGAAAATTACTGTATTTGAATTATCTGGATGAAAGTGGCAAAAAAATTAAAAATGAAAGTATTTTTGCTAAATTATTCAAATGAATTTAGAAGAACAGCTATTATCAATAATTTTCTCTTTATCATATGGAATCATTTGCTCTTATTTATACAATTTAAATTATAAGTTTATTTATAAAACAAGTATTCTTTATAAAATTTTAATAAATTTTTTATTTGTTACTAATCTAAGTTTGATATATTTTATATTATTATCACTGATTAATAATGGAATAATCCATATCTATTTAATAATACTGGTTATTTTTAGCTTTGGAGTTTTTAACAAAAGATATTTTAAATTAAGAACAATATTAAATATTAAAAAAAGTGTAAATGTTAAGAAGATTAATTGAAAAAAAAATATTAAAATGATATAATCTTATTATAATTGGAGGGTTATATGAGAAAGATAACTAAAAAAGATAAAAGAAGATTATTAGTTTTAGTGTTAATATTTATTCCTTTACTTACTTTTTTTATAAGTAATATGTTTAGTTATTGGTCTCAAATATATAAAAATGTAGTTGAAAGAGAGCAACTGCTAAAAGAGTATTCAGATATATTAGATGAAGAAGATAAACTACAGGCTGAGATAAAAAAATTAAGTGATCTTGAATATATTGCAAAATATGCAAGAGAAAAATATCTATATTCAAAAGATGGGGAGTTAATTATCAAAATAGATTAATTAAAAAATTTTATGTCAATTAAATTAAAAATGATTATAATTTAAAAAGATGATTAATTCATCTTTTTATTTTTTCCTTTAAAATTTCTTCTAGAATCCAGTATGTAGATTTATCAATTGGTATTCCGGCAGCTCCACCTTGACCTCCACCTTTATTTGAAAATTTTTTTACTATAATTCCAAGATTAATGTTTTCATTTGCAGTTCTAAGAGAATAGTTATTTCTTATAAAATCACAGATTATAATAAAATCTAATTCGTTTTTATACATCTTGGATAAAGTGTTTCCAACGTCACTTCTGTAAAGCTCACTAATAATACATCCAACATTATATTCAAAAAACTTTAGTTTTATCATATTTTCTTCACACTTTTTAATATAGTTATGTATATTTTCTTCAATATTTTTAGAAATGTCTAGACTAAATTTATCAATTTTAAATTTAGTCAGATAATTGTTTTTTATTTCTTTAAAATATCTGTCAATAAATTTTAATGGTCCAATAAATGAAAAAATATTTGTTAAGTGTTTTCCATTTAAATTTTTATTTTTAATCCAGTCATAGGTATCATAATTTCTTATAGCTTCCACAAAGTCTTTTACATAATTACTATTAAGAATTTTGGATTTACCTTTTATATAATTATAAAAAAGTTCAGTACCGCAAGTTTTCTTGTTTTTTATTTTAAATTTAACATTAATAAAATCAAAGTCTTTTTCCAATATTTCATCCGATGTATGGTGATCAAAATGTTTTATTCTAGTTTTTAATTCATTTTCATTTTCTATGATTTCTGCATTATTTTTTATAATAGAAATATCAATAATAAATATATTATCGTATTTTATATAACTTTTATCTTTTATTAAATCATTTAATACATCTGTTAATTCTTTATTATCAATTAATATAACATCAATTTTTTTAAAAATTAATTTTGATAATATTACGCTACCCATACCGTCTATGTCTGCTATATGGGAAATAATTAATTTATTTGAATTATTTTCTATTTTTATCATACTTCATCATAAAAATTATAGCATTCTTTTTTTTATTAGTCTATAATAAGGCTAAGGAGGTTTTGCTGTGAATATTGTTGAAGTAATAAACAAAAAAAGAGAAAATAATGAATTAACTAAAGAAGAAATCAATTTTTTTATAAATGGTTTTCTAAAAGATGAAGTAAAAGATTATCAGATGAGTGCTTTTTTAATGGCTATCTGTATAAACGGCATGAGTGATAGGGAAACTTTAGATTTAACAGATTGCATGATAAATAGTGGCAATATTGTTGATTTATCTTCAGTTGAAGGAGTAAAAGTAGATAAGCATTCAACTGGCGGTGTTGGAGATAAAGTAAGTTTAATTGTAGCTCCATTAGTAGCTTCTTGCGGTTTGGTTGTTCCTATGATGAGTGGAAGAGGCTTGGGACATACTGGTGGAACTCTTGACAAGTTAGAATCAATTCCCGGGTTTAAAGTGAATTTAACAAAAGAAGAATATATAAAACAACTAAATGATATTGGTGTTGCTATAATATCTCCAACAGAAGATGTTGCTCCGGCAGATAAAAAATTGTATTCATTAAGGGATGTTACAGGTACGGTTGCAGCTGCAGCCTTAGGTGCATCAAGTATTATGAGTAAAAAAATTGCGTCTGGTGTTGATAAAGTGGTTTTAGATGTGAAAGTTGGTAAAGGTGCTTTTTATAAAGATATGGAAAGTGCAACTAAATTTGCAGAACTTTTAGTAAAGATAGGTAAACATTATAATAAAGAAACGATAGCACTTTTAACCAATATGAATAATCCTCTTGGAAATAATATCGGAAATGCTAATGAAGTTTTAGAAGCAAATTTAATTTTAAGTAATTTTATAGAAAATAAAAGATTATTAGAACTTTGTTTAATAATAGCAAGTCATATGGTTTCAATGGGAAAAAATATTTCTTATGAAGAAGCAGAAAAAGAAGTTAAAGAGAATTTAAATAATAGTTTTGCTTGGGAAACATTTATGTCTATGATTGAATATCAGCATGGTGGTTATCTTGGAATAAAAGTATCTCCCAATATTATTAAAGTTAAATCTTTGACTGAAGGTTATATTCATTCAATAGATGCTTTAAAAATAGGTTATTTATCTATGAAGCTGGGTGGAGGTAGAACGAATAAGGATGATGCTATAGATCATTCTGTTGGTATTAGATTAAAGAAAAATACTGGAGATTATGTTTATGAAGGTGAAGTAATCGCTTATCTATATGTAAAAGACAATGATTTTAATATTAATGATATATATGATGCTTATACAATATCAAAAGATAAATATATTGAAGAGCCGTTAGTTTATAAAATAGTAAAATAAAAAACTCTTATATAAGAGTCTTTTTTATAATCCGCATTTTAATTGAGCACCACAGTTAGAACAGGTATTGCACCCGCCTGAGTCAATTACTTCACCCTCATTACATATAGGACATAAGTTTCCAACTTCTATTCCAATATCTTTACCTATTTTTGTTCTTGGAGGATTAACATCTGCCTTATTTAATTCCTCAAAGTCAAATTCTAATCCAAGCTGTTCGGTTTTTTTCTCAACTTTTGTGTCATTTACATCTTCTTTTGAAAGTGTAAGAACTTGAGAATCTCTAGAACCATCTACATAAACAGTTCCACCTTTAGCTCCACCTTTATATAAATATTCATATACTTTTTCAACATCTCTTACTGTAAATCCTTTTGGAGCATTTACAGTTTTTGATATGGAAGAATCTACCCAGTTTTGAATTATACACTGAATTTCTGCATGCTCTTCAGGAGTTAAATCCATAGCACTTACAAATGTATTAGGTAGTTCTTTGTCTTTATATTCTGGATGAATTTCTAAATATCTTTCAACAATCTCTGCATTTACTTCAACATATTTACCAAATCTTCCGCTTCTGTAATATTTAAATGAGAAATATGGTTCTAATCCAGTTGATACACCGACCATTGTTCCGGTTGTTCCGGTTGGAGCTATTGTAAGCAGGTGAGAATTTCTGATTCCGTATTTTAATATATTATCTCTGATTTCTTGAGGTAATTTTTTAACATATCCTGTTTCAACAAAAGCTTCTCTTTTTTCTAAGAACGGGAATGATCCTTTTTCTTTAGCTAGTTCAATACTTGTTTCATAAGCTGTAATAGCTATAGTTTTCATTAATTTATCAACCAACTTATTACCAGAAGGACTTCCATATCTTTTATTACACCATATTAGTAAATCATGCAATCCCATAATTCCTAATCCTACACGTCTTTCTCCTAATGCTTGTTTTTTATTTTCTTCTAAGAAATATGGAGTAGTATCAATTATATTATCTTGTAATCTAACGCCAAGTTGAACAGTCTCTTTTAATTTATCCCACAGTACTTCATTTTTTTCTTTATCAACCATATTTGCTAAGTTAACAGCTGCCAGGTTACATACTGAATAAGGTGCTAAAGGTTGTTCTCCGCATGGATTTGTTGCAACCACCTGTTGACCATATGCTTTAGCATTAGTCATTTTATTAGCATTATCAATAAAGAATATTCCTGGTTCCGCTGAGTAGGTAGCACAGATGTTAATTAAATCCCAAAGTAATTTTGCTTTAATCTTTTTATATACTTTTACCGGATATCCTAAACGTTCCCATTCTCTATAATCTCCAATATTATGCCAGTTATTGTCGTAGAATTCTTTTTCTTCGGGTTTTAATTTATCTAAGTCAGGAAAAACTAACTCAAAAACTTTATTATTTTCAACAGCGTTCATAAATTCTTCAGTTAAAGTTACTGAAATATTAGCTCCACTTAAGAAATCAGGTGTATTAACTTCAAATTTTCCACCTTCTTTTAATTTTTCTTTAGCCTCTTCATATATATTAACTGAACAATATTTTTTATTTTTTTCAAAGTTGGTTACTATTGTTTCATATAATTCTTTTTCAATAGGCTTTAACGGTACAAATTTTAATTTTTCCTTAGCCTCTTTAACAATATCTTCGTCATCAAAGTTTTCAATTAAAAATTGTAGTATTTTAGGATTTTGCATTTTTGAAATTATAAATTCAATGATATCAGGATGCCAAATTGATAGCATAATCATTTGAGCTCCACGACGAGAACCACCTTGTTCAACTAAATGAGTTAATTGAGAAAGATCATGCAGCCAGCTAACTGCTCCGCTGCTTTTTCCTCCAACTGATTTGGCTCTTGCATTTTTTGGTCTTAAAGTTGAACCATTGGTTCCAACACCGCCACCTCTACTCATAATTTCCATTATTTCTTTTCTATGTTCTGCTATTCCCTCTCTGGAATCTTTAATAAAAGGCATTACAAAACAGTTAAAAAAAGTAACACCACTACCAGAGCCTGCACCATATAAGACTCTTCCTGCCGGTACAAAATCCAAATCTTTTAAGGCAGGATAGAATTTTTCAAACCATTCATTTCTTAATTCTTCGCTTTTTTCACATCTACTTAAACTGTATGCCAAACGCTTAGCAATCTGTTCATAATAAAGTTCTAAAGGTTTTTCAATTTCATCTTTCTTTCTTTTTATTATTCCAGTCTCATGCTCTGTATCATCATCCAACGCATGCCTAAATTCAGGTTCAACTTCAATTTCAACCCAATCTTCTTCAATTTTAATTATTTTTCCTAAACCTCTGACTGGAAATTTAATATCATTTTTTACAACAGTGATTACGAAATCACCATTTTTTAAAGTAATTAAATTTTTATCTTTCTGGCTGTATCTATCAATCATCACTAATCTTCCAACACCATTATGTGTATTTTTCATTTCTTTAGTTATTGGATAAATATTAGGAAATTGCTTAATATCCTCATTTAAATTTGTTGTTAAAACATCATCGTATTTTTTCATACGCTTCACTCCTCACCGTATTATCACTATATAACAAGTTTTTCAAAAAAACAATAGATTTTAAAAATAATTTTATAATTTTTTAATTCTTGTTTTCTTTTATTATTTACAGGATAATAAAACTATGGGAATGAGTAGCAAAAGCTATAGTTTGCAGCTGAGGAATATTTAAACTTTATAGAAGAATATAACGTAATTCCTATTCAATTTATTGAACAGATTCTGACATAAAAAATATTATAATTGATGAATCTGTTAGAAAATTAATCTTATAAACATTTTCACTATACTTTTATTCATATTTTTGATAAAATTTTGATAGTAAGAAAGTGAATATATTATGAATGAAGTATATAATTTTTTAGTAAAAGAAAGCGGAATAGGATATAAAGATACTGTTGTTATTGGAGTGTCTGGCGGACCGGATTCAATGGCGTTATTACATTTAATGAATGAAATTAAAAAGGAAATGGATTTGTTTTTAATATGTGTTCATATTAATCATAATGTAAGAAAAGAAAGTGAAGATGAACAAAAATTTTTAAAAAAATATTGTGACAATAATGGTGTGTTCTTTGAATATATGAAAATAGGATCTTATGGAGATGACAACTTTCATAATGAGGCAAGAACGGTAAGATATAACTTTTTTGAAAAGACTGCCTTACAGTACGGTGCAAGATTCATTTTAACCGCTCATCATGCAGATGATTTAATAGAAACAATACTAATGAGGATAGTAAGAGGTTCAACTCTAAAAGGCTATAGTGGTTTTTCAAAAATAGTTGATAAAGGTAAATATAGAATAATTAGACCTTTAATGTCAGTTACAAAAAAAGAGATTATTAAATATAATAAGAAACACAATATTAAATATGTAACAGATAATTCAAATGTTAAGGATATATATACAAGGAACAGATATAGAAAATATGTGCTGCCATTTCTAAAGAGTGAAGATGAAAATGTTCACCTTAAATTTATAAAGTTTAGTGAAACTTTACTTGAATATAACAATTATATTGATAATCAGATGTTAAATGTTATTAATAAAGTATTTAAGCAGGGGATTTTAGATATAGAAAAGTTTGAACAATTGGATAAAGTGATTCAGTCTAAAATAATATATAATATATTAGAAAAAATATATGGAGATGATTTATTAATAATTAGTGATATTCATGTGAATTTGATTTTCTCATTAATTAGATCTGATAAAGCTAATAGTATGATTCATCTGCCAAACAATGTAATAGTAGTAAAGGCTTATAATAATATTTCATTTAATTTTAATGAAAAATCAGTTGATGAGTACGAGATAGAGATAAATGATGTCGTTAATTTACCAAATGGTAAAAATATTGAAGTATGTGATGAATGTGATTTATTAAATAACTATGTAATAAGATTAAATTCAAAACAAGTTATTCTACCTTTGTATGTTAGAACAAGAAGAAACGGAGATAAAATAGAAGTAAAAGGAATGATAGGAAGTAAAAAGGTAAATAATATTTTTATAGATGAAAAAATACCAACAAAGGATAGAAATTTGTGGCCCATAGTATGTGATTCTAAGAATAATGTGGTTTGGGTACCCGGATTAAAGAAATCTAAATTTGACAAAGAAAAGAACCAAGAGTATGATATAATACTTAGGTATTATTAAAAAAGGAGATGAATAATAATTAATATGCAAAAGAAAAGTGGACTTATGAAAAATTTATTACCATATATATTACTTGGATTAGTAATATTATCTACATTGTATTTTTTTAATAATTTAGGTAATAAAGTACATGAGATAGATTATAATGAATTTATAAGTAATTTAAATAATGGGGATGTTGCAGAATTAGAAGTGACACCAAAAAGCGGAGCTGGAGTATATACAGTTGAAGGTAAACTGAAATCTTATGAAGATAATGAAAGTTTTAGTTTGATTGTGCCTTTATCTGATTCAGTAATAGAAAAAATACTAACTGTTGCTAGTGAAAATAATTTAACTGTAGTGACTAATCCTAATCCAGAAAGCAGTTCATGGTTTTTAGTTTTGATAAACTTTGCACCTATAATTTTATTACTAGTAGCAATGTTTTACCTATTCAATAAACTTGGAAGTGGTGGAAAGGGAACATTTGATTTTGGAAGAAGCAAGGCAAAATTATCTGAAGATGGAAGTAAAACTACATTTAAGAATGTTGCCGGATTAAAAGAAGAAAAGGAAGAAGTTCAGGAATTAATAGATTTTTTAAAAAATCCCAAAAAGTTTCAAAGACTTGGAGCAAGAATTCCAAAAGGAGTATTATTGGTAGGTCCTCCTGGAACAGGTAAAACTCTTTTGGCGAGAGCTGTAGCTGGAGAAGCAAAGGTACCGTTCTACTACATAAGCGGTTCTGATTTTGTTGAATTATTTGTTGGTGTCGGTGCTTCACGTGTTAGAGATATGTTCAAGCAAGCCAAACAAACAGCGCCTTGCTTAATATTCATAGATGAAATAGATGCTGTTGGAAGACAAAGAGGAACTGGTTTAGGTGGTGGACATGATGAAAGAGAGCAGACACTTAATCAGTTATTAACAGAAATGGATGGTTTTGGAGCTAATGAAGGTATTATAATAATAGCTGCAACAAATAGACCGGATGTCTTGGATCCAGCGTTATTGAGACCGGGAAGATTTGATAGACAGGTTACAGTGAATCTACCTGATGTAAGAGAAAGAGAAGAAATATTAGCGGTACATGCTAAAAATAAAATACTAGAGGAGAACGTTAAATTAAAAAGAATAGCAGAACGTACACATGGATATTCTGGGGCAGATTTAGAAAACTTATTAAATGAGGCTGCATTACTTGCGGTTAGAAGAAATAAAGATTTCATTACTATGTCAGAAATTGATGAAGCTAGTGACAGAGTATTGTTGGGTCCTGCTAAGACAAGCAGAAAAGTTACTGAATTTGAGAAAAAGGTTGTTGCTTTTCATGAGGCCGGTCATGCGGTATCTGGAATATATTTACCAAATGGAATTGAAGTTCATAAAATAACGATTATTCCTAGAGGAATGGCTGGAGGATATACTCAATTACTTCCAAAAGAGGAAAAAACCATGGTATATACTAAAGTAGAATTGTTAGAACAGATAACCACTTTACTATCCGGAAGAGTAAGTGAAGAATTATTCTTAAATGAGATGAGTACCGGAGCTTCTGATGATTTTAAGAAAGCAACTAAAATTGCAAGAGCAATGGTTACTGAATACGGTATGAGTGACTTGGGTCCTGTTCAGTTTGAACATAGAACAGAAGATGTCTTTTTAGGAAGAGACTATACTAAATCTAGAAACTTCTCTGATGCTGTTGCTTTAGAAATTGATCAAGAAATAAGAAAGATAATTGGAGAATGCTACGATAATACTAAGAAAATATTAAAGGAACATAAAGATTTGGTTAAAATTATTGCTGATACTTTAATTGAAAAGGAAACTTTAACAAAAGAAGAGATAGAAGTTATAGTTGAAGAATATAACAGTAATAATAAAAAACAGAAAAAGAGTGAAAAATAATTCATTCTTTTTTTCTTTTTTAAATATATATTGTCTTTAAATTATCTTTATATTATGTTAAAATATTAGATATATGGAGAGGTAGTAATTATGGGCAAAGTAATATCATTAGTAAATCAAAAGGGCGGAGTTGGAAAGACTACCACTAGTATAAATTTATCAAGTTCACTTGGGCATTTAGGAAAGAAAGTATTATTGATTGATTTAGATCCACAAAGTAATTCAAGCACAGGACTTGGTGTTAATAAATCTGCAATAGAAAACAGTATTTATGAGGTAATAAATGGCTCTTGTGACATAAAAGATTCAATTATAAAAACCAAGTTTAAAAATTTAAGTATTATTCCTTCAATGATAAATCTTGCTGGAGTAGATATTGAATTGGTTCAAAAAAGTTTTAAAAATGAAGATTTCAAAATTGGAGATCAGCTTAAGATGCAAATTGAAAGTATTAAAAGTAATTATGATTATATAATTATTGATTGTCCTCCAAGTTTAGGATTGTTAACAACGAATGCATTGGCTGCTTCAGATTCAGTTCTTATTCCTGTTCAATGTGAATATTTTGCATTAGAGGGAGTAACTCAATTATTAAATACAATTATATTGACTCAAAATAAAATAAATCCAAAATTGGATATTGAAGGTGTATTGCTTACTATGCTTGACGGAAGAACCTTGTTAGGACTAGAAGTAGTTGAAGATGTAAGAAAATTTTTTAAAGAAAAAGTGTTCAATACCATAATACCTAGACTTATCAAATTAGTAGAGGCTCCTTCTCACGGCAAACCAATAATAGAATATGATGAAAACAGTAGAGGAGCAGAAGCGTATATAAATTTAGCCAAAGAGGTGATAGAGAGAGATGGAAACTAAAAGATTAGGAAAAGGATTAGAACAATTATTTAATAATGAAACTTTGGATATTGATTCATTTGAAAAAAATATTGTTGAAAATTCTTCAAAAAAAGATATAGTTGAAATTAAACTTAGTGAATTGAGAGGTAATCCTTATCAGCCTAGAAAAACCTTTGATGAGGATAAGCTTCAGGAATTAGCAGCTTCAATAAGAGTTTTTGGTGTACTTCAACCAATAATTGTTAAAAAAAGTATTAAAGGCTATGAAATAGTAGCAGGAGAAAGAAGAGTAAAAGCAAGTGAACTTGCTGAAAAAGAAACAGTTCCGGCCATAGTAAAAGATTTTACAGATGACGAAATGATGGAAATTGCACTTCTTGAAAATATTCAAAGAGAAAACTTAAATGCAATAGAAGAGGCAGAGGCATTCAAAAAATTGATTGTGACTTTAGGATTAACTCAGGAGGAACTTTCCAGAAGAGTTGGAAAAAGTAGAAGTTATATTACTAATTTAATTGGAATTTTAAGATTACCAATGGATGTTAAATCATTGGTTTTACATGATGATATAAGTATGGGACATGCAAAGTTATTAAGTAAACTTGAAGATTCAGAACAGATAATCAGTATAGCCAAAAGAATAGTTGATGAGGGTATAACTGTAAGAAAACTTGAAGATATGCTGAATTCTCCAACTTTCAGAAGACAGATCCCAATTAGGAAAACTAAAAAAGGTAAAGATGATAAATATATGTTTATTCAGGAAATAATGAGAGAAAAAATAGGCACAATGGTAAGAATTAATGATAAAAATATTATAATACCTTTTGATAGTGAAAAAGATTTGGAGAGAATACTGGAAATAATTAAAATAGATGTGGATGTTGATTAAATGACAAACAATTATAAATTAGGAGATAAAGTAATAATGAAAAAACCTCATCCATGTAAGACAAATTTGTGGGAGATTACAAGGTGTGGAATAGATGTGAAAATTAAATGCATAAACTGTGGAAGAACAATTATGCTGGATAGAATGGAATTTGAAAAAAAATTAAAAAAGGTGGTGGAATAATGTTTAAGCAGAAAATAAAATTAAGTCCAATTATGACTTTTATATTATTAACTGTAATAACAATTGTTGTTAGCGGTATATTGGCATTTTTCAATGTTCAAGGAGAGTACAGTACTATAAATCCAGTTACTAATGAGCTTACAAATAACGTGGTTCAGGTGAACAGTTTGTTTAGTGGATCAGGTCTAAAGTATATTGTTACAAATGCAGTAAGTGATTTTGTGAATTTCTCCCCTTTGTCAATGCTGATAATTATTCTAATTGGACTTGGAATACTTGAGAAAACAGGATTTATAAAAGCTTTTTTTACTATAATAACTAAGAACGCTAAAAAGAACTCTTTAACTTTTGTATTAATTCTTATCAGTATTTTATTTTCTATAGTAGGTAATATTGGTTTTGTAATTATGCTACCTATAGGAGCATTATTGTTTAAATATGGTAGAAGAAATCCATTGGGTGGAATAATTGCTTCTTTTGCAGCAATGTCGTTTGGTTATGGAATTAATATATTATTAAGTTCGTATGACAGTACTCTTTTAGATCTTACAATTAATGCAGCTAGATTATTAGAAGGCAATTATACAATTAATTTATTTTTTTCAGTAATTATCATGAGCGTTGTTGTAATAGCAATGGCATATCTGTTTACAAGTATCACTGAAAAGAATATTATGCCTAAATTGGGAAGATATGAATTTGAAGAAGAAGAAATTCAAATTACAAATAGAGAATTAAGAGGTTTAATTGTTGGAATCGGTGCTGGTTTATTATATATTCTGATAGTTACATATATGATTATTCCTGGTTTGCCACTTTCAGGAGCTTTACTAGATAATAACGGAGTTCATTATATTGATATGCTTTTTGGAGAAAATTCTTTATTTAATAAGGGATTTGTATTTATAGTTACCATGTTATTCTTTATAATGGGACTGATTTATGGTATTATTACCAAAACCATTAAAAATAATAAAGATGTAAGTGAAAGTTTAGCTCATTCATTAGATGGAATAGGAAGCATATTGGTTTTAATATTTTTTGCTTCGTTATTTATAAGCGTATTTAATAATACAAACATTGGAACAGTTTTAACTGCCTCTTTAAGTACATTAATTGGTAAATTAAATTTTACCGGAGTTGGACTTATAATAGTATTATTATTAATAGTAATGTTGGCAAATCTATTATGTCCAAGTATTACATTAAAATGGAAAATATTATCAGGAATTACAGTGCCTTTATTTATGAATGCCAGTATTTCACCTGAATTTACTCAAATAATATATTCTTTGGGAACCAGTATAACAACTGGATTTACTCCTTTATTTGCATATTTTGTAATCTACATAGCATTTATGGAAAAATATAATAAAGATGAAATGATAACTTTATTTGGAAGTTTAAGATACATGATTCCTTATGGAATAGCAACCTTTGTTATATGCTTTGTAGTATTAATTGGCTGGTATATTACAGGAATTCCTTTAGGCGTTCAAAGCTTTCCGGGAGTAAACTATGTCTCTTAAAGCAGGAATCATTGGCCTACCGAATGTAGGAAAAAGCACTTTATTTAATGCGATTACTAAAAAAAATATTTTGGCTGCAAATTATCCGTTCGCAACAATAGATCCAAATGTAGGTGTAGTAACTGTACCTGATAAAAGGTTAGAAGTATTAGAAAAAATGTATATACCTGAAAGAACAATACCAACTCAATATGAATTTATTGATATAGCAGGTTTAGTAAAAGGAGCTTCTTTAGGTGAAGGTTTAGGAAATAAATTTCTTTCACACATCAGAGAAGTGGATGCAGTTGTTCATGTAGTAAGATGTTTTGATGATAAAAATATAATTCATGTTAATGGAGAAACAAATCCAATAGGTGATGTTGAAGTAATTAATTATGAATTAATACTTAGTGATTTGGAAATAGTTGAAAACAGAATTTCCAGAATAGAAAAAAAAGCCAGGACAACTAATGATAAAGAATCTTTATTTGAGTTGGAAATACTGGAAAAGATAAAAAACAAATTAAATGAAGGTATTACTTTAAGGTTAGTAGAGTTTTCAAAAGAAGAGCTGGAAGTAATAAAATCCTTCAATCTTATAACTTTAAAACCTATGATATATCTTGCAAATGTAAATGAAGATAGTTTAAATGAAAATAATAAATATGTAGAAGAATTAAAATCATTTGCTAAAAAAGAAAATACTTTTGTTGTTGAAATGTGTGCCAAAATTGAAAGTGAGCTTTCTGAATTGAATGAAGAAGATAAGAATAACTTTTTAAAGGAACTTGGAATACCTTCAAGCGGGCTTGATCAGTTGATTAATATTACTTATTCATTGCTGGGTTTAAAAACTTTTTTCACTGTAGGCAGTGATGAAGTAAGAGCGTGGACATTTAAGACTGGAATGAAAGCTCCTGAATGTGCAGGTATAATTCATAGTGACTTTGAAAAAGGATTTATTAGAGCAGAAATAATTCAATATGATGATTTAATAAATTATGGTAATGAATTAAAAGTAAAGGATGCGGGAAAGACGAGACTTGAAGGTAAGGAATATATTATGCAAGACGGAGATATTTGTCATTTTAGATTTAATAATTAAATATTAATTAATTAGGAGGATTTATGAATAGAGTTAAAATAAAGGAAAAGGCCAAGAAAATAATTGAAAAGAATATATGGAATCTTTGGAAACCTATATTGATAATTTGGGTAATTGAGTTGCTTTTTGGTGCGTTTAATACTTCAAATTCATTAAGAGGTTTTAGTGTAAACTTGATAATTTCTTTAATAATGTCTCCTATGACTATAGGATTGATAGTATATACCTTAAATTTATTAAGAAATAAAAAATTTAACATTAATGATTTATTTAACCAATATAAAAATTTTATGCCAATAATATTAGTAACTTTTGTAACAGCTGTATTTGTCATTGTATGGAGTACCTTATTTTTAATACCTGGAATTGTTGCTGCAATGTCATATTCTATGGTTCCGTATTTAATGGCAGATGGTTCAAAAAATGTAATGGAAACCATTAAAAAGAGTAAAGAAATGATGTATGGATACAAATGGAATTATTTTATATTTAATTTAAGTTTTCTTCCTTGGATTTTATTGATCATTGCTACAATAGGAATAGCTTCAATTTATGTTGTGCCATATATTAATGTAGCAAATGCCATATACTATGAAGAATTAAAAAGTAAAACTAAAACTAAAAAATAATTTGGTTTACAATAAAGGTTTTATTTGCTATAATACTCGTGAGCGAAAGCTCCTTGCTTCTTAGGAAGCCAATAGACCATAAGGAGGTGCGTAAAGATGAATATGTATGAAGTACTATTTATTGTGAAAGCGGATTTAGATGAAAAAGCAATAAAAGAAACTGTCAGTAATTTTGAAAATGTATTAAAAAGCATGAAATCAGAAATTATTGACTTAAAAGATTTAGGGCAAAAGAAACTCGCTTATCCAATAAAAAATGTTGTAAGAGGTTATTATTATTTATGTAATGTTAAAGCTAAACCTGAAGCAATTGCAGAACTTGACAGAAAATCAAAACTTGATAATAATATTTTAAGACATTTGATTATCAAAAAAGAGGAGTAAAATATGAATAAAGTTGTATTAGTCGGAAGACTAACAAAGGATCCTGAACTTAGGAATACAAACAGTGGTTTACCTGTTACTTCATTTACTGTTGCAATAAACAGAACATTTAAAAATAAAGATGGAAATTATGATACAGACTTTATAAATGTTTCTATTTTTGGTAAACAGGCTGAAAATGTAAGTAAATATTGCTTTAAGGGCAGTCAGGTTGGAATAGATGGAAGAATTCAAACTAGAAGTTATGATGCAGAAGATGGAACTAAAAGATATGTTACTGAAATAGTAGCAGATAACGTAGAATTTTTAGGAAGTAAAAAAGATAGTTCAAATTCTGGAAGAGAATATATGGATATGCCATCAGAAGCTCCAGTAGATGTTCAAAATGAAATTGAAATACCTAAGGAAGATCCATTTAAAGATTTTGGTAGTGAAGTTGTTCTTAGTGACGATGACTTACCATTTTAAAAGGAGGAAATTATGGGAGAGTATTATCCAAGAAAAAAGAAAATATGCCAATTATGTGCTGGTAAAACTATAGATTATAAAAACTCAATAGATATGAGTAAATCTGTAAACGAGAAAGGTAAAATATTACCTAGAAGAGTTACTGGAGCATGTGCAAAACATCAAAGAGAAATAGCAACAGCTGTTAAGAGAGCAAGATATATGGCAATATTACCTTATGAAAAATAAAAACACTATATAGTGTTTTTTTTTAATCTCTATTTCTTAATATCATTAATAATCTTAATAACTCCAGTATACTTGCTATTAAACCTGCTACATATGTCAGCGCAGCCGCAGTAAGCATATTATTCACTTTATCCAGTTCATTTTCTTTTGAGAGACGTAATTTCTTTATTTCTTTTTTTGCTCTTTCTGAAGCATTTATTTCTACAGGTAATGTTATCAATTGAAAAAATACGCCAAAAGATACAAGAATAATACCAAGCTGTATCAATTGAAGCATTTCAGTAAGAAAACCAATAAATATCACAATATATGCAAATTTAGATGTAAGATGTACAATTGGAAAAATAAAACTTCTTATTTTCATAAATATATAATTACTTTTATCTTGTAAAACATGTCCAACTTCATGAGCTGCAATTGAAGTTGAAGCAATTGAAGTACCATGAAAAATATCACTAGATAATCTTACTACTTTTCTAATTGGATCATAATGATCAGTTAAATTTCCTCTAGTTTCAACAATATGAATATTACTAAGTCCATTCTTATCCAATATTTTTCTTGCTACTTCAAATCCTGTCAAATCATTTGAATTTCTCATATTTCTATATTTTGAATAACAAGAATTTACATATATTTGAGCAATCAAAGGAATTGCTAATATCCCCAATAAAATAAAAACATAATTCATATTTCTTACATTATTCCTTTCTCAATCAGCTTATTTCTTAATTCATCAGCCTTTTCAAAATTTTTATTTAATCTTTCTTTGTCCCATTTCTTATATAATTCAATGTCTTCATTTGTTAATTCTGTTAAATTATATTTTAATCCAAGTATATCAGTAATTAAAATTATTTTACAATAATTTTCCAATATCTCACTTTCATTATTTCTAATATTCTGATTTAATTTTTTTACCAGATCAAGTAAATAAGTAATCAAGTTTGATGTATTGAAATCATCGTTCATATATTCTTCTATTTTTATATCTTTTTCTAATTTTTCTATTTTAAGATTATTTAATTTTATAGATAAGTTTGAATTTTTTAATACATTAAATATTTTTTCATCTATAGTAGCACTTTCTATTAATAAATCATCTGTAAAGTTTAAAGGTAAACGATAATGATTTTTTAATATACCTAATCTTACAGTATTGGGTGTATATTTTAATAATAAATCATCAATTCTTAAAACATTACCTATACTTTTGCTCATTTTTTCACCATCAAGCATTAAATGGCCGTTATGCATCCAGAAATTTGAAATAGGATGTCCCCAAGCCACCATAGACTGTGCAATTTCATTTTCATGATGTGGAAAAACTAAATCAATTCCACCTCCGTGAATGTCAATTAAACCGCCAAATAATTTGTTAATCATTACTACACATTCTGTATGCCATCCGGGTCTTCCTTTTCCAAATGGAGAATCCCACACTATACCTTTATCTGTTTTTTTCCATAATACAAAATCATATGGATTTCTTTTATTTTCATTAATTTTAATTCTATTTCCATAATCTAGGTTTTCAATATTTTGATTTGATAGCTTGCCATAGCCTTCATATTTGTTAACATCAAAGTAAACATCATCCCCATTTTTATATGCATAGTTGTTTTCATAAAGATAACTGATGAATTTTATAATATCTTGCATATATTCAGTTACTTTAGGTCTATTATATATTTCTAAACAGTTTACCTTCTTTAAATCCTCCAAATATAAATTTATGTATTTATCCGCAATTTCTTTTTCTGTTACATCTTCTTCAATTGCAGCAGCTATTATTTTATCGTCAACATCTGTAAAGTTTGAAACATAATTCACTTTAAATCCCAAGTATTTAAAATATCTGTATACTGTATCAAAAAATATTGCAGGATACATATGACCTAAATGTGTTCTTTTGTTGACGGTCGGTCCACACACATACATATTTATTATACCTTCATTAACAGGCTTAAACTCTTCTAATTTGTTGCTTAATGTATTATATATTATCATCTTGAACCTCCATAAATATTCATATGTATATTTTAGCATTTTTAGATTTATTTATAAAGACTTAAGTTTTTATTAATTTTTCTTCAACATGTTTCTTTACAATATTTTTAATTTTTCTGGCTCCAAAAATATTATAATTTGATTCTCCAATTATTTCTTCTATTTCATTATCATTAAATTTATAATTTTCATCATATGTTTCACAGTTCTTTTTCACTTCATTTATTATTATTTTTTTAATATCAGCTTTTTTTAAATTATTAAAATTTATAACATAGTTAACTCTATTTAAAAATTCTACGGAAAAATAATCATAATCAAAATTATTTTGTTTTTTTGTAAATCCAACTGTATCTTTATTATTTAAATTATTTGTGGTTAGAATAAATACACAATTATAAAATTTTAACTGTTCTCCTTTAGAATTTTTTATTTCTCCTTCATCTAATATACTAAAGAATAGATTCATTATTGAAGGGTGAGCTTTTTCAATTTCATCTAATAAGATTATTGAATTTGGATAGCTTTTAATTGATTCAAAAGTTGTATTTACATCATCATAACCAATATAACCTTGAGGAGCTCCCAGTATTCTATTCATACTAATTTCACTTTTATATTCACTCATATCCAGTCTGATTAAGTTAATATTTTTCATTTTAGCATAAAATTTTGCCAGTTCTGTTTTTCCAACTCCACTACTTCCATTGAATAAAATTGATATTGGTTTTTTTTCTTTTTTCTTAATAATTAATTTATCTATTTTTATTAATTCACTTATTGCATTATTTTGACCAATTATATGAGAATTCAGTTCTTTTTTCAAATATTCATAATATTTGTCCATATTTTCCTCATTTATTTTTATATTGGCTTTAAATTCAATAACACTCTTTAAAGTATCAAAGGAAACCTGCTTGTTATTTAATTTATTTTTTAATTTCACTAAACTACTTTTCAGTATATTTTCTTCTTCCTTTAAGTTACTCGCTTTTTCAAAATTATTATATTTAATGTATTTATTTTTTAATTTTATAATATTCTTCAATTTATTTTTAATGATATTGATTTCATTATTTGTTATATTAACATTTGTTTTTGCACATATTTCATCCAGCACATCTATACTTCTGTCCGGTTCTCGTCTGTCATATATATATTTGTTAGAAAAATCCACTATATCATTTATTATTTCATCACTTATTTTTACATTATGATATTTTTCATAATCTTTTTTAATTTTTTTCAGTATATTTTTAGTTTCTTCAATACTGGTTTCATTTATTATAACTTTTTGAAAACGTCTGTCCAAAGCTTTGTCTTTTTCAATAAATTTACTGTATTCAGTTATAGTTGTGGCTCCAATACATTTTATTTTTCCTCTGGCAAGTACCGGTTTTAATATATTTGATGCATCAATGGCGCCTTCAGCCCCTCCAGCACCTATTATTGTATGGACCTCATCAATAAATAGTATGATGTTCTGAGATATTTCCAATTCTTTTATTATTTTATTAAGCTTTTCTTCAAATTCACCTCTATATTTTGTTCCGCTTATGACACATGATAAATTTAAAGAAACAATGACTTTGTCTAATAAAAAATTTGGAACATTTCCTTTAGTAATTCTTCTGGCCAGTTCTTCCACTATTGCGGTTTTTCCAACTCCTGCTTCACCAAGTAAAATAGGATTGTTTTTATTTTTTCTAGCCAATATTTCTATTATTCTATCTATTTCTTTATCTCTTCCAATCACTTTATCTAGTTCATTTGAAATGGCAAGATTATTTAAATTTATTCCAAGTTCATAAACTAGTAAATTTTTATTTCCAATAATTATTTTTGATATTTCCTTATATATTAAATCTATATCACAGTTAAATGATTTTAATATAGTATAGCCAATGCCATCATTTTCTTCAATTAAAGCTAAAAACAAGTGCGCTATTTGAACCTCGTTATTTGAATTTTCTTTTGCACTCATACTTGCAGTCTCTATTATTTTTTTAAGCAGCGGGGTATAGAAAATAAATTCAGTTTTTTTATTTGAAGTTCCAATTTTCTCAATTAACTCCCTTTTATATTTTTTATATGTTATGCCATATTTATTTAATACTGCAGACACATTGTTTTTAAAACTTAATATAGATAAAATTAAATGTTCACTTCCAACATAGGGATGATTCAAATTAATCATTTCTATTTCACTGTATTTAAATACCATTTTAACTTCTTCACTATATTTGTTCATATGTTCTCCTATAATATTCTATGATTATATTGGTGAAGTAGATTAATTTTTAATCAAAAAAAAAGAATGATTTCTCATTCTTTACAAATATCTGATTATCAATGAAATAACAATAATTATTGCCAGTAGTTGTAATACAAACTTCCAGCTTGTTTTTAACCATTCTTTATAAGGGATATTTAAATATGTAAGTCCTATTACTAACATAATGCTAGTAGGAGCAACAAACATTGTAACACCATATAAAGATTGTGACATAATTGCAAGTGTAGTTATTTCTGCTGTATTTGTGAAGCTTCCGGCAATAATTGGCAATATATAACTTGACAAGTATACCATATCAATATGTAATACAGAACCTACTAATAAGATTATTGAAGATAAACCAACACTTAAATGTTTAGTTAATCCAACTACCCATGAAGTAATAGTATTAAAGAATACAGTATTTCCGACAATATATACTATTGCATATGCAAATATTGCTAATAAAGCAGGCTTCATCATTTTCTTTGCACCGTCAACCATGTAATCAATGATCTCTGAACCCTTGAATTTATATATTTTACCAACGATTAAAGTTAATACTAAAATTACAACTGTTATTTGACTGTAACTCCAAGCACCAAATTCAGAGATATCACCTAAGATATAACTGAATACTGCATTATCCTTAATTGTGAATTCTGTAACAGCTTTATGAACATTTTGAAATACTTCAATTCCAAATACTTCATTCCATTTAGTACATGCTAATACTAAAATTACAAATAAAACACCAAATAAAGCATAAACAGGCCATTTTGAAACTTTTGTAGTTTTCTTTTCACTAACAAACATTTCTTCTTCAGCAGCTTCTTTATTCTTTGATTTTTTAATTTTATCAGCATGTCCTAGTAAGAACATTGTATAAATTAAATATGAAATTACAAATAAAGCTATCTTTGCGAATATTTGAGTCCCAAAAGTTGTTCCGATTTGTTCATTTATATATCCTACAGTTGCATAAGATAAAGTAGCTCCAATTACACCAATTAAATTTGCCATAAATGTAGCCATGAATGCAGTAACTTTATCAAATCCTAACATTAATATCAATGATATTATTGCTGGGATAAAAATAATTACTAATAATTCAAATCCAAATACTGATGATAAAGCAGCAAATACAAATGTAACTACTATTAAGAATATTTTTTCCTTTCCTTTTAATGATTTTGCAATTTTCTCTAGAATGTTTCTATATGCTCCAGTTTTAGATAAAACACCATACAAAGCACCAATAGCTAGTAAAAACAATATTACAACAAAGAAATTTGAAAAGTCAAAAGTTAAATTGATAAATTGAAAGAAATCAAAAAATCCAATTCTAAACATTCCCAAATCAACCATTCCAGTTCCATCGTAATAACTAGCTGGTATAAACCATGTCAAAATACTAACTGCAATTAATAGGATTAATAATATTTTAAATAATCCATTTTTTTTCATCTTCTTACCTCCTAGTAAAATTATACACCATCTGTTCAGTATATTACAATATTTATCTTGATATTATTCAAAGTTTTCACAAAATTTTCACTGTATTTTTTAAAAAATAAAAAAAGTGTTATTAGCACTTTTTTATTTTGTAGCGTCATCAGCAATTTTATACAATTCTTCGTTTTCCTTATCAATATCTAACCTCTGATATAATGCTTCTTTCTTTTCAATTTTTAAATTTGTTTTTAAATTACCAAATATCTTGATATTATCAAATGATTCAGGAACACTCATATTAAATTGATTAAATATATTTTTAGTTTGAACAGTTAAAAACGGAAGAAGCAGAGTGGCTCCTTTTATGATAGCTTCGCTTAAATTATACAAAACTCCATTTAATTTTTCTTTATTTTTTTCATCCTTGGATAAAGCCCAAGGCTCAGTTTCATCAATATATTTATTTGATCTGTTAAATATTTCAATTATTTCATTAAGTGCATTAGATATATCATATGTTTTCATGTAATTAAAAGTATTGTCAATATATCTCAATATATCATTTTGAAAATTTATGCCTTCATTGATTTCATTTTTTGGAATATAGCCATTACAATATTTTTCTATCATTGACAATGTTCTTGAAACAAGGTTTCCAATAGTATTAGATAAATTATTGTTGAATGATTTTAAGAATAATTCCTGAGTATATATTCCATCAGATCCGAATGGAACTTCTTTTACAAGATAAAATCTAACCGGATCTGAACCATATCTTTTTATTAGTATCCTTGGATCCATTACTTCTCTTAAGTTTGATTCTTTGCTTTTACTTAATTTTTCTCCTCCGAACAATAGCCATCCGTGACCGAGTATTTGTTTTGGTAAAGGTAAATCTAATGCCATTAATATAGCTGGCCATATTATAGCGTGAAATCTTACTATTTCTTTTCCGACCACATGTACATCAGCAGGCCAAAATTTGTTAAAATTATCATCATTATCCTGTAAGTATCCTAAAGCAGTTATATAATTAGTTAATGCATCTATCCATACATATACGATATGTTTAGGATCAAATTCCACACTTACTCCCCATTTAACACTTGTTCTAGTAACGCATAAATCTTTTAAGCCATCTTTTAAGAAGTTGTTTACCATTTCATTGACTCTTGATTTTGGCTGTAAGAAATTTGGATTTTCTTTATATAAATTCATAATTTTATCTGTATATTCACTTAATTTAAAAAAATATGCTTCTTCTTCTTCTTCATGAACTTCTCTTCCACAGTCAGGACATTTTCCATCAATCAATTGAGTTTCGGTCCAGAAAGATTCACACGGTGTACAATACCAGCCCTTATATTTAGATTTATATATTTGATTCTTTTCATAGAGAATATTCATAATCTTTTTAACAGTTTTTTCATGAAATTCAGCTGTTGTTCTAATGAAAAAATCATATGAAATATCTAGTTTTGACCATAATTCCTTAGCATCATCTACTATTTCATTTAAATATTCAATTTCGCTTTTACCTGCACTTAAAGCAACATTTTCAATTTTTTGACCATGTTCATCAGTTCCAGTTAAGTAAAAAACAGCTTTACCCATCATTCTATTAAATCTAGCAATTACATCACATGCAACTGTGGTATAACAGTTTCCTAAAGTAAATTTTCTACTTGGATAATAGATTGGAGTTGTAATATAAAATGTCTCTTTTTCTTGCATAATTTTCACCTGCATTAATTCTAGCATAAAAACATGAATTTTTAAATATATATTTATTCTATTAAGTTTAATACTTCAAAAAATTCTATTTCGGTTTTAGTGTTCATAATTTTATTTTTAATTTCTTTACTGTTATCAATTCCTTTAATATACCATAAAGCATGACTTCTTATTTCAAGCAATGCTTGTTTTTCATTTGTATGGCTCTTTAGTAATTGAAAATGTTTTTTTATCATATCTATTTTTTCTTTTTTAGTTGGTTTATCTATAATTTTATTATTTTCAATAAATTCTAAACATTCTCTAATAAACCAAGGATTTCCAAGAGTTGCTCTTCCAATCATAATTGCATCACAACCTGTTTCTTCAATCATTCTTTTAGCATCATAAATTGTATTAATATCTCCATTTCCTATTACCGGAATATTTACTGCTTCTTTAACTTTTTTTATGATAGACCAGTTACTTAAACCGCTATAACCTTGTGCTCTTGTTCTTGGGTGAATACATATTGCACTTGCACCTGCTTTTTCAACAACTTTTGCTATTTCAACAGCATTAATACTGTTAATATCCCAACCACTTCTTATCTTAACAGTAACCGGAATAGATATGGAGTTAACCACTCTCTTTACAATTTCATATACTTTATCAGGATTTTTCAGTAAAGCAGAACCGGCTTGAGATTTAACAGCTACTTTTGGAACCGGACATCCCATATTAATATCTATAATGTCTGGTTTAATTTCTTTTTCAATAAATTTTGCAGCCTCTACGAATGAATTTAAATCAGACCCGAATATTTGAATATTTATAGGTCTTTCTTCATTTTTAATTTTTAATAAATCTATAGTTTTTCTGTTATTATGTATTATTCCCATATTGCTTATCATTTCAGTGTATATTAAACCAGCACCCATTTCCTTTATGATTTCTCTGTAGCTTATATTTGAAACTCCAGCCATAGGTGCAAATACTATTCTATTTTTAATTTTAACATTTCCTATTTTCCACATAAATTTAATTTAACATTTTTAATAAATAAATTCAATAAAAAAGACCAAAAGGTCTATTCATTTGGAATCATATTTACTGTACACGTTGTATTCTTCACTACACTTGATACTGTTACTAATAAATCATTGAATGTTGCATTGGTACAGTCAGAAATACTTCCTATTTTATATCCGTTTTCAGGTATTATATTAAAATATGCGGTTCCTCCAGAGATAACCTGTGCAGGTCCAGGATATGATCCATGTCCATTTAAAGTTAATGATACTGTGTATAAGGTAGGAGTTGTCTGAGTCAATTCAAAACTTACAGTACATTTTGTATTATTGGTGACACTTTCAATTTTAAAGGTATTATTTGTCCATGTTCCAGTTTGACTATTTGTACATGTTACTTTAGGATTCCCATATCCAGAAGATGCAGTGACGCTAGATGTTAATTCCTGTCCATATTGAGATGTTAGCACTGTAGCTCCCTTTCCGTTATTTACTACAATTTCCACTTCAAATTCATTTAATTTAAACATGACAGCACATGTGGTGTCACTTTCAATAGTTTTTACGGTTAATTCATTGCTTTCCTCATCCCAGAATATTTCTTCTTGATTGGAACAAGTTGAAGATTCAAAAACATACCCCTCGTTGGGAGTTATAAGAAATGTTCCGTCTTTTCCATCTTCAATCAAGGTAACTGCATTTAATTCCAAAGCACCATTGGATATATTTAATGTAACATCATGTTTAGTACTTAAAAAGTACAATTTACATGTGCCATCAGTAGTGACATTAGGTGTGAAAGTCCAACTGTCCTCATCCCATGTTCCGGTTATTTTATTGGTACAAACATATTTATCAAATTTATATAATACTTCTTCAGTATTTTTAGGTATTTCTTCAATTTCTTCAATTTCATCAAGGTAATATAATATTTTTATTTCATATTCTTTTTTATTATCAGTTTTATAATTCAACAAACCATAGATGCCAAATCCAATAAATATTAATATCAAGATAGATAGTAATATTATCCATATTTTATTCTTTTCCATGGCTCCTCCATATTATTCTTTTATTATATTATAATTTTATAATCATATAATGTTTTTGTCAAGATAATGAATATAGATAAAATCTGTAAAAAACAGTAAAAATTTGTTTGACATATACATAATAGTTTAGTATAATCATACTCGGTACATTTTAATTTATACTTAATTGTCTTGGGAAAATAATTAGGTGTGATTAAAGAAGGAGAAAAAATGAAAACATTTATGTTAAGAAAAGAAGATGTAAAACGTAATTGGTATCTTATAGATGCAGAAGATAAGAATTTAGGTAGAGTTGCTTCTAAAGCTGCACATTTATTACGTGGAAAACATAAACCAAATTTTACACCTCATATAGATTGTGGAGATAATGTAATTATTATTAATACTGGTAAAGTTAATCTTACTGGAGATAAATTAGAAAAGAAGATGTATTACAATCATAGTGGATTTCCAGGAGGTCTTAGAACCAGAACTGCTAAAGAAATGAAAGAAAATTATTCTGTTGAAATGGTAGAAAAAGCAATTAAAGGTATGTTGCCAAAAGGTAGATTAGGTAGACAAATGTTCAGAAAATTATTTGTTTACGAAAATGCTGAACACAATCAAGTTGCTCAAAAACCAGAAACAATAGAATTATAGGAGGAAAATAATGGCTGAAAATAAAACTTGGATAGCTACCGGAAGAAGAAAAAGAAGTATAGCTCAAATAAAAATGACTCTTGGAAAAGGAAAGATAACTGTAAATAAACAAGATGTTCATGCTTATTTACCACATGAAACTTTATTTATGGATTTAAATCAACCTTTTGAATTAACTGATACAGTAGGAAAATTTGATGTAGAAATCACTGTAAAGGGTGGAGGTTATAATGGTCAGACTGGAGCTATTAGATTAGGTCTTACTAGAGCATTATTAAAATTTGATCCATCATTCAGAACTGTTTTAAAAACTGAAGGTATGATTACAAGAGATCCTAGAATAAAAGAACGTAAAAAATACGGACTTAAAAAAGCTAGAAGAGCACCACAGTTTAGCAAGAGATAGAAATAATAAAACCTATAAACTCAATGTTTATGGTTTTTTTACACTCTAAATTAAGAATAAAGACAATTGTGGTATGTAAGATACACATGTATAATATTATTAGTAATATATTTAACTCACAAGTATAATAACGAATAGAGGTATTAAAAAATGACACTAAAAGAATTAAATAAAAAATTTCAAAATTTACAAAACAAATATGGAGCAAAAGAATTAGATGCAATATGTAATGGTGGTTGTGAAGAAAAACCAGATGTTTGTTTTGTATTCATGAATCCGACAGGCAAAAATATTGCCTCTGCAAAAGAATGGAAAGGAATAAAATCTCCGTGGATAGGAACTAAAAATATTTGGGACTTATTTTATGCTTTGGATTTATTAAAGGAAGTTATTTATAATAAAATTAAGATTATAAAAGATAAAGACTGGACTGAAGAGTTTGCTGAAGAAGTTTACTCTAATATTGCTGAAAATAAATGCTATATTACTAATTTAGGTAAATGTACTCAACTTGATGCGAGAAAATTACCTAATGATATTTATAAGCAATATTTAGATTTGTTTTTAAGAGAAATGGAAATAGTAAAACCTAAAATAATAATATTATTTGGCAATCAGGTAAGTTCAATAGTACTTAACGAAAAAATATCAGTTTCACAATGTAGAAAAAAGAAATTTCAAAAAGAAATCAATTCAAATATATATAATTTTTATTCTTTATTTTATCCAGTAGGAAACGGTAGATTTAACATTGATAAAACAATTGAAGATTTAAAATGGATAATAGAAAACGAAATTAAGGAAAAATTAACCTTATAAAATAATTATAATAATGAATCCTATAAACTAAATGTTTATGGGTTTTTATTTTAACTTTTACAAAAGGATGATATACTAATTTTAAGATAATTATATATAAGGAAAAGTATTTATGAAAAAAATATCAAATGAACAAAATAATGAACAGGAAAATTATATAGTAAGGAAACTTAAGTTTGTAAGAAGAAAATTATATCAGGCATATTTAATTCCATTTTTTGTTGATTTTGCTTTTCGCATGGGTGCAGCGGTTTTAGCAAGTTTTTTAGGAGCAAGCTTAGCAACGATAATTGCTATTTTATTTTTAACTTTGACAAGAATTAAAGCTGTAAAAGATTTATTTGATGTTATTAAGGGACTTCTTGAAACTGAAAGGTTACTTGATCCTTCATTAACTGTTAAAGGAATGTTTAAACATGATATTAAAACTTTAAGTCAGATTTTTCTGAAATTTAATAATCATAAGAAAAGAGAAAAAGCTCAAACTAATTCTATATTAATTATTTTGGGTGCTGTTGCTCCAATGCTATTTGACTATTTTTCTATGGGTATTGTTGCCGAATATGGAGCTGTAGGTGCGGCGATTACTCAAATAATTGATACAGTGCTACACATAAGTGCCTTGGCAATATTATTTTCAAATATTAAGAAGGTAAATGAAAAACTTCGTAAATTCAATAATGAATATTATAATAAATTTAAATTATTTGTTAAAGAATCTTTAACAGAATCTAAACTAAATTTTTTTACAAAAATAACCTATGGTTTAAAAGATGTACTTAATAAGGAAAAAACAAATCAAAATAATGAAAAAATAAGAAGATTTTTGATTGATTCTAAAAAAATATCTTCAGCTATTGAAAATTCAATCAATTCACAGAACTGGGAACAATTCTATTTGCAATTTCCTAATGATTATGATTATGCTGAGAGAAGCATTAGAAAATGTGATGATAAATATATGATCATCACTAAAATCATTGAAAAAAATAATTTACATAACGAACTAGGTTATCCTGATTCTTCTAGAGATACTTACACAGTTGAAATAACAGAAAAGAGATATAAAGAATTTTTAGAACTTAACGGTGACAATCCTGTATATAAACTTACTTGTTATACTATTCCGATAAAAAATGTAGAAACAACAATATTGTTAGATGTTTATAAAGATCTGTTTGAAGGACTGAATATTGCAAGAGTGAAGTTTAAGGACTCTGAAGAATCATCTAAATTTGTAATACCATCATGGTTTGGAAAAGAGATTACCTATGACCCTAATTATTCTGGACGACATTTCAAATATACCAATAATAAAAGTTAATTTTACAAATACTCAACTATTTGAGTATTTTTTTATTAATATTTTATGCTAAAATAGAAATAAATAGGAGGAAGAAGATTTTTATGAAAAAAAATGAAATTTATAAGTATATAGATCATACTTTATTATCTCCAACTTCAACTTGGGAACAGATAAAAAATTTATGCAGTGAAGCGATAAAATATAATACAGCCAGTGTTTGCATTCCACCTTGCTATGTATCAAGGGTTAAAAAGAACTATGGAAATAAATTAAATATATGTACTGTAGTAGGCTTTCCATTAGGTTACAGTTTAATAAAAGAATCAGAAGCTAAGCAAGCTATAAAAGATGGAGCAAATGAAATTGACATGGTAATAAATATTACAGATGTAAAAAATAAGGATTTTAAAAAAATTGAAAAGGAAATTGCCTCTGTAAAGAATATAACTAAAGATAAAATATTAAAAGTAATCATTGAAACATGTTATTTGACAGATAAAGAAAAGATAAAGCTTTGCAAGATTATATCTAAAACTAAAGCGGATTATATAAAAACATCCACAGGTTTTGGAACTGAAGGCGCATTAGAAAAAGATATAATATTATTTAAAGCACATTTGAGTTCTGATGTAAAAATTAAAGCCTCTGGAGGAATTAATTCAATAGAATCACTTGAAACATTTATTAATTTAGGCTGTGACAGAATAGGTACAAGCAAGGCAATTAAATTGTTGTCAGAAAATTAGTAAACTAAAATGAAAATTTTGTGAAAAGAATTTTATTATTAATTAAATAATGATATAATTTTATAATAGTGGGTGATTTATGACAAAAGTATTTAAAAGTATTGAAGAACAACTGGAAATATTAAAAAACAAAGAATTAATTATTACAGATGAGGATTATGCAAAAAGTGTAGTATTACGTGAAAATTATTTCTTTTTAACAGGATATAAAAATATTTTTTATAGAGACGATGGTTCTAGAAAATATAGACAAGGAACTACTTTTGAAGAATTATATTCATTATTTTTATTTGATAGGAAATTTAGAAATATTTTATTTAAAAATTTACTTATCATTGAAAACAACTATAAATCCTATATAAGTTATGTGATGAGTAAACATTATGGGTATAGAGAAAAAGATTATTTGAATATAAAAAACTTTGATAGAGATACTAATAAAATCAAACAGATAAATGATTTGCTAAGAAAGTTCAAAAGACAAATTAGAATTAATGGATGCCAGCATGAAGCTACTATGCATTATTTAAAGAATTATGGGTATATTCCATTATGGGTAGGTGTAAAAGTATTAAGTTTTGGCTTAGTTAGTGAAATGTTCAGTATATTAAAATTTCAGGATAGACAGGATATAGCAGACCTATACAATGTTAGTCAAGAAGATTTAAGAATATACTTATTAATACTATCCAATTATAGAAATTTGTGTGCTCATGAGGATATTGTGTTTGAGCATAGAACTCAGAGATGTGTTCCAAACAGTAAATATCACAGTATGCTTAATATTCAAAAAAATGAAGAAGATGAATATATTAATGGAAGAAATGATATATTTGGGTTGATAATAATATTAAAACATATGTTGTCAAAAGAAGATTTTAAAATGATGATGAATGAATTGATATATGAATTTGAATTTTTAGACGGGAAAATTAATACTGTAGAAATGAATGTGATTTATCAGAAAATGGGATTTCCAGCAAATTTTAAAGAAATAATGTATTTAGAATAAAAGGAGAGAGATTAATGAAAAAAATTGCAGTTTATAGTTTTACAATTATATTATCAGTTTTTTTAGGTTTTTCAGCTATGTATGCTCTGGTATATTTTTTCCCTGATTCTGTTGTGGATGTTATTGAAGATAAGAATGTAACTGTTACTGATACAGGAATATCTGAAGGAATAAATAAAATATATGATTCAGTAGTGGTGGTTGAAACCTATAATAAGGGTTCAATTGTAAGTACCGGATCAGGATTTGTTTTTAAGAAGGATGAAAAAACCGGTTACATTATGACAAATCATCATGTCATTGAAGAGGGGACTGATGTAAAAGTTACTTTTAGTGATGGAAGTATTGCAGATGCAACTGTAAAAGGATCAGATGAATTTGCAGATATTGCAGTTCTAGAAATAGATCCTAAATTGGTTACTCAGGTTGCAGAACTAGGTTCCAGTGAGGATATTGAGATTGGAGATACAGTGTTCACTATTGGTTCTCCAATGGGAAAAGAATATTCCGGAACTGTTACACGAGGCATATTAAGTGGAAAAGACAGATTGGTTTCAGTAAGTATTTCAGGAGGATCTGATGATTGGATTATGAATGTTATGCAGACAGATGCGGCAATTAATCCAGGAAACAGTGGAGGACCGCTTTGCAATGTCAACGGAGAGGTAATCGGAATAAATTCCTTGAAGGTTGTTGAATCTTCAGTGGAAGGATTGGGATTTGCAATTCCAATTGAGGATGCAAAAGAATATGCGGATAAAATTATTGCCGGGGAAGAAATATCAAGAGCATATATTGGTGTAGAGATGGTGAACTTATCTGAAAGTTTTACAATTAAAAAATTCGGATTAAATGTTGATTCATCAATTACTGAAGGAGTAGTGGTCTCTACTGTTCTTAATGATGGTCCTGCCGCAGATGCAGGAATAAATAAATATGATATAATTGTTAAGATTGGAGATACAAGTATATCTTCAATAGCAGAGTTAAGATATTATCTGTATAAGCATAATCCGGGAGATTCTATAGATTTTGGAATATATAGAAATAATAAGTATATGACAGTAAATGTAACTTTGGGTGAAATATAAAAAAATAGTAGGATAACCTACTATTTTTTATTTTACTCTTGTTGGAAGATTAGTAAAATATGAATAATGACCTGCAGCCATTTTACTTACTATAACTTTCATTTTTCATCCTCCTTTCTGTAGCAGTTTCATCTATCTTACATGTTTCATCACTACCAAATATATTTCCAAAGGAGTAACTGATTGCTCTGCAACCAGCTCTGCAGTTGTCCAGTTTACTACAGTTTTTACATTTGCCATTTATTATGTTTTTAATATTTCTCATATCCTTCAAAAGTTTATTTTCTCTCCATACAGTTTCCGGATCCTCCAATAAAATATTGCCTAATTTGAATTTTTCCTTTGAAAGCCCTGCACACGGATACATATCACCATTACAATCCACATGTATTAATGTATGTCCTGCGGGACATCCTGCAGAGTGCAGATTTTTTGCTTCCTCTTCAGTTAAAGTCATGCATAGATTGCAAACTGAGGCACAGTCAAGAGTGACATCTAAATTTCCCTTATATTTGCAGATTTTATCTATTAATTCACCATAGCGCTTGTAATCGGGAACAAGTTTCATAAATGTTTCAGTATCTAAATCTCCCTGCTTCAATTTTAATAAAGTTAATCCGTCATATCCTTCTTTTTCCAGAAAATCCATCATGTCTTCAATATTATCTAAATTGTCATTTGTTACTACTGTATCAAAGCCAACTGTTAAACCTTTTTCTTTAAACATTCTTGCAGCATTCAAAACCCTTTTGAAACTTCCTTTAGTTCTGTATCTTTCATGTTCTTTTTCAATATGTGAATCTAATGATAACTGTACTTGTGTTAATCCCGCATTTACCAAATCATCAACTAACTTCTGCGATATGTTCCATCCATTTGTAGTAAGATTGCATGCCACATGTTTTTTACTTGTATATTTGACCAATTCAACAATGTCTCTTCTAATCGTCGGTTCTCCTCCGGTAAGTCCTATTTGAAATGCTCCCCAGTTTGCGAGTTTTTTAATCATTTTTTTACATTCTTTAGTTGTAGGATCAGTTTTATCCTTATGAATATTTCTTACTGAACAATATTTACAATTCATATTGCAGAAGTTGGTTACTGACAGGTGAGAAATAATCGGCGCTTTATATATAGGCATCTCATCATTTGTCTTTACTAAAGCATCATCAAATTCTAAATCTTTCTCATTGGGAGTATAGTTATCAAATTTCAATATCTTGGCATTTGCCAAGTCCTTTACAACCTTAGGCCATTTTTCATTATATTTCTTTTTATTTGCATATTTCATTACTATTTCATAATCTTTTAGGGGAATACTTACCACATAGCCAAGTTGATTTAAAAAGAATACCTCATTATTTCTTTTCTCTATTTTTCTTAAATTATTGAACATTTTTTTCTCTCCTTTTCACAAAACAATATATATCTTTTTCATTTATTTCTGAACCATAGATTCTATTGGCAAAACATCCGCCGTTACAATTTTTATTAAATTCACAATTTTCGCATTCACCGGTTCTATTCTGGTTACTTATCAATTCATAAATTTTTAATGCTTTTTTACTTTTCCATAATTCTTCTAAAGAAAAATTTCTTATATTTCCAACTGGCATTCTTACGAAAGAGCAGCCTATAACATCTCCGTTATAACAAATTTCCATAGATGTTTTAAATGCATCGCAGCTGTAAGACAAGCTTTTTTCTCTGCAAGCCTTATCAGTATTTTCAAATAAATATTCCTGATGAAATACAGGCTTTAACTGATATGTAATATTTATGTTTTTAAATGTATTTATTCTATTTATTGCATTTATTAAGAACTCTCTATATTCATCTGAACTTAAAGCCATAGCTTTATTTGCTCTACCAATTGGGCATACCGGTAATATTTCATGCCTATTAAGTTTAAAGTTATTTGTAATTTCCATCAGATTTAATATACTTTCTGTATTATCCTTTGTTACTACAGATCTCACTTTTACTTCTATATTGGATTTTGTTAACAGTTTTATAGCATTAATTGCTCTTTGATATGCATCTTTCATTCCTCTGAATTCATCATGATATTCTTCAGTTCCATCTAGTGAAATAACAACTTTATCAATTTTCAGAGCAACCAATTTTTCAACAATAGCTTCATTTATTAAATAACCATTGGAAGATATTGAAATTTTAGGTATTTTCTCTTTTGCATATTTTAAGTAGTTAAATATATTTTCATCACAAAATGGTTCTCCTCCGGTTATTGATACTCTTTTAACACTTAATTTATTCATTTGATCAATAAGATCTATTATTTCTTCTTTTTTTAAACTGGCTTTATCTATTTTTCCGGAATTATTTCCACAATGCTTACAGTTAAAATTACATTTTGATGTTATTTCAATTGTTATATTCTCAAGTTCTCTCATATGTTCTCCTTTCTAAAATGAATATCTTTTGTTTTCAAGATGCAAATTCATTTCAGTTTCCACTTCATAATCCTTACTTGAAGAATAAATACATTGACCATTTCTGTTATAAACAACTATTTCTATTTTATCCTCCTTCTTTATTTCTCTTGATTCAATCAATCCATTCTTGTAATATGTTATTATTTCCTCACTCATGTTAACCTCCTTATTTTTTTAGTGGAATTATTTAATTCATGTAATGAAGCATGCTCCACATTAAACAGTTTCTTATCCATAGTAGGCCTACGATTATTAATAATGAAATAAATCATATTAATAACTCCTCTGTGTGTAATTAACAACGAATTATCTAATTTAATGATTTTTTCTAATAAAGTGCTTATTCTTAAATATAAGTCATACATGGATTCACCATTCGGATATTTAATGTTAATATCCTTTACATTTATATAATTTGGATATTTTTCTACAGCGATTTCTCTTTTCAGTCCGGTTAGATATCCTTTATCAAGTTCTCTTAATTCACTTGTGTAGATAGGTTTTATATTTAATTCATTGGCAATTATAGAAGTGGTAGTAACAGCTCTTTTAATATCACTGGAGTACATGGAATTAATAGTTATATTTTCTTTTATAAATTTAGCTATACAAATTATTTGTTCTTTTCCTTTATCTGTAAGATCATTGTCACTCCAGCCGCCAATATATGTTTCATCATCTAATCCGTGTCTTAATAAATAAATCATACAATCTCCTTAAAGTGTATAAATGACGCATTTAATGTTAAATAAAAATTACAGTATATTCTTTTCATTTTTCACTCCTTCTTTAAATTTATATAGTTTGGCAGGCTTCCTTCCTTCAAATTTAACCTCCTTGTTTGTATCAACTATTAAATCTAAATTCAATAATTTTCTTCTAAAATTTCTTCGATCAAACTTGGTGTTTAAAATGGATTCATAAGCCTTTTGTATTTCTGGAATGGCAAATCCATTTGGAAATAATGATTTCAGGATATTTGTATTAACAATCTTAATCTTTAAATTTTCCAAGGCATCTTTTAATATTTCATTATGATCATAGGCAAGGGCAGGAATATTATTTATTGGAAACCAGTCGGCATTTGAAGTTTTTAAGGTTTCTTTTAATATAGATACTTTTTCACAGTCAATAACACCTAAATATGAAAGTGCAACCATTCTCATTACATTTGAACGGTTTACCTTGCCAAAAGCATTTATAAAATAGGTATCAATATCTTTAATACCGGATTTTTCAAATATTTCTCTTTTTAATCCGGCTTCCACATCTTCATTATTATATAATGCGCCACCAACTAAAGCCCACATATCTTTATATGGCTCATTTTTTCTTTTTATTAAAAGTACTTTTGTAATTCCTTTTTCAACAGTAAATATGGATGATATTAAATGAATGCCTTGATTCTGATATAATTTATTACTAGTTTCCATTTATATCACCTCTTACAACTATATTATATGCGTAATATACACACTTGTCAATATATTTTATAATTTATATAAAAATATTTTAATTGATATTAAAATATAATTAAAGTATAGAAGTTTTTAAGGAGTATAAAATGATAAAAGAAAAAAAGAAAATTATAGCAGTTATGATGTTTCTATTTGCTTTAGCTTTAATTTCCGGTTTCTTTTTATTTAAACAGTTATTTTTAAACGATGAAGAAAACAGAAAAGTTCAATTGGAAGAAGAAAAAGAAATAACTAATAATTTATCTTTAGTAATAGTGGGAGATGTTCTTCTTCATAGTACTCTTTATAAAGAGGCAAGAATTGAAAGCGATATTTATGATTTTGATTATATATTTGATGAAGTTAAGATTCTTTTTAATGGCTATGATTTAAAATTTTATAATCAGGAAAGTATAATTGGTGGTAAAGACTTAGGTTTAAGCACTTATCCGCGTTTTAATTCTCCGGATGAAATAGGTGATACAATGGTCAATATGAATTTTAATTTAGTATCTCTTGCAAACAATCATACTCTTGATAAAGGAGAAAATGGAATAATTTACTCCGTAAATTACTGGAAAACGAAAGACGCTATGACTGCAGGTTCTTATTTGAGTGAAGAAGAGAGAATAAATAGCGGAATCGGGGAGAAAAATGGAATTAAATACGCTTTTTTAGCTTATACAACTTTTACAAATGGTTTAAAAGTACCAGAAGGAAAAAGTTATTTAGTAAATATATATGATGAAGAATTAGTGAAACAGGACATACAGAGGGTTAAAGATAAAGTAGATATAATAATTGTTTCTATGCACTGGGGTGTTGAATATGTTAATAATCCAAATAAAAGTCAAAGACAAATTGCAAGCTATTTATCTTCTTTGGGAGTTGATATAGTTATAGGACATCATCCACATGTAATTCAACCGATTGAATTTATTGGAAATACCTTGGTTTTTTATTCACTTGGAAATTTCTTATCAGGTCAAAGCGGCAGTGACAAACTGACAGGTTTAGTAGCATCTATAAATATTAAAATGACTACTAAAGGTGAGGTTAAAATAAAAGAAATCTCCAGCATTAATGCAGATTTAGTATATACTTATCATAAAAGTTACAGTAACTATAAAATATATCCTTATACAAAACTTACCACTAACATTTTCCCAGATTATATTAAATATTATAATAAATACCGTAAAATATTAACGAGTTTAAATCAAAATGTAATTGTAACAAATATTGAAGAATAAATTAATTTTTATTTATTAAATGAAAGTAATAAGACTTTTATAAATTTATGTCAAAAAAGGTGCTTTTGAATACAATAATATAGGTGATAAACATGTATGAAAGAGCATTAACAGGAATTGTTATAGATGCTGGGCATGGTGGAGATGATCCGGGTGCTATTGGTAATGGAATAATAGAGAAAGATTTAACTCTTTTAATAGCTAAATATATATATAACAGATTTAAGGAATTGAATGTTCCTGTAAAAATTACAAGAACAACTGACGAGACATTAGATCAAGAAGAACGAATAAACAGAATACTTAATGCTTTTGGAAATGGAAAAAATGTTATAGTTATTTCTAATCATATAAATGCCGGTGGAGTGGATATTTTTTGTGTAATTATTTATAACAATTTTCGACAAAATATGATAAATAGAAAAAGTAAGTGTCCGAAAAGGGCATAAAAAAAGACACATAGAAT
>CAZKSN010000003.1:71731-111415 GCA_964555585.1 uncultured Muribaculaceae bacterium | reverse complement strand
GAGCGTTTGACTACGGATCAAAAGGTTGGGGGTTCGACTCCTCTTGGGCACGCCAATATATTCGGGAAATGGCTCAACTTGGTAGAGCACCTGGTTTGGGACCAGGGGGTTGCAGGTTCAAATCCTGTTTTCCCGACCATTTATGAATGAAAAACTGTGGAAATAGAAGCCCACAGTTTTAATTTTATAATAAAAATTGACGCAAAATATAAAGAGTGCTATAATAACTCATTAATTAGGGAGGAAGAAAATTATGATGACATTGGAAGAACTTATAGTTAATAAAATTAATGCTGGAGAAACATTAAGCACAATGGAATTTGAAACTTATAATGCTATTAAAAAAATAAGAGCTCAATATAAAACTGCTTGTGAATTTATAGAATCTGCTGGTGACATGTCAAGATATGATGGAAATACACAAAAAGATAATGATATGGTAAACGGACACTTATTTTATAGCAATCAAAAATCATCTTTTGAACGCAATTATCCTGAGATAGTATTGAAAAAAGCTTTAGTTGTAGAAAAAAAATAGATATAAATAAAAATTTGGAAATCCCTTTTAAATCCCGACCATTTATGAATAATAAAACTATGGAAGTAAAAGTACATAGTTTTTATTTTAATTAAAATAGTATATAATTACATTAGGTGAGATATATGGAATTAAAAGAGTTGGTAATTGAATCAGAAAAATTAGCAAAAAAAGAAATTGAGGAAAATAGTTTTCCTAATCCGGTTCATTATGAATTAGCTATGCAAAAAGGTATTGAACTGGCAAAAAAGTATAATGCTAATATTGAAATAGTAAAAATTGGGCTGATGCTTATGGATATCAAATTAGGTGAGGCTATGAAAAATGGTGTAGTAGAAAAGCACATTGATATGAGTGTGGAAAAGGCAAAAGAGATATTAAGTAAATTTAATATTAGTGATGAAATGAAAGAGAAAGTTATAAATTGCGTTGAAGCTCATCATGGAACTAAAAAATACACATGTATTGAAGCGGAGATATGTGCTAATGCAGATTGCTATAGGTTTATTCATCCAAAAGGTGTATTTGTTTTTTGTACTGTATTAGGTCTTAGATTTAATGACTTAAATAAAGTATTAGAACAATTAGAGTACAAAATGGATGAAAAGTATAATATAATTTCTTTAAATGAAGTTAAGAAGGAACTAGAAAATTATTACAAGCAATTCAAAGAATTGTTAAACGTATCAAAATTATAAATATAAATTTGGAAACCCTTTTATTTCCCGACCATATATGAATGAAAAAACTGTGGAAATAAAAATTCACAGTTTTTAATTTACTAAAGTGATATTTTCAAAATGTTTTAAAAATGGTAATATATTTATATAATATATATTTTTTAATTAATTTAATAGGAGAAATAAATGGAAAAAACTGTTAATACTATAAAAGAGGAAAGAAAAGAATTACAAGATTTATTACAAAGGGAATATAACAATTGTAAAACTTACCAAGAAAAATTAATAAATATTTACAAAACTTTGTTAAAGAGTCAATATTATTATTTGCAATACAAAAATAACAATACTTTCAATAAAGATTATTTACCATTTTTAATTCAAAAATTAGATCAAATTGAAAATTTAGATGATAAAAAGTTTTTAAGTTTTATATTTGAAAATATTGTCAGTCCATTGAATTCTGGGCATGTATATATAAAATTTGATTCATCATATGCTGAAGAATTATTTAGAATTTATGAGAATTTAAAAAAAGAAAATAATGTAGAAACAACTAAATTTTTAAATGAAAATAATATTGAAGATTTAATATTAGAAGTTAATAATATTGAAAATTTAGATGACGTAAAATTTTTAGAATTTATAAAAAAAAGAATTTTGGATAAAATACCTGAAGACAATGTAATTGTGAAAAGAGCAAAAGAAAAAGTGGAAAATGAAAATGTAACAATTACTGCTTTAGATAATACTATAATAATTAAAATTGAAAGTTTTAGTTCTGGATATTTAGAAAAAGATAAGATAAAATTTGAAGAATTAAGTAATATGCTCCAAAATGGTTCCTTTGAAAATATAATTATTGATATTCGAAATAATAGTGGAGGAACAGATCAATATTTTCAATATTTTTCATCTTTTACAAATGAGAATATAATATGTAAAGATATATGGGCTAATTTATTTACAAATGAAGTAGAAAACTGTAATTGGCTTGCAATACCTAGTAATCCTAATGCAAAAAATTATAAAAAATATCTGCTTATAAATGATAAAGTATTTTCATCAGCAGATTGTTTAGCTAGGATATGTAAAGAAACAGGTTATGCAACAGTGATTGGGGAACCAACAATGGGAGAAGGATGTGGTGTTACACCTTTGAGAATAAAAATAAGTGATAATGCCAGTATTAATCTTCCAGTTGAGGCTCCAGTAAATAATAAAGGGAATATTGATTATCAGAATTTTTATAATACAGTCCCTAATATTATTTGTTCTAGTGAACAAGCTTTAACTATTGCGCTATCTATAATTAATAGTAATAAAGTTTTGGAAGAGGTTGAAAATCAAGGATTGAACTTATAAAACATAAAAATTTTTGAACCCATTTTATATAAAAATATTATATAATTATATTTAGGTGATAATATGATCTTAAAATTCAATAAACATTTTGATGATAAAAAGATTAATAAAATATGCATTTTATATGGTTTAACAATGACTGCTTATGAAAAAGCAAGTGGTAATCATGACTCATATAAAATAATAGCCGATGATAATAAAATATATTATTTAAAAGAAATACCAAGAGTTGATATTATAGACAAACAAGAACAAATTAGTCATGAATTAAAAAATTATAATATAAAGACATATACAATAATGAAAACAAAATATGGGGAAAAATTTGTTAAATATATGAATAAAAAGTATATATTAATAAATTATGTTGAAGGAACAAAAATTACAAATAAAGATTTATCTAATTATAAATTATTGAAAGAGTGTGCTAGATTATTGGCTTCATTACATTTAGCTTTAAAAAATGTTGATTTAAATAATATAAAGAAATTAGATACTACTGAAATAATTAAATTATATATTCATAAAAACCGAAAATTCATTAAAAAAAATAAATTAGCTTCAATTATTAAGATTGTTGAAAATGATTTAATAAAAATTTCAGGAAATAAATCTTTAAATAATCAATTAATACATGGTGATTTTCACACTGGAAACTTACTTTTTAATAATAATTGTGCAGATGTTATATTAGATTTTGATTTAGCTCTTAAAGGAGATATATATTTTGATATTGCATATTTTTTACAAAGAATTTTAAAAGATAAAGAAAAAATAGAATTGTTTTTATTTGAATATAAGCAAAATAATCCCAATCTTGTTGAAGAAAAAGAAAAAATATATTTATATTTATTAGAAACTGAATTAATAGTAATGAACTACTTTATTGGAAAATCTGAAGAAAATTTAGCGTTAGAATGTATAAATGATTTAAAATATATTTTAGAAAATAAAGAATATTATAAAAAATTATTATAATTATTAAAATAAATTTTGGAAATCTATTTTAAATCCCGATCATTTACAATTTTACTCCAACTTATGGAGTTATAAGAAAAAATATTATATAATTATAATTAAAGGTGATAAAAATGGACTTAGTAAATTTAATGTATCGTTATATTAATAAATTTATCAATAGTGATGAGCTACTTAAAGAATTGAATAGTATTGATTTATCTAAATATTCAAAAAAAGAAATAAAGGAAATTAATCAATTGATTTCAGATGTTCAAAATATTAAAAATAATATTCCTAATGAGATTGATGAAATTGAAAATAATAGAATATCAAAAATAGATTATATGTTGAAATTTTTAGAAAAAGCTAAAGATGATTCAAAATACAATATTAATGATGAAGAAGCAAAATTATTTGTAGATAAACAATATAATGAATTATTAAAAGATAAAGAAAATATACGGGATGGTGGAAAACTATATGAAGCTTTATTTGAGTTATTGACTAAAAATTCATTAGTAATTAAATATGCTAAAAAAATGAATGATGATGAACTTTTAGAATTTATTACGAATTATATATATGTACCTATGCCTCCTGTAATAACTCAAGAAGGATTTGATGATTTAGTCAAAGTTGGTATCAAGGATGATAAAAGAGAAGCTTTATGGAGATTAGCTTTTAACTATAATCATAAAAAAATAAACTTTTCTCTTATAGAAGATTATTTCATTGAAAAAAGAGATAGTTATTACTTAATTGAATTAATAAGTGCTGTTCAAGAAGATTTAGATATTGATAAAATAATACAAAAAGTAATATCTACAAAAGAAAAGAAATTTATAAAAGATTTTACAAAACAAGGAAAAAAGATTGGCTTAATTACTGATAAAGATATAAAAAAATTAAACATTCATTAATAATTAATAAGAAGCATACGCTGTTGAAAATAAATTTGAATAATGATACAATTGTAGGTAAGATAGGAGTTAATTTTATATGGAAGCAAAAAATAGTAAAGGAATTGTAATTTTAATAGTAGTTTTATCTCTATTAGTTGTTGGACTTGGCGGGTATCTTGTTTATGATAAAGTGTTTAAAGACAATAACATTAAAGAAAATCAAAATAATAATAATAAAGCTTATAGTGTTTTAGTGAGTGATATATGCCCAGCTTCTGGCGATTGTTCAAAAAATCTTGATGATATTACACTTGATGGCAATACTTATAAAGTGTCTATTCAGATTTATGATGTAGATAGCGAATCGTGGATAGATAGCGAAAACGATTATATAACAGTAAATAACAAAAAGCTTGATTTAAACGGGTTTATTAAATTTATTGCTGTAATGAATAATGAGTATTTATTAGTAGGAACTAATCAAATGGCTCCAGGTGATGAATATACTTTATGGTTATTTGATAAAAATTTAAATCTAGTTGAAGAATTTTATACAAATCTTCAGGGACAGGAAATATTTAATTTAAGTAAAGATATTTTAGATAATAATACTACTTTGCTATACCATGTTTGTGCTATGGAAGAAGTCATTGTTGATGATCAAAATCCACAAAAGTTAACAACATATTCAGTAAAATTTGCAAACGGAACATTTAATGAAACGCAGCTCAATGTTATTCATAATACTTTTTGCTCAGCTGAAATGCCATAGTTCGAAATAATCTATTATTTGATCAGTTGATTAACACACTAAGCTAATAAAATTGAAAATAAAGCTCATAGGCTAAATTAAAAAATGATTGATGTTAAGTACTAATCATTTTTTATTTACAATATTTTCTAATGTTTTTAAAGTTCTTTCAATCACACTTGTTTCTGTGTTAGGGTAATTTACATTATATGTCAGTAACTCTATACTGCAACTATTTAGTATTTCTTTTACTTTTTTATCTCTTAATTTTCTTTTATATGTTTTATGTGAATCATCATTAATTTCTATTGCTAATAACACTTCTAAATTCTGGTCAAATATACAGAAGTCAATATTTCTATATAGTTCATTTTGATAAGTTCTAAAATTATTCTTTTTATTTATTATGCTTGCCAAATTTATTTGTGGTAGAACAATATATTGTGGTTCAAGTTTTTTAAAATAATTGTAAAATGTCAATTCAGTATTTGTTAATAATTTTCTTTTAATGTAAATGTTTTTATTTTTTGTCTGATTTTCCTCTATAGCTGAATTTTTATTTAAAAGCCTTTCTTTAATAAAATATCCTAAAATCAAACAAAGCAAAATAATTACACCAATTGTTTTTTCCATATTTCAATACCTCAAAATAATTATATCACTTCTTGATGTTTTTTAGAAGATATGCTTTACATATAATCATTATGAAAATAATCTTGTGTAGCGGAATATCTTTCTTAGGAACAACTGTTATCTCTACGACTAATGGTAACAATTATGTCAAATTTCAAAATATTTTTAATAAAATCTACAGTTTTTAATTTTATTAAAATGTTATATAATTGAATTAATAAATAAGTTAAAGGAGTAAAAATTATGATAGCGATTTTTCTGGCTTCTTCCTATGAGTTTGATGCAGCAAAAAAATATTATGAAATAGAGAAAATTGAAAAATATGTATTTGGAAAGTATTTCTTAAAAACTATAAATAATAAAAATATTATGTTTTTTAAAATTGGAGTGGGTAAGACAGAGTCCAGTGCTTCTACTCAATGGATTATAGATAAATTTAATCCAAAGAAAATAATTGTTGTTGGAACATGTGCTTCAACAAGTAATAAGTTCAAATTATTTGATATAGTATTTCCAAATGAAACATGTGAATATGATTTATCATATGAAAATATTGGATATTACGGTACGGATATAGAGATTAAAGATAATGTTAAAACAGGCTGTATAGGAACAAGTGATATTCCTTTAACAAACAAAGATGATTCATTAAAATTAAAAAAAGAAAATATAGATTTTGTAGATATGGAAAGTGCTCCAATTGCTAAAGTATCAGAATTAAATAATATTAATTATTTAATAATAAAAGGCATAAGTGATGAACCATTTTTAAATGAGAATTCTAAAAATTATGATTGGGATAAGTTTCAAAAAAATGCATCAATAATAATTAATAAAATTTTAGATAAGGAATTAGAAAAATATATAGAAAAATGATAAAATGTTTTATAGATAATATCAACAACTGATATATTTTGGAAAAATGTTAGCAAAGAATTTTTGTTTTGTAAAAGCTAAGGAATGAAATTGCATAAACCATATTTATAATATATAATTAAATTGGAAGGTATAATGAATAAAAAAATATTAATTTTATATACGAATTATGGAACTGGTCATTACATGGCGGCTAAAGCCATAGCAGAAAGTCTGAATGGAAGAGCGGAGGTATTATTACTTGATCCACTTACTTACAGTAGACCAATTATAAATAATTTATTTAGATTTGTTGGTAGGATATTTTCAACTAAATTAAGAATTAATAGAGATAAGCTTTATAGAGAAAAAATGTATAAAAATTATCTTAAAGAAAGTAAATTTGCTGTTTTTTGTGCAAAATTGTTTTGGACAAAAAAATTACAAAAGAAAATAAAAGATTTTAATCCGGATTTAATAGTTTCTACTCAAGTTGGTCCTACAGGCTTAATAGCAACTCACAAAAAAGAATTTAAAGCTAAACTAATATCAGTTTTTACTGATTATGGATTACATAGATGGTATGTATTTCCTCATAACCATATTGATATGTTTTGTGTTTCTTCAGAAGATATAAGAAAAGATATGATCAAGTTAGGAATAGAGGAAAATAAAATAAAGGTGACTGGTATACCTGTTGTCAGGGAGTTTATTATTAATTCTTTTGATAAAGAGCAGACTTTTAACAAGTATAAATTGGATAAAAATAAACCACTGCTATTATTTGTAGTTGGTGGCGGTTTGGGATATACCAATGGGCTTTCTTATTTTAAAGCAGCTCTAAAGTTAAAGGAAGATTTCTCCTATATTTTTGTTTCAGGAAGTAATAAGAAACTTTACGATTCAACTTTAAACTTTATTAAAGAATATAATAAGGATGGCATCGTATTAGGCTATGTGGATAATATGGCTGAATTATTAAATGCCAGTGATTTGGTAATTGGTAAACCTGGAGGAATATTAACAAGTGAAGCTATTGCGATGAAAAAGCCTTTTTGTGCTATTGAACCAATTCCAGGACAGGAAGTAAAAAATGCTCAGTTTTTAGTTGACAATAATTTTGGCTTTTTTCCTGTTGATCAAAATGAATTTGCAAGTATCATCAAGAAGATTATTAAAAATAAAGATATATTAAATAACTGTAAAAATAATATTAGTAAATATAAAATTAATAATAGTTCAATTATTATAAGTGATTTATGTTTAAACTTATAAAAAAGCAATATAATAGGTTTAGTTTTTTTAATTTTTATTCAAACAAATCAAAAATTTAAAGTTAAATTTATATAAATATTGTAGTATAATATTTATATGATACATCTTGTTAATCATAATTTGAATGGAGGAAAAATAGTGATTAAATTAGACAAAAAGAAAATTATTATCTTAGGTTCAGCATTGTGTATAGTATTAGTTGGAGTGTTATTATTTATATTTTTAGGAAATAAGAACGATGACAATAATAGTATCAGTAGTAATATAAATAGAACAAAATTATTAAGTGGCTATGCCAATGATACTGAAGAAAAAATTAAAAAAGGCATTTACCAACCATTTGAAAAGTCAGATATAACTTTTAAAGTTTATGGTCAGGAGGGTTATGATGATTTAACAGGAACAAATTTGGCGCCTGTTGAAATGACCACAAAGTGTGACGAAGAAGAGGAAAAATCTAATACAGATGACTCTACCACTTCATTAGGCAAAGAACCAGTAGAAGTTAAAAATCACTGCACAATAAGTTTCAGTTGGCAATATAATACTGCTGATATAGTAACTGGAAACGATGAAGATTATGCCAGAGTGCTGGTTGCATTTGTAGAATTACCTGATGGTTCATTAATATCATTCTCAGGAAGTAATGATATACAAATTAATATATATGAAAATGAAACAAGAATAGTAATGGAAGAAGGAACTGCTTATTTTAGAATAGTGAGTCAAGCAGATGGAAAAGTATTTACTGTACAAGTAGGAGATAAAATATTCCAGACTATTGGTCCTGCAGAATTTTTCACTTATTCTAAATTAACCACTAATAGTTATAATGTATCAAGAACTGATGATTATGAAGGTGAAATTAAATTATTTAGAAAATTATCCGGCAATGAGAAATTCTTAGAATATTTAGAAAGCAAATTTTTTAGTTATTATATAGCTAGTTTTCAAGTTATTAGTGGTAATGTTGATATTTATACTAGAGGGACTAATGAGAAAATGGCTAGTGAAAACAAAGAATATTACTATGTATATTACCAAAATTATTATAGTGATGATGAAAAGGCAGGAGGTTATTTAACTACAAGGTTTGAAGATATGAAGTATAATTCATTAGGAGCTTTTGTTACAGAAAAAGATGAACAAACTGTACATAAAGAATTTTATATATTCTTAGAAGATCAAAAAGAATTGAATAAGTTAAGTTATGGATTTGACAATGTAACAGTAAAAAAAGCAAATATTACTGAAATGATGAAAAATTATCTAACAGATTTTAATAACAAGGCAAAGCAGTTACTTGCTGATTACAATGCTAATAAAAAAGAAGAAACAAGTGCATGTAGTTATAGTTGGTTTTTATCAATGGAGGATAATTGCGGTTGTGATGAAGGATGGTATTTTATATCTCACGTTGGATGTTGTCCAAATGGATATACTTATTCAGTATCAGAAAATAAATGTATAAAAACCACTATAGTTAGTAGTTGTCCTAGTGGAACTTATTATGTAGGAAATGATAAATGTTGTAAAAATGGAACTACACTATCAAGTAATGGACTATCTTGTGTAGCTTCATCTGGAACTAAATCAACTCCATCATATTATCCAAATAGTAATGGTGGTGCAACAAAAGACTCATCTTCAAAAGTTACAACTAATAATTCTAATAGTAATTGTAAACCACAAGCTCAATGTGAAGCAAAAGGAAATTCTGCTTGTGTTGCTGGTATGTACGAGAAAGATGGCAAATGTTGCATGGATTTAGTTTGTGTTGAATAAAAAATTATTTAATTGAGAAGATGATTTATAAATAAGGAGAATTAATGAGCAATGAAGAAGCATATAATAATTATTGTATAAATTATTATTTAAAAAAACTTAATATTGATAATATTACTTTTAATGAAGTAAAATATATTGAACAGTCATTTAATGCTTCAACAGATGAAAAAATCAAAGGTTTATATACGCAGGGCTTAGGTTCATGTGTTGCGCTTCTGGCTTTCTGCAACGAATTTGCTTTTTTAGCTCATATAGAACTAGGATTGAACAGTAGGAATTTTGAACAGGAAACAATTAATTCAGAGATAAAAATAAATTATGGAAATTTTATAAAAGATTTATTATCTGAAATAAATAAAAGAAAGGAAAATATTTCATCTCCTATAAATATTGGCTTAATATTGGGTGTAAGTCCGGTTAATGAAAATAATATTTTTAGACAGAGAATTGAAGAGGGAATTGATTTTGTAACAAATGAATGTGAAAGACAAAACATATCGGTTAATAGAATTCCTAATTATGCTTCAATATTAGTTATGTTTGATCAGATTGGTCAAAGATTATATCTTAATGAAGGAGAAGTTGACATTTCTGAATTTACTCAGAATGCAAGAAAAATATAAATTTTGTTTGACCGAAATGTTAAGATATGATATTATAATACATAAATTTGAGGAGAAAAAAAATGAAAAATATATTTTATTCAGATAAAGAAATAATAAATCATTATTGTAAATATATTATCAATGATAAGTATAAATATCTTTCTATAGTTGGAGCTTTAAAATTACTTGGAGATTTTGATAACAAGATTGAATTATTTTGTGAAGATGAAGAAAAAGAAGAGGTTTATGTAGTTGATAAAAACGGTATTAAGTTTTCTTTTATTCTTTGGAGTTTTAATGATAAAAAAAGAAACCAAATTAAAAAGTATATGGGTAATTCTTTTACTACTTATAGTTGTTATAAATTTAATAAGTTATCTAGAACGAGGTTATATAAGAATAATGAAGGTTATGAATTAGAAAATGGCTACACTATTTGTATAAATAAAAATGAGACTCATCCAAAACGTTATACTTTAGAAAAATCTAATCTTTCATATTGGTTTTCAACACCTGCCTCTGTTAAAGTAAATGAGAATTTATTAATAAATGAAATTGCTAAAAAAGATAAAATAAGTTTTTATGAATTCTTTTGTATTTTAAAAGAAAACTTTGATGTTTCATCTGCTGAATTTGTAAATTTAGGAGTTACAAAATATAATCAAAAAGTTGGAAGAATTTATATAAGTGAGGGAAAAATAATTGCTTTTGATATCAATGAAGAAAAAGATATAATTGATTTTGAAATAGTAAATAGAATAGATGAAGATTTAGAAACTGAGTTTAATAGAAAATTATCAAAAGAAACTATGAAATAATTCATGGTTTTTTTTATAAATAAATATAAAATACTATTTATTTTATGTTACAATAAAATTATAGTTGAAGCTGTAGATTTTAAAGGAGTAATTAATGACAATAGGATTAGATATAGATGATACAATGACAAATTCAAGTAAATTAATAATAGAATACGCAAAAAAGTATTTTGAAACTAATGATGTAACCAAAATAAAGGAAATTTTATCAAAAAAAATTGAAGGAAAATTACTTGATTTTTATAATGAGTATTTACCAGAAATGATGGCTAGTTATACTTTAAAAGAAAATGTAAAAGAAGTGATTGATGGATTGAGACAAAATGGTCATAAAATTATAATTATTACTGCAAGAGGACATTCAGTGAAGAAAGGCTTAATTGATATAACAAAAGAATATTTCAAAAAACATAATATTGTAGTGGATAAAATGATTTTTGAAAAAACTGAAAAAACAGCTGAATGCATAAACAATAATATAGATATTATGATTGATGATTCTATTAAAGTATTAAATGAATTAAAAGAAAAGAATATAAAGACTTTACTCTTTACTTCAGAAAATAATATAAACTGTGACACAGATATTAATAGAGTAAATAATTGGCTGGAATTAGAATCATATATAAATGAATTGTAATTTTAAATAAATAAAAAATATTATGTTATAATAGATATAATATTTTTTTATCGGGGGATTTATGATTAGAAATGTTATATCTATTATTGATGGAGCAACTGGCAGTTGTGGAAAAGGTAAGGTAGTTGGAGAAATTGTTACTGATATTTCAATAATAATAGGTGCTGCAGTTACTAATTGTATGCCAAATGCAGGTCATACTTATATAGATGAAAAAGGTAATATATTTGTTTTTAATATTATTCCCATATCCTGTGTAAATCAAAAAACGGAATTATTTATTGGACCCGGTTCAGGAATAGAAATGAATTCTTTTATAGAAGAGTATGAAAAATTAAAACCATTAATTGGAGATAGAAAAATTTATGTGCATGAGCTGGTTCCTTTAATTGAAGATAGACATAAAAAATATGAATTAAAACACATAAAAAGCGGTTCTACCAATAAAGGTTGTGGCGCAGTTCTTCAGGAAAAAATAATGAGAGATAAAAATTTAAGATTTTTTAAAGGTTATAAAAATGCAGCGGTATGTCCCAATGAGGAATATTTGGATAGATTATATGGGCATTTAGATAATCAAAGTGAATATGTAATTTTAGAAGTACCTCAAGGTTGTGGTTTAGGTCAGAATTACAGTAATCATTATCCTTATGTAACAAGTAGAGATATTTCTACTACTCAATTTCTTGATTATTCAGGAATATCTGCTGAAAGATTACTTGGAACTCTAATGATTATTAGACCATTTCCAATAAGAATAAGTAACGTTACTAAAACAGGTAATGTAGTATATACTGGAAATTTTGGTACAGGTTCTCCTCTAACCTGGACACAAATTAATTTATCAGCTAAAGCAGGAGCTTATCCTTATATTGATGATGTGGAAAGTTATGATTATAATCTAGATACTAATAAAATTAAAGAATTGATTAATAATTCAACAGATATTTCCTTAAAACAGGTATTTAGTAATAATTTTAAAAAAATTTCATTAAAAAATGTAACATTAATTCAGGCATTAGAATTAGAAAGACTTATTTATAAAAATAAAGGTATTAATGAATATGAAAGCAATATTTTATGTCTGTATGATAATCCATTAATAAGAGATCTGTCTGAACAGACAACAGTGACTAAAATGGAAAGAAGGATTGGAGATTTAGATATTAAAGAGTTAAAAGGCTACTGCTTAAATAATTCGCCTTATGGTTTGTATTTAAATTTTTTCCAACATTTAAATTTAGAATATGAAAAACAAAAAGGTAATTTTAATGATTTTTATTTTAATCATTATATAAGAAACTATATGGATTGGCTTGAATCAGAAACAAATACAGAAATTTTAGCATTAGGGACTGGCGCTAAAAACGGGGAAAGAATATCAAAAAAATCCTTAATTAGAGATTTATAAAAAGTTTGTGAAATAATCACAAACTTTTTTATCTATAATTCACAATAATCTTTTTCAATATGTTTTTTAGAATCTAATGCTGCATCCAATTTAAATTCCAATAGTATTTGCATTTTTATAACTGTTTGAATAACTTTTGCAACAGTTTCTTGTATTTTAATTACTTCATCAGGTGATAATTTTCCGGTATGCATCATACAAGCTACTGCTTGTAATTTTTCTCCTTCTGCATTTAATAAATGAGCTATACTTGTTTCTTCCAATGCAATAGATTCTAGTATATCTGTAATTGCTTCATGTTGTGTTTTTCTAGGTATAATTGGTAATCCCATAATTATTCTCCTTTCATATTTATAATATGAATATTAATTTTGGAGAATCATTGTAATCATTTATAAATTTAACAATAATGATAAATGCACATATAATAAATTGATAAAGGAGGAATTAAAATTGAGTGTTTCAAAGATTTCAGAACAAAAAGATAGACCTGATTTAAAAAATGTCTTAATTGATTTACTGGAGTCAATAGCTTTGGAAGAAATGGCTATCTCTCATTTATTAAATGCTGAATCTGAAAAGATAAAAGCTTTTGTAGGAAATAATTTAGATTTTCCATTTTGTAAAAATGTATCAAAAATTATTGAATTCTGCAGAACTACAAATGAATTTATAGATAAATTAGTGATGAAACAATGGTTATTGCAAAATAAACTTAATAAAGTTCAAGAACTTAATTATTCATGCCTGGCAGGCAATACAGAGAAAACCCTAGATACCAACAATGATGATTGCACTCGTCCCCTAGGAAAGTTTTTTAAATCAGATAAATAAAAAACAGTTCAGAGAACTGTTTTTAAATATATATATAAATCCTAAATTTTTTTAGCAAGGTTTTGAATCGTTTCTATAACAAGTTCTGTTAACTATTATTAGTACAATTGCATTTACAATAATAGCTAAAGCTAATCCGATGAAGAAGCCTATAACAACTGAAGTAACTAAAACAAATCCAAAAGCTAAACCTATTGCTAATCCACCAAGTGCACCTAAAAGTAAAAATCCAAGATAGAATAATAAAATTGGTAATAAGAATCTATTTGTACATTGAGACATGCATGCACCTCCTTCATAATATTATATTAACTATAAAATATTATTTGTAATATAAAACTCACTTAAAAAAGAAAATGGTTAAAATATATAAATTAAATTTATATATTCAAAGTATTCAAGGAGTTAATTGAGTGCTGACATAAAATTATAGAAAATACTGTTATATTAAAGAAGAAAATAAATTGACTAAATATAAAAAAAGAGTTATTATTTTATTATATTAAGAATATAAAAGCAGTACATCACGTACTGCTTTTTTATTAGAAAGGAGAATAGAATGAATTTGTTTAATCCTGGAACTGATAATCAATCTGCTGGAGATTATATTGAAACTGATGAATCTGGAAATGTAATTGAACCAGAAAGAATAATAACCATTGAAGCTGGTGACAGATTACCTCCAACAAGAGATCCAAATAATAAATGGAAAATGATTTAATTTTGACTAATACTTAATAATTTGATATAATAACCCTGTAATATTTCAATTAGACCATTCGCGTGATATTACCAGAGAAATTGATAATTCTAAAAGAATTTGAATAATGAAATAAGTTGAGAATCTTTTTCATGAATGGCAAAAAATATAACCGTAGAGAAAATTAGTGGTTGTTTTTTGCTATGGAGTGAAAGGAGGTTCTTTTTTATTAAACCATTTATTTAAAAAAAGGGAGAATTATTATGAAAGAATATGATTTTTATCAGAAAGCAAAAGATTGGAACTTTGATGATTTTAAAATAGAAGAAGAACATTTAACAGATTGGAAAATGTATGAAATACTAAAATCTTGCACTAATGAAAATTCTGTAATCTTAGATTTAGGAACTGGTGGAGGAGAAAAAGTAATTAAAAGATTTCCAGAAGTAAAACAAATAATTGCAACTGATTACTCTGAAGAAATGATAAAGACAGCAAATGAAAATTTATTGAAAAGTGGAAGAAAAGATATAATTTTTAAAGTTATGGACAACCTGAATATGAATTTACAAAACGAATATTTTGATGCTGTAGTTGCGAGACACACTCCAACTGATCCAAAGCAAATCTATAAAATATTAAAATCAAACGGAGTTTTAATAATAAGAGGTATTGATAAGTTAGACTGTTGGGAATTAAAGCTTATGTTTAATGATGGTCAAGGCTTTATTGATACTAAAACAATGGCACAAATGGATTATGAAGCAGTATTAAATGCTGGTTTTAGAGATGTTGAATTGGTGCCTTTATATACTAGAGAATACTATAAAACAAAAGCGGATTTTATAAGTTTTTTATATAAAGTTCCAATCTTAAAAAGTCATGATGAGGAATACTATGATAACTTTGAAATAGATTTAGAAATATTAAACAAATATATAGAAAGAAATACATATGACAAAGGGATATTATTAAGAAGAGTTTATTATGGTATAACTGCGAGAAAATAAAACTAAGTATTAATTACTTAGTTTTTTGTTGAAATTAATCATATTTATGATATTATAGAAAGTAAACTGTTTTATTGGGTGTAAATATGATTAAAGAGATTAAAATTGAATTAACTAATTTATGTTATAGAAACTGTATTCATTGTTCTAGCGAAGCAGAATTAAGTGATAATCCTTTTACATTGGATAAAATAAGTGTAAAAAGAGTAATTGATGAAGCTAGAGAATTAGGAGCTGAATCCGTAGTATTTACAGGTGGAGAAGCGACGTTATATAATGATTTAGAAGAAGTAATAAATTATGCTAAAGAAAAAGAAATGAATACCAAGTTATATACAATGTGTCATAGAACAGAAGAAAATATAAAATTCTTAAATAAATTAAATTTAATTGGCCTGGATGAAATTATTTATTCAACTTCTAAAGAATTAGTTTTAGAAAAATTTGAAGAAATGAATTTAACGGAATTTATAAAAAAATTAAATGAGAATACTGATTTAAAAATTGGATTTCACCATGTAATTACTAATAAAACAATTAACAGTATAGATAATATTTTTAATATTATTGAAAATATTGATATTAATAAATTTAAACAAATTAGTTTTTTAAGATATGTTCCTCATGGAAGGGGAGATTTATCTTTACAGCCAAATGAAGAAGAAATGGAAGTTTTTAAACAGAAAATAATTGAATATAGAAAAAAATATCCTAATATAATAAGGCTTGGTTCACCTAATAATATATTAGGTATTAACAATACTCCATGTAATGCGGCTTCAGAAACCTTAATAATAGGATTTGATGGAAGAGTGTATCCATGTGATGCTATGAAATATTTTGACTATTTAGGTTTAGGTGGAAATATTTTTAAAAACTCATTAACTGAAATATATAATTCTAAATATTTTAACAGTATAAGAGAATTTAAAGATTTTTGTAGTGAAGACTGTATTAATTGTAAAAATTATAATATTTGTAAAGGTGGTTGTTTAGCTCAAAAGATGATTTATAACTATAATAATATAGGAGAAATAACTTTTAATTGGTATGAAGTAAATGCTAAACGTACTAAAAATGATTTTGGGAGTGCAGAAATATTAAAATTTAATGCTTTGACTGGACTGGTAGGAGAAGCTGGAGAATTAATAGACTGTCTTAAAAAAATTTTTTCACATAACTGTGAGGAAAAAGAAAAAGCTATGTTAAGTTTGATTGATGAAATAGGTGATTTGTCTTGGTATGTAGCGGTATCACTAGGTTTAACTTTTGATTTTTCTTTTGATGATGTTGCAAATGAAATATTTCAGACTAATAATAAAGTAAAAACAATTGATGATGAACTTATAAAATATTGTGCTAAATGTAAAGATCCTTTATGTCAATTTAAAAATTATAAATATTCTCACAAAATAAGTGAATTAGATGAAATAGTAAAAATGAATGAACTAGATATTTTTAAAGATTGGATAAAATTAGAAAATTTAATAAATAAAATTGTTAATTGTAATGATAGAGAAACTATAATAAAACTTTCAGCAGAATTAATATTATTTTTAGCAAGATTATCTAATGTATTTTTAAAAATATCATATGAACAATTATTGCGTGAAAACATTGAAAGATTGAAAATAAGGTATAATAAAGGATTTGACACAGAAATAGCTAATCAAAGAATTGCTTTTGAAGAGCAATATAAAAGTGATGAGTTGATTAATTCAAAAGATACTTCTTTATGTAGAAGAAAGAATGATGGAATATAATATGAAAATTATATATTTAGAAAAAAAGCTTGATAGCATAATAAATCAAATAAGTGTTTTAAAATTAAAAAAATCTAAACAAATATGAGATTTTTATTTATTTTTTAAAAAATCTGAACCGTTTATAACTATATTTTCAAGAATTATTGCTAGTTTTTTTGGATCTTCTTTTCTTCCGTTTTTTAACCATTTCTTTATGATTCCTATACAGCCGTTGATAGTATATTCTAAGAAGTATTCAATTTCAATGCTGTTTTTATTATGAAATAATTTTTTCCATTTGTTTAAGGTTATATTATTGATTAAATTAATCATTTTATCAATAAAAATATTGTTTTCATTTTCTTTAAAAATAATATTTACTATATCTGAGTTTACATTAATAAAATTTAAAATATCTATAAAAAGAGGAAGAGAATTATTATCTAATTCTTCTGATGAATAATTAGAAAGACTTTTTTCAAATTCTGATACTAAGCCATTTTCTATTTTATTCATTAAATCATATATATCCGCATAATGATTATAAAATGTTCCTCTATTAATTTCGCATATGTCACATATTTCTTTGACAGTGATATGATTTATTTTCTTTTTATTTAATAATTTTATAAATGTAGTTTCAATTGATTTTTGACTTTTATTTTTAATAAACATCATCTCCTTTAAACAGTATTTAAATTTATGTTCAAAAATGAACAGAAGTTAATAATTTGATTATTGTATAAAAAGAATTTCTCATATATATTATAAATGTAGTAATTAAAAAAATCAACATCGTGTACAGAAAGGAAATTATGAAAAGAATATCTGATTTAATTTTAAAATATAAGTATTTTATATTATTATTTTTTATTGTGGTTACAATAATTAGTTTGTTTATGTTACCTAAAGTAAAAGTAAATTATAATTTTGCAGACTATTTACCAAGAGAATCTGAATCTCTAAAGGCTTCAGAAGAAGTAATGAAATACTATAATTCAAACATATCAAACGTAAAACTTATGTTAAAAAATGTAAATTTTACAGAAGCTTTTAATTACAAGCAAAAGCTTCTAAGTATAGAAGGAGTAGAGGAAGTATTATGGGCAGATAATTATTATGATATAACAAATCTGGAAAATCAAAGTATCATTGAAGATTGGTATAAAAACAATAATTCTTTATACATGATAACTATAGATACAGCTGACTCAAAAGAGGTAATAAATGACATTAAGAATTCTTCAGAGTATGATATATTACTTTCTGGAGATGCAGTGAATATAACAAATGCACAGCAAAATATTCCTAAAGAGATTAATAAAATTATTTTTTATGCTGTTCCAATAATTCTCATAATATTAATTTTAACTACAAGTTCTTGGTTTGAACCAATATTATTTATTTTTACCATTGGAATATCAATATTAATAAATATGGGTACAAATATTATTTTTGATGAAATTTCATCAATTACACAGGCGGCGGCAGCAGTTTTACAATTGGCAGTCTCTATGGATTATGCAATATTTTTATTGCTTAGATTTGCAGTTAAGAGACATTCAGGAAAAGATGTAGAATATTCTATGAAAGAAGCTATGAACAGCTCATTATCTACAATATTTGCAAGTGCTCTTACAACAATATTTGGGTTTTTAGCACTTGTAGTTATGAAATTTGAAATAGGAGCAGATTTAGGCTTGGTGCTTGCAAAAGGAATAACAATAAGCTTTATTACTGTATTTACATTACTGCCAATATTATCAATGTTAACTTATAAGATAATTGATAAAACTCATCATAAATCCTTAATTCCTTCTTTTAATAATATTTCCAAGTTTATTTATAAAATAAGATACGTTGTATTTATAATTATTATCTTAATAATAATTCCATGTTTTATAGCAAGTCAAAAGAATTCTTTCTTATATGGAAGTACAGGTATAAATAGTAAAGATTCAGAAATATATAAAGATACTCAAGAAATAGAAGAAGAATTCGGTTTAAATAATCAAATGATTTTATTGATTCCTAAGAATGATTTGAAAAAAGAGCAAGAATTAGAAAAAGAATTATTAAAGAATAAAGAAATTATATCTATTACATCATTTGTTTCTACTTTTGGAATTAATACTCCCATAGAGTATCTTCCAGAAAATATTGTTAGTAACTTTATTTCTGAAAAATATTCCAGAATTATTATAAATACAAATTTAGAAGAAGAAGGAAAAGAAACATTTAATTTAGTTGAAAATATTAAAAATACAACTGAGAAATATTTTAAGAATTATCATTTTGCAGGAGTTAGTGTAACAAATTATGATTTAAAAAATATAATCACTTATGATAATTTAATAGTAAATATAATTGCTATAGTATCTATTCTAATAATACTGATAATAAGTTTTAAATCAATTATAATACCATTAATATTAGTTGTTTCTATAGAAACGGCAATCTGGATTAACTTATCAATAAATTACTTAATTGGAGATACATTAAACTATATAGGTTTTTTAATAGTGAGTACTGTTCAGTTGGGAGCTACTGTTGATTATGCTATTTTATTCGCAAAAAAATATTTAATAAATAAAAAGAAACTTGATAAAAAAGAAGCTTTAATTGAAACTTTAAATGAAACATCTCCTTCAATTTTGTCTTCTGCAATTATATTGGCAATTGCAGGCTTTGGATTAGGTTTAATTTCTTCAAATGGAGTAATAAATGAACTGGGAATATTAGTTGGAAGAGGAGCATTAATATCTTCATTAATTGTATTATTTTTTACTTCTGCATTCCTGTCAATTATTAACAAATATTTAAAAAAATAAAAGAAATTATTCATTTCCTTTTCTTTTTATAGTATAGTAAATTAATGAGGTGATATTCATGTTAAGAAATAAAAAACATATAATAATTAATTTTGAGGCTTTATTAAATACAGATGACATAAATAAAGAAATTGATGGAAGAATAACAGCTTATGGAAGTAAGCATATCAATAATTATAATTTGTTTTCATTGAGAAATAATTTTTTAAATATTAATAAGGAATCTAAAGAACTCAATGAAGAATATTTGGAATATTTAAAGGAACATTTTAATATACCATTGACTCTAAAGCAATTAATAAGATTTAAGAATGTTTTATTAGAAGAGTATTCAGATGATATAGAATTTAAACAAGGTGCACTGGAATTATTGAAATATTTAAATGAAGAAGGATACAATATTATTTTGTATGCAAACTATGATAATTGGAAAACAGTAATAGACAGTAAAACGGTACTAAATGATTTTTATATGAATAAATTACTGGATGTATTTAAAAAAATATTTAAGATAAAGTATGGATTCTTGAATAAATTTAATAAAAATTATTGTGATTCAGAAGTTGTAAATACAGTTTTAAATGAATGCATAGCGATTGAAAGTTCTCTTCAAGGGGTTAAAGCGGCAGTAAACTCAGTTGAAGTAATATGTGTTTCAGATAAATCAGCTTATGTTGACTTTGATTTTATAAATTCTTTGGCAGATTATCATTTTTCAGATTTTACGCAATTATTAACTAGTTTAAATAAAAATAATGCCAAACTCATTCAGAGTTTACAGGAGGAAATTTTATGAAAGCAATAATAGTTTATGATTCTTATTTTGGAAATACAAATAAGGTATCAGAGATAATTAAGGAAAATTTAAAAGGTGATGCAGAAATGATTAATGTTTCAGATTTAGAAAATTCTATATTAAAGAATATTGATTTACTAATCGTAGGCTCTCCTACCAGAGCTTTTAATGCAACAAAAAAGATAAATGATTTTATTAAAAATCTTGGAGATTTAAAAAAGTTGAAAGTTGCTGTATTTGATACCAGAATGGATATAAAAAAAATAAATAATAAATTTTTAACATTTATGGCAAATATATTTGGATATGCAAAAGAAAAGATTGAGAAAAAACTGAAGAAAAAAAATGCAGAAATAATTACTGAAAGTGAAGGCTTTTTTGTTGATACAGAAAAAGGTCCTTTATCTAAAGGAGAAGAACAAAGAATAAAGAAATGGATAAATGAAATAAAATTATAGTTGTAAATATAAAAATGTTGACAATTACAGTTTTTTATAATATAATGAAATCACTAAAAAATGAAAGGAGTGAGAAAATGAGCAAAAGTTTTTTAGAAAAGAAAATTAAATCTGAAATATTAGGCAAGATTTTTCTCGCTTATTTTAACTAAATTATATAGTTATTAAAATCACCTGATATTTCAAAAGAAAGTAGGTGATTTTTTTATGAAATTCATAAAAATATTCAAGTCTTTATGGCGTTTTTTTGAAGAGGATAAAGTTAGATTGATATTATTTGTAATAATATCATTCGTAGCAGCGTTTCAGTTTCTGGTTTATCCATACTTGTACAGTAAAGCAGTAAGTTTTTTATTTGACAAGAATTTTAATGAGTTTTTGTTATTCTTAAGCTTGTGGTCTGGATTTGGTGTTATTGCAAGATTTACAATTGAAATACCTCAGGAATATTTAAGAAATAAATTAGAAATAAAATTTATAAAAAAATTAAATAATGAGCTTAATAAAAAAATAATTGATTTACCATGTGATGCTCATGAGAAGCATGGAATTGGTGAGTTATCTAATAGAATACAGACAGATCCTGATAGGATAATAGACCTGATAGGAAAGTTAATTAGATTTATTTCAAGACTTATTACTGTATTAATAATTGTAGTTTATTCATATTTTTTATCAAAGATATTATTAATAGAAATTTTAGTATTTATAGTAATAACAGTTATTATTTCTAAACATTATAATCCTAAAATCAAAAATATTCAGAAAGAAATTAAAACAAATCAAGATGATTATTCTAAACATATAAGTCAAACATTATTTGGTATAAGAGAAATAAAAGCTTTAGGAATAAAAAATATAATTAATAAATTTACCAATAAAAAAGTTGCTTCATTATTTAAAAATCATGAATCCATAAAATTAAATGAATTAAAATATGATAATTTTATGTGGGGAATGCATGATATTTTAGAATATACAATATTATTTACTTGTGGATATTTATTCTTTAAAGGTATTATCCCACTTGAAAGTTTTGTAATGTTTGAAATGTATTTATATAGAATTCATGATGTGGTAGAATCATATTCTGAATATAATATAAATTATAATAGAGTAATAGTATCCATGAATCGTATTTCAGAAATAGTTAATAATGAACTTTATGAAGATGAAAAATTTGGAAATAAAGTTTTAAGAAATTCTAAGGGATTAATTGAATTTAAGGACGTTTATTTTGCTTATGATAATGGCAGACCAACTTTAAAGGGAGTAAATTTGATTTTTAATCCGAACAAAAAGATTGCTATTGTTGGAAGAAGTGGAATGGGAAAATCTACAATATTCAATTTATTAGCCAGATTCTTTGATGCAAACAAAGGAATTATAACCATAGATGGAATTAATATAAAAGATATATGTGAAAAATCGCTGCGTGACAATATTTCTGTAATAAGACAAGATCCTTATCTTTTTAACATGACAGTTAAAGAAAACTTTAAATTAATTAACAGTAGAATAAGTTTAAAAGCAATAAGAACAGCATGTAAGAAAGCTTTTATAGATGATTACATAATGAGTTTGCCAGACAAATATAATACTGTAATAGGAGAAGGTGGAGTCAACTTATCAGGAGGTCAGAAGCAAAGATTAGCAATAGCTAGAGCTTTAGCGAAAAATTCAAAAATAATTTTATTTGATGAAGCAACGAGTGCTTTAGACAACAATTCACAATCTTATATAAAACAAGCCATAGATGAATTAGCTAGTAGTCATACAATAATTATTATTGCACACAGACTTACAACTATAATAGATGCAGATGAAATAGTTGTAGTTCATAATGGAAAAGTGCAAGACTCTGGAACTCATAATTATTTAATAGACAATAATGATTTGTATAGAAAACTATATTCAGGTGAATTGACATAAAAAAAGAAAAACCCTAAATTTTAGGGTTTTTAATTTTTTATATCAATATTATTTATTAAATCTTTAAACTTCTCTAAGTCTTCTTTATTGTAAATATCTAAATCAAAATATTGAGCAACTCTGGAAAGAGAATTCATTAGAATTTCATTCTTTTCCTCCATAGATAGTTTTTTAGTGTACATTTTTTTATCATCATACATTTTTTCATCTGCCATAGAAATTAATTTACTAATGAAAGCTATTGATTCCTCTTTTGACGTTACATTTACTTTTTCTTTTATATCCATGGTATCAACAACACCAATTGCTAAACTTAGCCCTTTGGTATTTTTAATATCAGAATTAGCTATAGAAACTTTTATACGTTTTGAAATTTTATTTGCAATGTCTTTGCGACAATTTGGGAGAATTACAAGAAATTCATCTCCGCCCAAACGAAATGAAAGGTTTCCATCTCCATTTTCAAATGAGGTTATTATTATATCTTTTGGAAGATTATTGTTCCTTTGTTTTGATCTAGTATTTGATTTAATAATATCGGTTATAAATTTAATTCCTTTGTCTGCCTCAGCATGACCGCAAGTATCATTAACCTGTTTTAGTTTGTTGATATCGCAAAAAAGTACAGACCATGAAATTTCTTTATTTTTATCTTTTATCATTGCATTTGCTATGGACTCTTTTCTGTTTTCAAAAACATCTCTTTTGTATAATTCAGTAGCAATATCAAAAAGCATTTGCTGATCTTTAAGTATACTTTCTAAAACTTCAAGCTTTTCTTCTAAGTGTTTAATATATGTATCTGTATTCTTTCTCATTATATACTCCTAGATTAATTTTAATATATTCTAATTGAATAGTCAATTTTATGGTATAATTTAATTAATAATCAAGAGGTGAGTCATGAAAAAAAGACTTGATAGAATTTTATTTGAAAGAGGTATGTTTGAATCTATAGAAAAGGCAAGAATTTCAATAATGGAAGGTTTAATTTATACAGATGGCGAATTATTGACTAAACCAGGCATGGAGTATAAAGAAGATATAAACTTATATGTCAAAGGTAAAAATATCTATGCTTCAAGAGGTGGATTGAAACTAGAAAAAGCAATAAAAGAATTCAATATTGATTTAAAGAATAAAGTAATGCTAGATGTCGGATGCTCTACAGGCGGCTTTACTGATGTTGCTTTAAACAATGGGATAAAGAAAGTATATGCTTTGGATGTTGGAACCAATTGCTTGGCTTATAATATTAGAACTAATGAAAAAGTGGTTGTTATGGAAAACACCAATTTTAGAAATTCCGAAAAGGAAGATTTTGATTCTAAAATAGATTTTATCACCTTTGATGTTTCCTTTATTTCATTGAAATTAATGTTAGAGCCTTTAAAAAGAATAACGGATAATAATTGTGAAATTGTTGCACTGATTAAACCTCAGTTTGAAGCTTTAAGAGAAGATGCAGATAAGAACAAGGGTGTAATTACTGACAGTAATGTTCAAATCGGTGTTATAAAAGATATAATAAATGAGTTTGAAAAAAATGAATTTATGATTCAAAATTTATCCTATTCTCCTATTAAAGGAAGAAAAGGAAATATAGAGTTTCTGGCATATTTTATTTATAAATCCATAAGTAAAAATGTCAATATAAGTGAAATAGTAAAAGAGGCTCATGAGAATTTAGATTAACCATTGAGAAAGTTTTATTATTATGGTAAAATACAACTATAATAATAAAAGAATAAAGAAGGTGGTTAGTGATGTTTGGAAAAATTTTAATAATAACAAAAAACAACGCTATTGTTAAGTTAACAGCGCCTTCCAATATAATGAATGATTTGATAAATCTGCATGTTGTCTTTGAAGATAAAACAAAGAAAATACTTGGTGAAATAGAAGAAATTAATGAAGACACTTTAAATATAAAATTTATAGGTGAAATAAATGGTAAAAATTTCACTTCAGGAATAATTAAAAAACCAACTTTAGATTCAAACATAAGAATTATCAATGAGGAAGAATTAATTATATTAATTGGAAATTTTGAAAAGAGTATTACTATTGGAGTTAGTCCCTTATATAATAATTATCCTTTAAAAATAAAAGTGGATGATTTGTTTTCAAATCACACAGTTATATTTGGAAACACTGGAAGTGGAAAAACTAATGGAATTTGCAGGATAATGCAAAATTTATTTTCAAATACAAAAGATGTTCCGTATAAAGCTAACTTTTTTATTATTGATTCCTTTGGAGAATATATAAATGCCTTTAAAGATATAAATGAAGTTAACAACAACATAAATTTTAAAGTAATAACTACTTCTTCAAAAAAGAATACTTATGAAAAATTAAATATACCTGTTTATTTACTGGATACAGATGATATATTGAATTTGCTGGATGCCAATCATTTTTCTCAAATAGCAATGATTGAGAATACTTTGGAATTGGTAAAAATTTTTGCAAGCAACGATGAAAATTCAATCGCATGTAAAAATCACTTACTTGCAAAAGCTATTATTTCTTTAATGTATTCAAATCAAACTTCCATTAGAATCAGAGATCAGGTATTTGATATTTTGACTGAAACATATACTTCGGAAATAAATCTGGATACTGAAGTACCCGGTATCGGATACACAAGAACTTTTAATGAATGTTTCGTTATTGATTCTGATGGTTTATTTCCTGAAAGAAAGTTAATTACTGAATATCTTCAAAATTATATAAAAGAAGAAAGAAAATGGAATGAAAACAGTATAAATATTTTTTATACAGTTAAAGATCTGGAAAAAGCATTAAATTTTGTTTTATTTGGAGAAAAATATTTATTAAATGAAAAAATGTATAATGAAGCCATTTCCTTAAAAGTTAAACTACATGATTTGTCAAATGGACATTATTCAAAATTTTTTGAATTTAATGAATTAATCACTTTAAATGAATACATGGAGTATCTCCAGAATATTAATGGTAAAAAGGCTCAGATAGTTAATTTAAACTTGGAAGATATAGATGACAGGTTTGCAAAAACTGTCACTAAAATATTTGCAAGATTATTCAATAGATTCACTAGAAATTTAAATATAAGAGCCAATCATCCAATTCATATTATTTTAGAGGAAGCTCACAGATATGTAACAGAAAGTGATGATAAGGCTTTACTTGGATATAATATATTTGAAAGAATAGCCAAAGAAGGAAGAAAATATGGACTGATCTTGGATTTAATCACTCAAAGACCTACTGATATTAATGAAAATGTAATTAGTCAGTGTACAAATTTTTTAATATTTAAAATCAATCATCCATTGGATTTAGAATATATCTCTAAAATTATTCCTATCATGAGTTCAGATATAGTTGAAAAGCAAAAAACCTTACAAGCTGGCACTTGTGTTGCTTTTGGAAGAATATTTAGAATACCTATGATAGTAAAAATGGAAAAAGCATCTCCGCCTCCTGAAAGTGCGGATTGTCAGGTATATGATAACTGGATGATATCAATAGAAGAAAATATTGGAGTAAATAATAATGTTTAATGAAGAAAAATTTAAAATTGATGTAAAAAAAGGTTTGGCAAACCCTAAAAGTATATACAAGGGAAAGAAATATAGAATTACCATTCTTTCTGATGTTTTAATACGTTTTGAATACAATGAAGAAGGAAAATTTAATGACTATCCAACTCTTTTTGCAATGAACAGATTTTTTCCGGAGCCACATTTAGAAAATGTAAAGGAAGATACTAACTTTTTATATATACAAAATAAATATTTTATTTTGGAATATACAAAAGAAAAGAAATTTGCTGCCAGCAAAGTAATGCCGGATTCAAATTTAAGAATTACTCTGACTGATTCTGATAAAATGTGGTATTTTAATCATATGGAAGTAAGAAATTATTTTGGAACAGCTACTTCTTTGGATAATTTTAATGGAAAAGCCAACTTAATGAAAGGCCTATATTCTCCTGAAGGTTTTGCTTCAATAAATGATAGTAATAATTTAGTTTTTACAGAAGATGGTTCAATACATAAGAATCCTTCAAATGGAGTGGATTTATATTTGTTTATATATAAAAAGGATTTTGGAACAGCTTTAAAGGATTATTTTGAATTAACCGGAATGCCTACGCTAATTCCAAGATATGCCTTAGGAGTTTGGTGGAATAAAAATGATGAATATAATGAAAAAACCGCTAAGGAGATTTTATCAAATTTCTATAAAAATGAAATGCCTTTATCTGCTTTTCTTTTAGGAAGTGACTGGCACATTAAAAACAAGAATACAAAAAATGGATTTACATTTAATAATAAACTATATTCTGATCCAAAATCATTTATAGACAAACTGCATAAAAGCAATATATTTTTTGGATTGAAATTGAATTTAAATGAAGGTATTGATATAAATGAGGAGTATTACAGTAAGATAAATGAAGTAGTAAAAAATGCAGGTGAAACGATTCCTTTCAATATATATGATACTAATTTTATAAATATATTTTTAAAAACTGTTATAAATAATTTAAATACTCTGGGAGTGGACTTTTATCTGCTAGATAATATTGAAAAAGATTATACTAAACTGTTTGTGATGAGTCATTATTTGTTTAAAAATTATAATCCTGACAAAAGAAGTTTTATATTTTCCAGAAATCCTGGAATTGCTTCTCACAGATATTCAATTCTTTATTCTGGAGAAACTCTTGTAAACTGGAAGACTTTAAGATTTCTACCTTTCTATAATTCCACTGCTTCAAATATTGGAATATCTTGGTGGAGTCATAGTATAGGTGGCCATAAAAAGGGAATTGAAGATGAAGAACTTTATATGAGGTATGTTCAGCTGGGAGTCTACAGTCCGATATTCAGATTTTCTTCAGAGGCAGGAAAATATTATAAAAGAGAACCTTGGTTATGGGATTATAAGACTTTAAAAATATGTAAAGATTATATTGCCACCAGGCATAAACTAATACCATATTTGTATACGGAAGCTTATAAATATCACAAATATGGAAATCCTTTAGTGCAGCCATTATATTATAAATATCCCAAGACTTATGATGAACCTTTATATAAAAATGAATACTTCTTTGGAACAGAATTATTTGTAAGTCCGATAACTGAACCCAAGGATTTAGTAATGAACAGGGTTATTCAAAAAATATTTCTGCCTAATGGTGAATGGTATGATTTTAAAACTGGTAAAAAGTTTCCTGGAGGAAACAGATATGTTACTTTCTTTAAGGATGAGGATTATCCGGTTTTTGCAAAAAGCGGTTCTATAATACCACTGGCTATTTTAGATGAAAATAACTTAAATGATGTAACACCACCTAAGAAACTTGAAATCCAGTTTTTCCCTGGCAGAAGTAATCAGTATACTCTTTATGAAGATGATGGAATAACTTCATATTATAAGAATGATTATTATATAATTACTAATATAGCATTTGATTATAAAGAAAATAATTATAATGTCAAAATTAATCCTATCGCTGGAAAAAGTGGAATTATTCCAAACACCAGAGATTATAAAATAAGATTTAGAAATACTAAATACACCAATCTAGTGATTGTAAACATTAATAGGAAAAACGCTAATTTTAATTCCTATATTTCTGATAATGATTTTATAGTTGAAATTAATAATGTTCCTACAACAGAAGAATTAACTGTAAGTATTAGTGGGGATAAGCTGGAAATTGCAGCTTTAAGAGCTATAAATGAAGACTTAAATGAAATTATATCTGATTTAAAAATTGAAACAGCCTTAAAAGAAAAACTGGCGGAAATTATGTTCAGTGATTTAGATTTAAGTAAGAAAAGAATAAGTATTAGAAGATTAAGAAGTTCAGGATTAGAAAAGGTATTTATTAAAATGTTTATAAAACTTCTTGAATATATTGCAGAAATTTAATATAATATATTTAAGTTTCTGTGAGAAAGAGTATTAGATAAATTTTTATTTAAAGAGAGTTAGTGCTGGGTGAAAACTAATAATAAAAATTATTGAACTTGCTTTTGAGAATCATACGTATAAGGGCGTTAACTTATTGAGAGCATAATAAACTTTATGAATTAAGGTGGTAACGCGGGTATTCTCGTCCTTAAATTGTAAAGTTTTTATTTTTAGGAGGTAAAAAAAATGGATTTTTTGTTAGTGAATTTTATTTATTTTTTAGTTGCATTTGTTTTAGTATTTTTATTCTATTATTTCTTTGTAATAAGAAAAGTAAAAAAGAACAAGGATATTATACCTATGGAGTTAAACTTCTTTATCAGAAGATATAATCTTAATATCAAAAAAATTAATAAAGAAAAAGTCGTATTGTTAATTTCGTTAACAAACTCTTTTATAATTTCTTTCACTTCAGTAGTGACATTTAATGTGGAATCTTTATTATGGAGATTGGTTATTGGATTTGCATTACTGATGACTTTAATTTATTCATTATATGAAATTGAAGGTGGAATTTTAAAGAGGAAGGAAAATAAAAAATGATAGATTATAAAGCTATAGAAAAGAAATGGCAGAAATATTGGGAAGAAAACAATACATATAAATTTAATTTAAATAATCTTGATAAAAAGCTGTATTGTTTGGAAATGTTTTCATATCCTTCAGGCGCTAAGCTTCATGTAGGACATTGGTATAATTACGGAGTTAGTGATACATGGGCAAGATTTAAGAGAATGCAGGGATTTGAAGTATTTCATCCTATGGGTTTTGATGCTTTTGGTCTGCCTGCTGAAAATTATGCAATTAAGACTGGAATTCATCCTAAGGATAGCACTTATAACAATATTAGAACAATGGAAAGACAATTAAAAGAAATGGGAGCAACCTATGACTGGGATTATGAAATTATTACCAGCGATCCTGAGTATTACAAATGGACCCAATGGATGTTTCTACAATTATACAAGAATGGTTTAGCTTATAAAAAGGAAGCACCTGTAAATTGGTGTCCTTCATGCAACACTGTTTTAGCTAATGAACAAGTGGTAAATGGCCATTGTGAAAGATGTGAAACTATAGTTGAAAGAAAGAAACTGAGCCAGTGGTTTTTTAAAATAACAGATTATGCTGAAGAATTATTAGAAAATCTAGATAAACTTGATTGGCCTGAGAGAACAAAAGTATTGCAGCGCAACTGGATAGGCAAATCTACTGGTGCATTGATTGAATTTGATGTTGCAGACAGTGATTTAAAAATTGAAGTTTTTACTACAAGAGTTGATACTTTATATGGAGCAACTTATGTTGTTTTTGCACCTGAAAATGATTTAGTTGATAAAATTACGACGGCTGAGCATAAAGATTCTGTTGAGAAATATAAAAGTGATGCGAGTAAAATATCTGAAATAGACAGAATGTCTGCAGTAAAAGAAAAAACAGGAGTTTTCACTGGATCTTATGCAATAAATCCAGTTAATGGTAAGAAAATTCCTGTTTGGATTGCAGATTATGTAATAGCTAGTTATGGAACAGGTGCAGTTATGGCAGTTCCTGCTCATGATGAAAGGGATTATGAATTTGCAAAAAAATATAATTTAGAAATTATAGAGGTAGTTGAAAGAGAAACCGGAGAAAAAAGGGAAAATGAAGAATACAGAAAAAGCATAGTGGCACTTGTTTATAATCCAAAAGCAAATAAATATTTAACACTTAACTGGGGTTCTTTAGGTGGAAGACTTCTAATTGGCGGAGGTTTGGAAGATAATGAAAATGTTGAAGAATGTGCGAGAAGAGAAATAACAGAAGAAACAGGTTATGCTGATTTAAAATATTTAGGCAAGACTAGTACCATTCATCATCATTATTATGCACATTCTAAAAATAAAGCTCGTTTCATTGATGCCACTGGTTTATATTTTGAATTGGAACGTGAAAGTCAAATAGAACAAAAATTGCAGAGTAATGAAGAGAGTAAATTTAAGATTGAATGGGTTTCAAAGGAAACAATAGAACAAGATATAAAAGATGAGCTTCATAGAGCTGTATATGAAAATTTTATATATGACTTGCCTTATGTTGGAGATGGAATTTTGGTGAATTCTGAGGAAATGAATGGTAAAAACAATCGTGAAGCGATGAAAGATATCGTTGATAAACTTTCAAAAATTGATAAGGGAAAATTTATAGATAATTATCGCTTAAGAGATTGGTTGGTTTCAAGGCAAAGATATTGGGGAGCTCCCATTCCAATTGTATATTGTGACAAATGTGGAATGGTTCCCGTACCAGAAAGTGATTTACCTGTAGAATTGCCATATAATGTTGAGTTTAAACCTGATGGAAAGTCTCCACTTTTAAGAAGTGAGGAATTTGTGAATACAACTTGTCCAAAGTGTGGAATGAAAGCCAAGCGTGAAGTTGATACTTTAGATACTTTTGTCTGTTCATCATGGTATTTCTTAAGATATCCAAATGCAAAGAATAATGATATACCTTTTGATAAAGAGCTTATAAATAAACTACTTCCTGTAGATAAGTATATCGGAGGCATTGAGCATGCATGCATGCATCTTCTATATGCTAGATTTTTTGTAAAAGCATTGAGAGACATGAATTATTTGAATTTTGATGAACCGTTTACTTCGTTAGTTCATCAAGGAGTTATACTAGGTGTAGATGGAGAAAAAATGAGTAAGTCAAAAGGAAATACAGTATCTCCAGATGATTATATAAATATGTATGGAAGCGACATTTTTAGAACATACTTAATGTTTGGATTTAATTATATTGACGGAGGACCATGGGATGAAAATGGAATAAAGGCGATATCAAAATTTTATGACAGAGTTGTTCGCTTAATAGAAAACTGTAATTATCAAGAAGGCAATGAGTATAAAGAAATTGATATGGCTTTAAACAGCACAATTAAAAAAGTAACAGCAGATGTTGAAAAGTTTCAGTTTAATACTTCAATTGCACGTATCATGGAATATGTAAATGTTTTGTCAAAGTTTACAGCAAAAAATCAAAATTATTCAAAGCACTATATTGAACAACTTGTATTATTAATAGCACCTTTTGCACCGCATTTAAGTGAAGAATTGTGGAGCATGCTTGGTAACAATGAAAGTGTATTTAAACAAAAATGGCCAACATATGATGAGACAAAAACTATTGAAGAAGAAATAACAATTGGTATTCAAGTTAACGGTAAGCTCAGAGGTTCTATTACAATAAAAAAAGATTCAACTGAAGAAGAAGTTAAATCTATTGCTTTAAATGAAAATAATGTTAAGAAACATATTGATAGTAAAGAAATATTAAAAGTAATTGTTGTACAAAACAGAATTGTAAATATAATTGTAAAATAAAAACATCTTATATAAGATGTTTTTTTGTTATTTTTTAGTTCTTATTATTGTTGTTGTATTTTTAAGCTTCTTAGTTCTTTCAAAGTTATATCCAGAGTTGCGTCCGCTTTCATCCTTTGGTAAATCAATAAATCCTGGAGCGAAAGGTTTAGTTACTAATGGACTGATAATTGTTGCAATAGTTTTTAATTTTAAATACTTATTCTTCATGAAATTTTATCTCCTTTTAAATTATATTTTAATTATTAATTTATTATTTGTCAAATAAAATATGACAAAATATTTAGATGCATTTTGGTAGTATTTCTGAATAAGGAGAAATTATGCTAAAAGTAAAAATTATAGATGAGAATCATGAAAAAGATTTAGAAAATGCCATTAATGCATTTTTAAGTACTATAAAAAGTGATATAATAGAAATACAGTTTAGAACCTGTATTGCAGTTTTTGCTGAAGAGCAGGTATATTGTTTTTCAGCTATGATATTATATGACGAAGAATAAGGAGTTTTATGAAAAAAAATACATTTGTTGAAGGAACTATGATTGCTTCAGTGGCAATTATTTTTACAAAACTTTTAGGAGCTTTATATGTGATTCCATTTTATTCAATTATTGGGGAACAGGGAGGTTCATTATATTCATATGCTTATAATATATATAATTTATTTTTGAACATCTCTACAGCTGGAATTCCAATAGCAATGAGTAAAATAATAAGTGAATATAATTCTCTTGAAATGTATGAAGCAAAAGAAAGATCATATAAGATTGGAAGAAATATAATTCTAATGATTTCAATGATAGCATTCTTTGTCTTATTTGTATTTTCTAAAGAATTCGCCTATCTGATAATAGGAAATGCAGTAGGAGGAAATACAATAGAAGATATAAGTCTTGTTATAAAAAGTGTATCATTTTGTTTATTAATAATTCCTTTTTTATCAGTAACCAAAGGATACTTGCAAGGACATAAATTTATATCTCCAACCTCAGTTAGTCAGGTAATTGAACAGATAGTTAGAATTGTTATAGTGCTTTTAGGTTCTTATATTGCTATTACAATATTTAATTCAAAAACAAGTATTGGAGTATCAGTTGCCTTGTTGGGAGCTTTTTTAGGAGGTTTAATAGCTTATCTGTATTTGAAATATAAGATTAAAAAGAATAAAAATTTGTTTAGTCTTCCTAAAGAAGATAAAGTGGATAAGGTTGAAAATAAAACGATAATAAAGAAAATTGTAAGTTATGCGCTTCCTTTAATCATTATTTCCATTGCCTTGGATATATACAGTTTAACAGATTTATCTTTAATAATCAGAGGTTTAACATATTTGGGATACAGTGCTTCAGAAAGTGAAACAATTGCGAGTATAATTGCAACTTGGGGAATAAAAATATGTATGATTGTCAATGCTGTTGCAACAGGATTAAGTATAAGCTTAATACCCCATATTGTTGGTTATTATGTAAAAAAAGATATGGAAAATGTTATTAGAAAATTCAATCAGGCTATTAGTGTCATATTTGTTGTAGCCCTGCCAATGACTTTAGGAATATCTGTATTATCTTTACCTTTCTATACAGTTTTTTATGGAGCAAGTACATATGGTTCAGTAATTTTGAAATATCTGGTATTCACAGCTTTTTTAGCCAGTGTATATATCGTTATAAGTACGGCATTGCAAAGTTTAAGCAAATATAAAATTGTATATATAAGTACTATCACAGGATTTTTAATAAATGCTCTATTGGACATACCTCTAATAATACTGTTTAATAAATTAGGCATCTATCCATTCTATGGAGCAATCACTGCGACTATAACAGGTTATTTGATATCTTATGTTATATCATTATCTTTATTGAAAAAGGAATTAAACTTTAATTATAATATATTAATTCAAACTCTTAAAAAAATGATAATACCATTATTATTAATGGTCATACCAATAATTATAATATCAAAGTTCCTAATAGTTGAAAATGCATCAAGGTCTTATAATTTATTAATTATATTGATTAATGCTTTTGTCGGTGGAAGTATTTATTTAATAACCACTTATAAGAATGGGCTGTTATCTTCTGTTTTTGGAAAAGAATATATAGAAAAAATAATAAATAAAATTAATATTTTTAAAAAAAATAAATAAGATACTTTGTATCTTTTTTATTTAAATGATATAATATCTTACCAAAGGAGTTTATATGTTTGAAAAAATAAAAAAAAATATTACGATTCCAAATATCGTAACTTATATTAGAGGGATAGGAGGAATTACATTATTACCAATATTATTTTTTAATGGAAATTTATTAGGAACCATTATCTCATTTGCAGCTTTAGGAGCTACTGATGTAATTGATGGATTTTTAGCTAGAGTTTTAAATGCTAAAACTCCACATGGTGAAAAAGCAGATCCAGTTGCAGATAAGGTATTAGGTGCTTCAGCTTTAACGCTTGTTACAATTTCAAATTTAATTTTTGGTATTCCTTTATTATTTGAATTATCAATAGCAGCTGTCGGTTATGTAAAATATAAAATACTTAATGATAAAGCAAAACCATCAAAACTTGGCAAAGTAAAGCAGGTAAGTTTAATAATAACAATATTGTTTTCTTTAATAAGCTTGCTTATTCCTTCATTTTTACCAGTTGCACTTGTACTTTTATCTATTACTACTCCATTACAGATAGCAACTTTAATAGGATATATTAAAGAAATTAAATCTGAGCTTGTTGATAAAGAGATTGTTAAAGTTTCGGAAAAAGAAACAGAAAAAGAAAATATAGAAGAAAAGTCTGAATCTCAAAATCCAACTTTAAAAAAGTATAAAGGTTTAAAATATTATATTGAGCGTATTGTTGAATCAAAAGAAGAATTTGAAATGAATTTAGGAAAAAGTTTTGGAAGAAAGTTGGACAGAAAGTGAAAATTTCAATTATCGGTTCAAATAATAATGATAATTTAAAAAAGCTAATTGAACTCGCAAGAACAAATCCTGAGGAAGTAGAAGTTATTTTTGAAGAAGGTGTCAGCACTCAAAAATTAGTTCAAAATGCTGTTTTAGAATATGATAAAAAAATGAAAATACCTGAAGAATTGAAAAGAATTAAAAAAAGGATTAACTATGAAAGCGTTTAACAATGCTTCTTAACATGTTGAATGATCTCTCTTTAAAAAGAAAAATATAGTAAAAAAACTTTATGAATTACTCTTATCGTGTTATAATATTTTTATAAGATTTTGGAGGGTTTTATGAAAGTAATATTTTTAAGTGAAGTAAAATCTCAAGGCAAAAAAGATGAAATAAAAGAAGTAAAAGATGGATATGCCAGATATTTAATTTCTTCTAAACTTGCAGTTGCGTATACACCTAAAAGTTTAGAAATACTGAATAAAGAAAAAAAGAAGCAAGAAGAAGTTGAGGAAAGCAATGTTCAGCAGGCATTGGAATTGGAGAAGGAAATAGAAAAAGTAAAATTAGAGTTTACTGTTAAAACAGGAGAAAATGATAAAGTTTTTGGAAATATTTCTTCAAAACAGATACATGAAGAACTAATAAAAAAAGGATTAGAAATAGATAAGAAAAAAATAAAGATTTTAAGTGATTTAAATACACTGGGTTATCATGATGTAGAAATTATATTACATAAAAATGTAAGTTGTATAATAAGAGTGCTTATAAAAAAATAGGAGGGTTTATGACAGTTAGAACTGAACCACAACAGATTGAAGCTGAAATAAATATACTTGGCTGTGCTTTTTTAAGTAAAAGTGCATTAGATAAAATTTGTGAGGAACTAACTTCAGAAATGTTTTTTAGCAAGCCGAATCAGATAATTTTTGATACTATAAAAAAACTGAATACAAAGAATATTCCTATTGATTCCACTACAGTAACAAATGAGTTGGAAAAAGAAAAGCAACTGTCAGCCATAGGTGGAATTGAATATTTAATGATGATTATTAACTCAGTGGCAACAATTGCAAATCTGGAATATTATATTAAGATAATATTTGATAAATATGTGTTAAGAAATTTAATTGAAACATCTACAGAAATAATAAATGAAGCTTATGAAGAAAAAAATGAAGTAGATGAAATAGTTGAAACTGCTGAAAGAAAAATACTGGCTGTAAATAATGATAAACTGGGTAAGGAAATAAAAAACATACAATCAATATTACCGGAAGTTCAATCAATGATTGAGGAACTTGCAAAGAATAAGAGTGGAATTACCGGTGTTCCGAGTGGTTTTTATGATTTAGATAAAAAGACCAAAGGATTTCATAAAAATCAAGTTATAATATTGGCTGGGCGCCCAGGTAGCGGTAAATCTGCGTTTGCATTGAATATTGCATGCAATGCAGCTATAAACAGTAAAAAATCAGTAGCATTTTTTAGTTTGGAAATGGGAGCTGAGGAAATAGTAAAAAGAATGTTTTCTTCAGTTGGGCAGATAGATAGTGATACACTAGCAACCGGCAGACTTAATCATAATGATTGGAAGAAACTTAGCGAAGCCATGAGTCAGCTTGCAGATACTAATTTTTACATTGATGATTCTGCAGGAATTACCGTTGGAGAAATAAGAAGAAAATGCAGAAGATTAAAAAATTCTGAAAAGGGATTGGATTTAATAGTAATAGATTACTTACAATTAATAAGCAGTACAACTAAATATTCCGGAAACAGAGTGCAGGAAGTTAGTGAAGTATCTCGTGATATTAAAAAGCTTGCAATGGAGTTAAATGTACCAGTAATAGCTTTGGCACAGTTATCCCGTAATTCCGAACAGAGAAAAGGTGACGATAGAAGACCTAAACTCAGTGATTTAAGGGAAAGTGGAAGTATTGAACAGGATGCGGACATAGTATTGTTTCTGTACAGTACAGATTACTATGACAACATTACTAATCAAACTTCACCTACAGATATTTTAATAGCAAAGCATAGAAGTGGAGCTACTGGAAATATTACTCTTTTATTTGAAAAGCAGATGAGTTCATTTAAGAACTATTTAAGTAGTGAGGAAGATAAAAATGAATAGAAAAGGAATATTAAAAGGAATTATTTTAACTATATTATTAAGTTCTCTAATATTTTTGGTTGGCTTTAGTAAAGAAGACAATAATGTGACTCAAAAGTTATATCAGGTTTATTTGGGTGGAGAAAAAATTGGTGTAATTGAAGATGAGCAGTCTCTTTATGATTTAATTGATCATGAACAGCAGGAATTAAAGGAACAATATGGGGTAGATAAAATATATCCACCAAGTGATTTGAAAATAAGTCCTGTTTATACATATAATAAAAGTGTTAACAGTGTAAAAGAGATATATGATTATATTAAAGATAAAAATCCTTTTACCATTGAAGGTTATCAGGTAACTATAAAAAATGAAAAACCTGTTTCTATTTATTTATTGAATGAGGCAGATTTGGATACTGCTATTATGAATACTGTCAAAATATTTGTTGATGAAGAAAAATTGGAAAGCTTTTTAGACGGTACTCAGGAAAAAATAGTTGAAACTGGATCTACTATAGACAAGTTGTTTCTAGGTCAAGAAATTTCAATTAAAAAAACATTAATATCTACTGAAGAATATATATTCACTAATGCTGAAGACTTAAGTAAATATTTCCTCTTTGGCACTTTAGAGACTCAAGATACTTATACTGTAAAATTAGGAGACACTATAGATGATGTCGCTTTCAATAATAAAATGAGCACTGATGAGTTTTTAATTATTAATCCTCAAATAGTAAGTTCAGATGTACTTTTATATCCTGGTCAGACAGTTAATATTGGATTAATTAATCCATTGTTAAAAGTTATAGTTGAAAGTACTCTTGTTGAAAATCAGGTGATTAAATATGAAACTACTATTGAATATGACAGTAAAATGGCAGTTGGTAAAAAATATGTTAAACAAGAAGGAATTAATGGTTTAAGTAAAGCAACTTTTAATCTAGAAATTACCAATGGTTTAATTACTTCTACAACTCCAATTAAAAATGAACAGATTTCTGCTCCTGTAGATCAGATAGTAGTAATGGGCGGATATAATTTGGTTTATGTTGGTGATTCAACATATTGGGCATGGCCTACAAACAAACCATATATTATTACTTCAAGATTCGGATGGCGTAACGTTTTTGGTTCAAATGATTTTCATGAAGGTTTGGATATATCCGGAACCGGACGTAATTCACCAATTTATTCTATACAAAATGGTGTTGTTATAAAAACTGGCTACAGCAATTCAATGGGTAACTTTATATATATAAATCACAACAATGGATATTATTCTGTATATATGCATTTATCAAAAATACTGATAAAAAAAGATGATACTGTAATAAAAGGTCAAACTATTGGTTTAATGGGTAGTACAGGTAGAAGTACAGGTACACATTTACACTTGGGAATATTTATAAATGGATCACCTTATTCTTCAAAAGGAAAGGTAATAGATCCTCTATTATTGTACAAATGATGAAAATAACGATTTTAGGAAGCGGTTCAAAGGGAAATTCTACTTTATTGGAGTTTAATGATAAAAAAATTCTGATAGATATAGGATTTTCCTATAACAAGCTTAAGGAGAAATTAGAAAAGTTAAATATACATCCAAAAGATATAGATTATATATTTATTACCCATGAACACATTGATCATATATATGGATTAAAAACTTTTTTAAATAAGCATAAACCAAATATATTTATTAGTGAAAAAGTTGCCTTATCAATTTTTAGTAATGTAAATTATGAAAAAATTAACTATTTTTCAGAT
>CAZKSN010000003.1:38388-71721 GCA_964555585.1 uncultured Muribaculaceae bacterium | reverse complement strand
CTAGTAGATGTTGAATTACTAAATGGGGTATTTGGATCGGGAATACAAAGAATAAAATAAAATTCTTATAGCACAGTTTAACACTTTGTTTAACAAAGAGTTCATTATGAAACGTTTTTAATGAAAGAACTTATGAAAAATTAAATTATTATTTGGATGAAATAATACTGGAAGACAATATATTTATAAAAGTAATTCCCACTTCTCATGATTCCATTGATTCAAACGGTTTTTTAATTGAATATGAAAATACCAGTTTGGTACATATAACTGATACTGGGTATATTAATCAAAAGAATTTTCTGTTCTTAAAAAATAAAAATTATTATATTATAGAAAGTAATCATGATAACGAAATGTTAAGTAAAGGTAGATATCCATTTTATTTACAGCAAAGAATAAGAGGAAATGTCGGTCACTTGTCAAATGATATGTGTGGATACTATTTAACCAAATTAGTCGGCCCTGATACTAAAAAGGTGATTCTGGCTCACTTAAGTGAAGAAAACAATACTCCTGAGCTTGCTAAAGATACTGTAATAAGTATTTTAAACCAAAGTAATATTTCAATAAAAATTGAATGTGCCAAGCAGTATGAAGCACTTGAGGTGGTTAAATGATAAAATTAATTTGCATTGGGAAAATAAAGGAACAGTATTTAAGAGATTTAATAGAAGATTATTATAAAAGAATAAATAACTATCATAAGTTGGAATTGATTGAATTAAAAGATTCTAATAAGATTGAAGAGGCGGAATTAATATTAAAGCATACTGTCAAAACAGATTACATAATTGCCTTAGACATTAAAGGAAGTAAATTATCAACCATTGAATTTAAGGAAAAGCTGGAGAATTTATTTATAAATGGAAATTCAAATATTACATTTATTATAGGAGGCTCTGAAGGATTAAATACTAATGTTATTAAAAGTGCTGATGAAGTTATTTCATTTAGTGATTTTACATTTCCTCATGGTTTATTTAGAGGTATATTCCTAGAGCAGCTATACAGAATTTTTAAAATAATGAACAATGAAACTTATCATAAATAAATTTCATTGTTTTTAATATAATTTATTATGTTAAATTATATATGGATAGTTTTAATAATAATAATTTTATTTATCAGTTTTAAATTGAACAAATTTATTAATTATAATAATTATAAATTTATTTCAATAATAAAATCTCTTAAAAATACAAAAAAAGGATTATTTCTAACATTGGGAACTAAGATAGGTGTAGGTTCAATTATTGGCACTGCCGCAGCAATACAGATAGGTGGTATTGGAAGTATATTATGGATCATAGTATTTTCTTTATTAACCTCATCTATTATTTATTATGAAAGTATACTTGGAAGTAAATATAAAAAAAGAATGAACTCAAATTTTATTGGAGGTCCATACTTTTATATTAGATACGGACTCAACAAAAAGATATTAGCAGTAATATCAACTGTTTTACTGGTAGTCTGCTATTCATTTTTCTTTCAAATGATTCAAACCAATACAGTTTCTAATTTAATATTAATAAATACAAATATCAATATAAATATTATAAGTCTAGCATTCTTATTTTTATTAATATTGACAGTATTTTTTTCTCTTAAGGAACTATTAAGCACTCTCAATAAAATAGTTCCTTTTATGTGTATATTTTTAATGATTATATCAATAGTGGTAATTATAAAAAATTATAACCTGTTACCTGTAATTATAAGTCTTGTAGTAAAGGATGCTTTCACTTTAAAGGGAATATTGATTGGTGCTTTGATAGGAATAAAAAGAAGTATATTTTTAAATGAATTACTAATTGGAACAACATCAATTGCTTCCTCAGTAGATGAATGTGACAGTAAAATATCTGCAAAGGCTCAAGTATTCGGAGCCTATTTGATAACATTTATAATCTGTCTGTTAATATCATTTCTGATTATAATATTTTATTATAATAATAATATCATCTTTGAAAATTATATTTTATTAATTAATAATGTTTTCATTTATCATTTTGGAAATATCGGTACCATATTATTAATAATATTAGTTATTTTATTTTCAGTCACTACTATTATTAGTGGTTTTTATATTGGAATAAGTAATTTAAAATATATTAGTAAAAATAAAATATTAATTTTATTTTTTAAATTATTTATGATATTATTTACTATGAGTGGCATTTATTTGAATGCTGATTATATTTGGAACTTGATAGACTTGATAATGCTGATACTTATAATAATAAATTTATACTGTATAATAAAGTTATTTAGGAGAAGAATTTTATGATTGGAAATGATTGGGATACGGTTTTGGAAAAAGTATGGAATAGTGAAGGTTTTAAGAACTTCATGAATGTTGTAAAAAAGGAATATGAAAATAATAGATGTTTTCCTGATTATAACAACATTTTTAATGCTTTAAAGAATACTCCTTATAATAAAGTAAAAGCTGTAATTATTGGACAAGATCCTTATCATGGAGAGGGTGAAGCTCACGGATTATCATTTTCAGTTAGAAAAGGAGTGGCACTCCCTCCAAGTTTAAAGAATATATTTAAAGAATTGAAAAGTGATCTGGGAATAGATTCTCCTAATAATGGAGATTTGACTTCTTGGGCTAAAGAAGGAGTACTTTTACTCAATAGTATACTCTCAGTAAAAAAAGATAATGCTTTATCTCATAAAGATTTAGGTTGGCAGAAGTTAACTGATTATATTATAAAAGTATTGAATGCAAAGAAGGAACCTATAGTTTTTATTCTCTGGGGAAGCTTTGCAAGAAGTAAAAAAGAATTTATTACAAATAAAAAACATTTAATAATTGAAAGTGTTCATCCATCACCATTTTCTGCGAATAACGGATTTTTTGGAAGTAAACCATTTTCTAAGACAAATAAATTTTTAAAAATGAATGGAATGAAAGAAATAGATTTTAAGTTATAAGGAGTAATATGAAGAATGTAGGTTTTTTAGTATCTGGAGAAGGCTCTAATTTACAGGCTGTGATTGATTCTATTAATAATAAAAGTGTTAATAATGCCAACATAGTAACTGTCATCTCAAGTAGAGAAAATGCTTATGCTTTAGAAAGAGCAAAAATAAATAATATAGACAGTATGGTAATAGCGAGAAGTAATATAAATCTGGAAGACTATACAAAACAATTATTGGAATATTTGAAAATTATGAGAGTTGAATTAATTGTAATGGCAGGATTCACTCAAATTGTTGGAGAAGAACTGGTTAGTGAATATGCAAATAGGATAATAAATATTCATCCGTCAATATTACCTTTTTTTGGAGGAAAAGGAATGTATGGAATAAAGGTACATGAAGCGGTAATTAAGAGTAAAGCAAGAATAACTGGTGCTACAACTCATTTTGTTACTGATATTATTGACAGAGGTCCAATTATCCTTCAAAAAGAAATTCATATTAATGAAAATGATACTCCTTTATCTTTACAGCAAAGAGTAAAAGAGGAAGCTGAATGGTTAATTCTTCCTAAAACTATAGATTTATATTGCAATGAAAAACTAGAAGTTAAAGATAACTATGTATTAAAAAAATGATATGTTTATATCATTTTTTATTCTAATTCTTTTCCTTCATAAAATGATTTGAATTTATATTTCTTTATCTTTGAAATAATATTATTTGGAAAAGCCTTAAGATTATTATTATATTCTGCCACATGCTTATTATAATAAGTTCTTAATGAAATAATATGTAGTTCATTTACTTTTAAGTCTTCTATAATTCCATTAAAACTTTTAACACTGGCAAGTTTAGGATAGTCACTTTCTATATCAAATATTTCATTATTGCAATCAGTTAGGATTCTATCAACTTCTATATATCCAAGTTTATCAATGTTTATTCTTTTTATTTCTTCAAATCTTTTACTTGCAATTTTTAATTTTTTTTCAATAATGTTTACAATTCTTATCACTAGTTCATACTTGTCTTTAATACTTTTTTCCAGATATTTATTAGATTCATCAATTTTATATAGTAAATTATAAATAATTTGATATTTAACCAGTAAAAATATTGCTAATAAACAAAAAATAAATACAATACCTGAAACAAATATGAGTGTGTGGATTATTTCTGTCATGCTTTCACATCCTTATAGTAATTATAACAAAAATAAAAGGACTTTTATAGTCCATATTTTATTTTTTCTTCAAATTCCACATAGTCTAAATAAATCATTGGTAAGAGATACCATTTACCTGTCTTGGGATCACTTATGACAATATGATCTCTTCCGGCCTGTTCAATAATTCCAGTAAATATTTTATCCTTCCATTGAATAGAATCAGCAAAAGAAATATAAATTGTTGCTTTTTTTCCTTTGTTCAACCTCATAATATTTTCAATATAACTTTGTTCCATTGGTAGATTATTTGCTGTATTGACAAAAGTATCTGCAGGTCTTACAGGATTTATATCATTATTAAAAATTGGATTTTGATAATAACTTCCATTCATAGGTTCACTTCCTTTAATTTATTATATTCTTGTACTTTAAAAAAATGAAAAAATATTATATAATTACAATAAGAGGTTATTATGAAAACAATTGTTGAAGTAAGTAATAGACACGTTCATTTATCAAAGGAAATAAAAGCTGTATTGTTTGGAAAAAGATTTAATTTGAAAATCAAAAAAGAACTTAGCCAAATAGGTGAATTCAGCAGCACTTCCACTGTTACAATCAAGACTAAAAAAGCAATTCTAGAAAATGTAAGAGTGGTTGGGCCTTTAAGAGATTATACTCAGGTAGAAGTCAGTAAAAGTGATGCCTTATATTTGGGAATAAAACCACCTAAAAGAAACAGTGGAGATTTAAAAAGTACTCCGGGCATAACCATTATTGGACCCAAGGGCGAAAAATTTGTTAAGAATTGTGTAATAATATCAAATAGGCATTTACATTTATCTTTGGAAGATGCTAGAAAAAACAAATTGAAAAACAATGAAATAGTAAAGGCAATAATTAAAGATAAAGAAATGGAAAATATTTATGTTAAAACAAAAGACAGTTATACAAGAACTTTACATGTAGATAAAGATGATGTTGAAAAATATGAAATTTTTAAAAAAACAGAAGCAGAAATAGTAAAAACAAATTTATTGGCCAATATATTGTTCTTGCTGATTGAATTCTTCTTTATCCTTATCTTTATAGATTTTCTATGTGTCACTTTATATAATTCATTTCCAATGTTTTCCATAAAGAACACTCAGAATGGAAATACAACCTACAATGCATTTGGATATAGAGTATATGACTGTCTGGAAGGAACTTATTTAAAAAGCTATTATAATAATTTCAATTGTAAAAGAACAAGAGCAGTATTTGAATTAACTGACAAAACAGGTGAAACTTGTGATGATTCACTGCTTTATATATACGAAGATTCAAAATATAAGTATGCCTTCTCCTGTGTAAAGGAAGTATATTTGGATTTTGAAGATGGGACTGAATTAAAAGTTGAAGAGGCACTATATAAAAGCAAGGTAAGCATAAGAGAATTAGAAGAAAAAGGATTGGAAATTATTAAAGAAATAAAATAATATAATTATTTAGGAGGCAATTATGTTAAGTGTTAAAAATGTATCAAAATATTATGGGGACATACTGGCGGTTGATAATTTATCCTTTGATATTGATAAAGGTGAAATATTTGGTCTATTAGGTGTCAATGGAGCAGGTAAAACAACCACTTTCAGAATGATCATCGGATTGCTTGATAAAACAAATGGTGAAATAACATTAAATGGTAAACCAATAACCTATAATGAAACTGATAAAATAGGCTTTTTAACAGAAGAAAGAAGTTTACTGGGTAAATTTACTGTCTTGGAACAGGCTGTTTATTATGCCAGCCTAAAAGGGATGGAAGAGGAAGAAATAGAAAAAAAACTTGATGAATATCTTGAAAGATTCAATGTAAAAGAATATAAATATAGAAAAATAAAAGAATTGTCTAAAGGAAATCAGCAGAAAATTCAATTTCTGCTTGCCATTATTAATGATCCAAATCTCTTGATTCTAGATGAGCCCTTTTCAGGCTTAGATCCTATCAACATTGAATTGTTTAAGAAGGAAATATTGGAATTGAAGGCAAAAGGCACAATGATAATCTTTTCTACCCATAGAATGGAGCATGCGGAATTTTTTTGTGATAAGCTGGTGGTTCTGGTTAATGGAAAAACTGTTTTAAGTGGAAAATTATCAGATATCAAGAAAAATTATAGAAAGATGAATATTATAATTGACGGAGATGTTAAAAAGGATGAATTATTAAAAATTAAAGGTGTATTAAATGTAGATAAAAACAAGAGTGAATTCATTGTAAAAATAGAGAATGATAAGATTATTGAAGATGTGTTTAAATATGTCAGTAAGTGTAAGAACATTACAAAATTTGATGTTGAAGAGGCAACATTAAATGAGATATTCATTGAAAAAGTAGGTGAAGAATTTGAAAAATAAACTTAAATTTTTAGTTAAGCATGGCATTAAAAAGAAATTCTCTAGTAAATATTTCAAAGTGGTAAATATTATTTTACTATTGTTAATTCCTGCTATTTTAAATATAGATAGAATTATAGAATATTTTGGTGGAGAATTTAGTGAACCAACAAATATATATGTGGTGGATAATGCTTCAGCCTATGAAAGCTTTGAGGCAATATATAATCAGTCAACAAGTTATTCAATTGTAAATTCTGATATTATATTAAGTAAAAGTGATAAAACTACAAATGAATTAGTTGAAAAAATCAAAGCAGATAGAAGTAAAAATATAGTGATTGAATTAGAAAATGATTTAATAAACATATTTAATGCAAAAATAATATCCTATGATTATATTGATACATTGTTATATCAAAATATAATTACTACACTCAACAGTGCAAAGTCAAATATTGCACTGCAAAGAAGTGATATTGATTTAAATGAATTGGAAAACATATATAAGACAGTTGAGGTTGACAGAACATTATTGAATAAAGAACTGGATGAAAATTCAGAATTCATGACGATGATAAGTAACATATTGATTCCTGCGTTTATTATTCCATTCTTTTTCTTAATAATTCTGGTTGTTCAATCAATTGGTGCAGAGATAAATGAAGAGAAAACTTCAAAAAGTATGGAAATAATAATTTCTAGTGTTTCTCCAAAAACTCACTTTTTATCCAAGATAATTGCAACAAACATATTCGTATTAACACAGGGACTGTTGTTTCTGGTTTATTCAGTAATTGGAATTATTATCAGGACTAAACTGTCACATGAATCCTTTATGAACAGTTTTGGCTTGGATATATCTCAAATGATTGATACTTTTTTACAAAGTACTCAATTTACAAATATGATTTATGCTATTCCTTTTGTAATTATTATATTACTATTAAGCTTTCTAGCATATTCGCTGGTTGCAGGCATTCTAGCATCAATGACAACAAGCATAGAGGATTATCAGCAAATACAGACACCTATTATGATATTAATGCTTGCCGGATACTATTTAGCTATAATATCTTCAGCATATGACAGTGCGACATTTATAAAATTTATTTCGTATATTCCGTTTATCTCTTCTATATTATCACCGGTTTTATTGATTATTGGACAGATAGGAATAGTAGACATTTTAATATCAACTGGATTATTATTATTAACCTGTTTCTTATTAATAAAATATGGTTTGAAAGTATATAAAGTTGGAATATTGAATTATTCCTCATCAAAACTTTGGAAGAAGATGTTAAAGGCGGTAAAAGAAAAGTAATTTTCTTTTATGCGAGCGTGGCGGAATGGTAGACGCGTACGCTTGAGGGGCGTATGATCACTAGATTGTGAGAGTTCAAATCTCTTCGCTCGCACCAAATGGAAAAAAATGTTGAAAATATGTCTATGTAAAATAATTAATCAATTCTTATGAATTGATTTTTTATTTAAAATTTATGATATACTTTTATTATTAATTAATGAGGAGTTTCTGATGAGAATATTATTAGGTTATTTATTTACTTATATTTATATATTCTTTATATTAATTTCTGCAGATAAATTAAAAAGAAAATATAAATTATCTGTTGAATTTTCAAGAAAATATGTTCATGTGTTTGTATCTTTTGCTTGGATAATTATGATATACTTTTTTCATAGTAGTTGGCATTTAATGATTCCTCCTATAACTTTTGTAATATTGAATTATATTTCATATAAGAATAACTTATTTTCAGCGATGGAAAGAATAAATAATAAATCATTGGGAACTGTCTATTATCCAATAAGTATGTTAATTCTATCTATAATAACAGTATTAAATTCTGATTTTACTGCATCATTTGGTATAGGATTATTTATAATGGCAATTGGAGATGGCTTAGCTCCTTATTTTGGAAGTATTAAGCAGAAATATAAATTTAATAATAATAAAACAATACTTGGAATAATTACAGTATTTGTTTCAGCTTTATTTATATCAGTTATATTTTCAAATATATATAATTTACCATTAAATATTTTTGATGTTTTAATAATATCCATCAGTAGTTCAATTCTTGAATTTGTTGGATTAAAAGGATATGACAATTTACTGTTACCTTTAGGTAGCGCGATTATTTCATATCTGTTAATAGTGTTCTAAATGGAGATATTATGAATTTATTTGCATCTATTTTAATAAGTATTATTTTAGCATTATTTGCATATTATAAAAAATCTCTTTCGTTTTCAGCAACTATAGTTGCATGTGTTTTTTCAATACTGATAGCTTATTTTGGAGGATTAGTCAGTTTTTTAATATTATTGTTTACTTTTTTAATTACAGTAGTTGCAGGAAAAATATCTGAAGAAAAAAGGAACATTATAATTAAAAGTATAAATCAAAAACATGGTAGAAGAGATATGCTGCAGGTAATATCAAATGTAGGAGTTGCAACTTTATCAATAATCATTTATTATTTTAATGAAAATGATATTTTTTTAATTGCTTATGCCTGTGTAATGGCTTCTTCTTTAGCTGATACAGTTGGTTCTGAAATTGGTGTTCTTTCAAAAAAAAGTCCAGTGGATATTTTAACTTTTAAAGACACTGTTAAAGGTATTTCTGGAGGAGTAACTGTTTTAGGCTTATTATCTTCAATTCTGAGTTCATTTATTATAGCAGTCACATATTCAATGGTTACTGAGTCAAATATTTCTATTTTGGTTTTAATATTAATAATGGGATTTCTTGGTTCATTAATTGATAGCATTCTAGGTTCTTTAATCCAGGTGAAATATAAATGTGTCAAATGCAGAAGAATTACTGAGAGAAAAGAACACTGTAATATTAGAACTGATTATTATAAGGGAATAAAATTTATTAATAACGATATTGTAAATCTACTTAATAATATTTCTATATTTTTAATTTCAGCAATATTCAGTTGTTTTTTTCATTAGTTTATTTTACAATAATTAATGTTATTCAGGAGAAGTTATGAACAAAAAAGAATATCATTATTTAACATTTTATTCTAAAGATGGACATTCCATAAAAATTTTAAACTTATCGGATTTAATACACTCAGATTATAAAATTCCAGAGGGAACAGTTTTTATTGAATTATTGTCTCAAAAAAATAATAGTTCTAGTTTATTGTTTACTATTTTGTCAAAAGAAAATTCAGAAGTAGTGACGAAAGAAAATGATTCTTATTTTATTATTAATGAAAATGATCAGGTATTTAATTTATCTTGTTCCTACAGTTATTCAGACAACTTAAAAGAAATGCAGAAAATAGTTAAAAGAATAATAAAATATTTTAATAAGTTCAATATGAATTATTCAAGAAGTATAAATAAAGATATGGATTTTCAATTGGTAAGATTATTTTGCAATTAAGAATGTTCCTTTTAATTAACATAATAATACTAGAAATGAAGGTTATTATGCCATTAAAAAAGGGAAAGAGTAAAAAGGTTATATCAGAAAATATTAAAGAATTAGTAGATGATTATACTAAGGGTGACGGTAAAATAGGTAATTACAGACCACCATCAAAGAAAAAAGCAGTTAAGGTAGCAGCTGCAATTGCATACTCAAAAGCAGGAAAAAAGAAAAAAAATAATAAAAAATAAAAATTTTTTATTTTTTTATTTGACAATCTTTTTTTATTACTTTAAAATAAATAACTAAAAGGAGAAAATTTTATGAAAACAAAAAAAGTTGAATTTTCTAAAATTGAAGAAGTTTTAGGAAGAATTGGAGTTTCATTAGAAACTTTATATAAAGCTCACACTAATGGAGATAATAAAAAATTATCTAAACTGAATGAAAAATTAAAAAAGTTATTGTCTGATCAGGAACAATCTTTACTAGAATTAGAGAATCAGAAAAATGTTCTAAGAGAAATTCAAGCAAGAATTCTTGAAGGTACAAATGAAGCTATGTACAATGATCCTGCATTATTAAATCAATGGTTAAATTCAAGAATAACTGAAGGTAACAATAACCGAAATGATATTAATAAAGGAATGAATTATAAAAGAATACAGGATGAATTAACTAAAGTTATTACAGAAATTAAAAATGTTGAAGCTACTATTGAAAATATTAAAAACATTATTAAAACTAAAGTTAAAAATAGTGAAGCTTTTAAAAAACAATTTGCAAGTAATTATGAAACATTAATTAATAATTTTTGCGATAATGGAAAGAAAAAAATTCAAAAGATTAAAGTTGGTCTGGCAGGTAATAAAATTAGTTTAAAGAGTGAACCGGTTGAAGAATATTCTTTAACTTTAAGTGATTTATCTAAATTAAATAAAATCGCTGAATTATTTGAATCAATGAATGCTATAGATACTAAAAAAACTAATATAGAATCAAAAATAGATACTACTTTTAGTAAGACTATTGGTTTAAAGTCAGAAATATTAAATTTAGATAAAGATTCAAAAGAATCAAGAATTAAAATTGATGGTCAACAAGCTGTTCTAAAAAAAGCTAAATCAACAAAAGGAAAATATGCTGTCATTAGCTTTATTGCAGCTTTAGTAAATTTAGAAAAAGAAGATCCGGTTTATCAAAAATTGGAAACTGAGAAATCTAAACAAGAAATGGCAATTGATTGTGCTTTAATTCAAATTCAAACATTATTTAATGAAGCTACTAGTGCTTCTCTAAGTATAAAAGAAAAGAAGGAAAAATTGGAAGAATTAACTGTTTCTATTGCAATATTAGAAAAAATGAAAGAAAAATTAACAAAAAATTATGGAACTACAGGACAAAACTTAATAAATTCTGTAAGAGCATATTTAGCGAATCCAAGTATCAGTGTTAACATAGGAATTGAAGAAATCAATGAAATGTTGAATAAAACTCCTTATGATGTTGCAAGTTTAAAATTAATAAAACAATAATAATATCTTAAGTCAATTATATTAAATAATTGACTTTTTTGTTAATTTATCATATAATTTTACCAACGACTGAGAAGAAGAGAGTAATAATATTGATTTCTATTATAAGAGAGTTAGAATAGGTGAAAGCTAACAATAGAATGTATTATGAAGAACACTTTGGAGTTGCTTATGTGAAGCAGTAGTAATATAAGCCGGATAACCGTTAAGATTAAAGAGCGATCATTAACAATGATAAATAGGGTGGTACCACGGATATTACAGTAATCGTCCCTTCTGGGATTTTGATTGCTGTTTTTTTATCTAAAAAGGAGGATATTTATGAAATTTACAAAAGAAGTAGTTGATGATTTATCTGAAAAATTACTTATAGGTTTAACAAAAGAAGAAAATGATATGGTATTGGAAGAATTTGAAATAATTGATCAGAATATTAATATTATAAATGAAATACCTGAAATAGAGAAAGTTGAGCCAATGACACATTGTCTTGATGATTTTATTTTTGAACTGAGAGAAGACGAAGACGATGAAGATGGTTCAGTTTCTATTGAAGCTGTTTTAGCTAACTGTGATGACTATATAGGAAGAGAAATTAAAGTTCCTAAGGTGGTGAAATAATGAGTTACATGGATAAGAATATTTTAGAAATACATGAGGCTTTATTGAATAAAAAAATTTCTTCCAAGGAATTAATAGAAGAATCACTTAAGAAATCACACGAGATACAAGAAAAATACTGGATGAAGCACAGGCAAAAGAAGTAACAGATAATTTTTTATCTGGAATTCCCTACGGTATAAAGGATAATTATAGTACAAAAGGTATTTTAAGTACGGGTTCATCAAATACTTTAAGAGATTATATTCCTTTTTTTACTGCAACTACCATTGAAAATTTAGAAAAAGCTGGTGCAGTTGGAGTTAATAAAACTGTTTTAGATGAATTTGGCATGGGTGGAACTGGGACAACCGGTCATACCGGTGTGGTAAGAAATCCTTGGGATCCTTCAAGGATGTGTGCCGGATCTTCTTCAGGTTCTGCATGTGCTGTAGCAGCCGGGGTATATCCGTATGCAACTGGAAGCGATACAGGAGATTCTATTAGGAAACCTGCAGCCTATTGTGGAATTGTGGGTTATAAGCCAACATATGGCATGATTTCCAGATATGGTCTTTTTCCTTTTTCATCAAGTTTAGATCACTGCGGAGTTTTAGCTAGATCAGTTGAAGATGCCGCAATTGTAGTTGATAATATGAAGGGTATAGATAAAAGAGACATGACCACCTGGGATTCAAAAGACATAAAGCTGTTTGAATCATTATCCAAAAATGTTAAAGGTAAAAAACTTTGTTATATAAAGGAGATAGCTGATATAGAAATGTATCCTAATGCATCTGATGAGTTAAAGGCACATTTTAAAAATTTCTATGCTGTTTTAGAAAAAGCTAAAAGCTTGGGATTTGAAATAGAGGAAGTTTCTATTGATAAGAGATTAATTAATGCGCTTCCGTCAGTATATGTAGTAATTTCATGTGCGGAAGCTACCTCAAATATGTCAAATTTAACTGGAATAATATTCGGCCCTAGAGAAGAGGGTGAGGACTATATTGAAATGATGAAGAAATATCGTACTAAAGGTTTTTCTCCACTTATAAAAAGAAGATTTGTAATAGGTTCATATGTTCTACAGGCAGAAAATAAAGACAGATATTTCTATAATGCTCAAAGAGTAAGAAGATTGCTCGTAGATGAATGGAAAAAGTTATTTAAAACCTACGATGCTGTAGTTTTACCTGTAGGAAGCGGTCCGGCAAAATTATTAAATGAAATAGATGATAAATTAGACAGAAATACAACAGTGCTGGAAGAACATCTTCAAGTGGGAAACTTTGGAGGATTTCCTTCAATTACCATTCCTGATGGTTTTGTTAATTCACTGCCAGTTGGATTAAATATTACTGGAAACTGCTATGATGATGTAAATATTTTAAATATCGCCTATGCTTTGGAATCAATGATGAACTATAAAAATCAAATAGCAAAGGAGATTGAATAATGGATAAATATAAAGTATTAATTGGTCTTGAAATGCATTGTGAAATCAGTGAGACTAAAACAAAAGTGTTTTCTCCTGCCAGAAATGATTATTCTGAAGAAGCAAATAGCAATGTTTCTGCAATAGATATGGCTTTTCCTGGAATACTTCCAAGAATTAATAAAGAAGCAGTTAAAAAATCCTTAATGGCAAGTATGATTTTAAATTGCAAGCAGCCTGAATATCTATATTTTGAAAGAAAGAATTATTACTATCCTGATTTACCAAAAGGATTTCAATTAACTCAAGAAACTAAACCGGCTCCGGTTGGAATATATGGAAGTTTTACATATGAGGTAAATGGTGATAAAAAAACTGTTAGAATAAACAATATTCACTTAGAGGAAGATGCAGCCTCAACTGATCATTATTCTTCTTATTCTACCATTGACTACAATAGAGCAGGTGTGCCATTATTGGAACTTGTAACTGAACCTGATTTTAGATCAGCGGATGAAGCAGTTGCTTTTTTAGAAACTATGAGAAGTGTATACCAGTATGCAGAAATCAGTGAAGCTGATAGTAAGAAAGGTCAAGTAAGATGTGATGTTAACGTATCCATTATGGAATCTGATAAAGATGAAACAAATCCAAAGAACTGGGGAACAAAGATTGAAGTTAAAAATGTAAACTCTTTCGGAGGAGTAAGAGATGCTATTAATTATGAAATAAATAGACAGATTGAAGCTAAAGAAGACGGTTCATATGGTGAGATGCCTCAGCAAACAAGACGTTTTGATGAAGAAACCGGAACAACTGTTTTTATGCGCAGTAAAGTGGATGCAATAGATTATAAGTATTTTATTGAACCAAATCTACCAAAATATAAAATAAGTAAGGAATGGCTGGAATCAATAAGAAAAGAAATTCCTGAACTGGCCTATGAAAGAAAAGAAAGATATATTAAGGAATTAGAATTATCTAAATATGATGCCAATATTATTGTAAAAGATAAATCAATATGTGACTTTTTTGAAAAAACTTTAGAAAATGGAGCAAATCCTAAATTAAGCATAAACTGGATTAATGGAATTGTAATGAGTTATTTAAACAGGAATGAAGTTTCCATTGATGATATAGTTTTAACTCCCAGAATGTTGATAGATTTAATATCTTCAGTTGATAATAATAAAATATCCATTAAACAGGGAAAAGAAGTCTTAGTCAAAGCTTTAGATGAAAAGAAAGATCCAAATATCCTGGTGAAAGAATTGAATATTGAACAAATAACTGATGATGATTCAATAAAGCAGGTTATATTAGAAGTTATTAATGAGAATTCAGATACTATAATAAAATATAAAGAAGGGAAGACTAATGCTATTGATTATTTGGTTGGTCAGGTTATGAAAAAAACCAGGGGTCAGGCAAATCCTTTGAAGACAATGAACCTTATGAAAGAGGAGATAGATAAAAAATGATAAAAGAAAATATATATCGCACAGATTATTGTGGAGAAGTAAATGAAAAACTTATTGATAAAGAAATAAGAGTTTCCGGCTGGGTTGAAAATATTAGAGATCATGGTGGGATATTATTTGTAGATTTAAGAGATGAAAGAGGAATTGTACAGCTGGTAAGTAATGATGACTCAATTTTTTTTAATCTTACTAAAGAATCTGTAATAACAGCTCATGGAATTGTTAGAAAAAGAGATGAAGAAGATTATAATTTAAAACTTAATACAGGAAAAATAGAAATACTGGTAAGAAAAGTGGATATTTTAAGTAGAGTAAATAAGCCTCTTCCATTTGAAATATTTTCTTCCAATGAGGTGAATGAAGAATTAAGGTTAAAATACAGATTTCTGGATTTAAGAAATCCTAAAGTACATGAAAATATTATTTTCAGAAGCAAAGTGATAGATTTTTTAAGAAGTAAAATGAGAACTTTGGGTTTTCATGAAATACAGACTCCAATATTATCTGCTTCCTCTCCTGAAGGAGCTCGTGAATTTTTAATTCCATCAAGGAAGCATAAAGGTAAATTTTATGTACTGCCTCAAGCACCTCAAATATTTAAACAGTTATTAATGGTAAGTGGTTTTAACAGATATTTCCAGATTGCTCCTTGTTTCAGAGATGAAGATGGGAGAAGCGATAGAACTCCCGGTGAATTTTATCAATTGGACTTTGAAATGTCTTTTGCAACTGCAGAAGATGTATATGAAGTGGCTGAAGAGGTATTGTATGAAACATTCTCAAAATTCAGTGATAAAGAAATAAGTTCTAAACCATTCAGAAGAATTGCATATAAAGATTCAATGCTTAAATATGGTACAGACAAACCGGATTTAAGAAATCCGTTGGAGATAATTGATTTGTCAGAAATATTTAAAGATTCAGAATTCAAACCTTTTAGAGGCATAACTGTAAGAGGAATAAAAATAGATGATTTAGCTGATAAGTCAAACTCATGGTTTAATGAGATTGTCTCATATGCTTCCAGTATTGGAATGCCAGGCATTGGTTATTTTAAGGTAAATGAAGATATGACGTTTTCTGGACCGATAGATAAATTTCTATCGGATAAGGAAAGAAAAGAATTGATAGAAATCTGTAATTTAAAGTCAAACAGTGTTATCTTTTTTATAGCTGATAAAAACAATGCAAACAATTTTGCAGGTCAAATAAGGATGGAATTAGGTAGAAAATTAGATCTAATAGCTGAGAATAGAATTGAATTTTGCTTTATTGTTGATTTCCCAATGTATGAATTCAATGAAGAGGAAAATAGAATTGATTTTACACATAATCCGTTCAGTATGCCACAGGGAGGAATGGACAGTTTATTGAACAAAAAACCTGAAGATATTGTTGCATATCAATATGATGTTGTTTGCAATGGAATAGAACTATCCAGCGGAGCGGTAAGAAACCATGATATAAATATTATGAAAAAGGCATTTGAAATAGCAGGCTATGATCAGGAAGTGTTAGAAAATAAATTTAAATCTCTATATAATGCTTTTCAATATGGTGCTCCTCCTCATGCAGGAATGGCACCTGGTGTTGACAGAATAATCATGCTGCTTAAGGATGAAAAAAATATTAAAGAAACCATAGCTTTTCCAATGAATAATAATGCTCAGGATTTGTTAATGGGATCTCCAAGCGAAGTTACAGAACAGCAATTAAAAGAAGTTCATATAAAAATTATTTAAATATGGTATAATAATTAATAGAATTATAAAGAGGAGTAACTATGGAAACAATTCAATTATATATTTTATTATTCTTTATTTATTCTTTCATTGGTTGGATATCAGAAATAATTTTAATATTTATTGAAACAAAAAAAATAGTAAATAGAGGATTTTTAATAGGACCTTATCTTCCTATTTATGGAATTGGAAGTGTCCTGGTAATGTTGTTACTTTCAGACAAGGTTGCTCATCCTCTTTTTATATTCTTTGAATCTATGATTATATGTGGGTCTGTAGAATATTTAATCAGTTTTTTTATGGAATTATTGTTTAAAGCAAGATGGTGGGACTACAGTAATAATAAATTTAATATTAATGGAAGAATTTGCCTGTTGAATTTAATATTATTCGGACTTGGCTGTATTTTTTTGTTATATCTTATTAATCCTATTTTAATTGATAAAATAAATTTATTGAGTTCAGATATAATTGAAATTGTAAGTTTAATTCTGCTGTCAATATTTATTTTTGATTTATTAATAACATTGATAATTTTATTTAAAATAAAAAATAGAATAAAAATCACTACAAAGGATTCAACTGAAGAAATAAGTGAACTGGTAAAAAAAGAATTACTGAAATCAACTTTATTAACGAAAAGACTGGTTATTTCTTTTCCAGACTTTAAAATATTATATAAAAGAATTAAAAATAAATTAAAATAAAAAACCATTTATGGTTTTTTTTATTTATAGCGAAGAATAAATTATTATTGTATAATGAAATTAGGTGAGATAAATGAATAGTAAGAAAGAATTATACATAGATTTTGATGGAGTTATACTGGATACCATACCTTTGGTATACAAGGCTTTCAATGACAATAATATTGACATGAGTGATACAAAAGCTAAAACAGAATTTCTGGCAAAGTATGATTACTCAAAAATGATAGATAAAAAATATATTCTTAGAGACAGCATAAAATGCATTAATAAACTGATAAAGTCAAATAGATTTATAATAAGCCTGCTGACTCATGTGAATTCTTTGGAAGAAGGAATATTGAAGGTGAATTTTATAAGAAATTATTTTAAAGATATTACAATAATTATTGTTCCAAAAGAAATATCAAAGACAAAAATGGTTCACAGCAAGGATGCAATTCTAGTGGATGACTACTCTCAGAATTTAACTGAATGGGAAAAAGAAGGCGGGATTGGAGTAAGATTTTCCATTGAATTGGAATCCAAAGGTTTTAAAGTAATTGATAAGCTAGATCAGTTATTGGATATCTTTTAACAAGGTGAATCATGTATGCAAGTGTAATTATTGAATATAATGTTAAAGATCTTGACAAGACATTTGATTATTTAATCCCTGAAAATATTATTCATGAAATTAAGGTGGGGCATAAAGTATTAGTTCCTTTTGGTAAAACAATAGTAGAAGGTTTTGTTTTAAAAATACATAAAAATAAGGAAAAAGCTGTCAGTTACAGAGAAATATATAAAATAGTTGAAAAAGATTTTTATCTTAATGAAGAATTATTGGAATTGGGAAAATACATTAAATCTCTTACCTTATCCAACTTGATATCCTGTTATCAAATAATGCTTCCTAAAGCTTTAAAAGCATCTCAAAAAACAAATATCAACAGGAAATATGATACTTATATTAAACTAAATAAAAATATAAATTTATTAAATTATATTGAAAGTCATCAAAGAAGAAAAAAAGAAATAGAAATTATAGAGTTTTTAAAAGCAAAAGAAACTGTTAAAAAAAGTGAAATAAAATCCAGTGTTGTAAGTAATTTAATAAAATCCAATGTAATTGTGGAAGTAAAAAAAGAAGTGAGCAGACAAATAGAGTTTATTAGTGAAGAAACAATAGGCATCAGTCTGACTGAACTTCAAGAAAAAGTCTATAATGAAATTATAAATACTAAAGATAATAATAAAATATTACTGTATGGAGTAACGGGAAGTGGAAAAACGGAAGTATACATAAAAGTAATAGATAATGTTCTTAAAAAAGGTAAGACTGCTTTAATGCTAGTCCCTGAGATTAGCTTAACTCCTCAAATTATTTCAAGATTTAAAGGAAAATTCGGAGAAAAGGTGGCTGTTCTTCACTCACGTTTAAGTGAAGGAGAAAAATATGATGAATATAGAAGGATATTCAAGGGAGAAATATCAGTTGTAGTTGGAGCTAGAAGTGCAGTATTCGCCCCGCTTAAGAACCTAGGCTTAATAATTATTGATGAATGTCAAAGTTCAACGTATAAACAGGAAAACACTCCTAAATATAATGCGATTGATGTGGCTTTTAAACGCTGTGAATATAATAATGCTCTTTGTTTACTTGGAAGTGCCACTCCTTCATTAGAACAATATTCCAGAGCAGTTAAAGGAGTATTTAAGTTAATAACTTTAGATAAAAGAATAAATAATAATTTACCAGAAATTACTTTAGTGGACATGACTAATGAAGTTAAAAAAAGAAATTTTATCATTAGTGAGCTGTTAAAGGAAAAAATAGATTCATGTTTATCAAGAAATGAGCAGGCAATCATATTACTTAACAGAAGAGGCTATTCAACATTTATTAGTTGTTCCAACTGTGGCTTTGTACACAAATGTCCAAATTGTGACATTTCTTTAATCTATCATAAAACAAGCAATTCATTGACTTGTCACTTATGTGGCTATAGAGAAACAATGAGTGAAACATGTCCTAACTGTAAAAACGAATCAATAAAAACACTTGGTATGGGAACAGAAAAATTAGAAAATTTACTGAATGAAACTTTTCCAGCTGCAAGAATACTAAGAATGGATTTGGATACTACAAGTACAAAAGGTAGTCACCAAAAACTGATTGAGAGTTTTAAGAATCATGAATATGATATTTTAGTTGGAACTCAAATGATATCCAAAGGATTGAATTTTCCAAATGTCACATTAGTGGGAATTCTAAATATAGATTCCTCTTTATCCATGCCGGATTTCAGAAGTAGTGAAAGAACTTTTGAACTATTGATGCAGACAAGCGGAAGAAGTGCAAGATACAATCTGCCTGGTGAAGTTATTATTCAAACATTTAATCCTGATAACTATGTTTTAAGATTTATTAAAAACTTTGATTATATTCCGTATTATAATTATGAGATGAATATTAGAAAAAATCTGAAATATCCTCCATATTTTTATTTGATATCCATTAAGATAATAAGTAAGCATTACGAAAAAGCAAGAGATGAAAGCAACAAGATAAAAAATTATTTATTAAAAGTTTTAAATAATAACTTTATTGTATTGGGTCCATCCACTGCCAGGGTATTTAAATTGAAAAATAATTATCATTTTCAAATAATTATTAAATATAGAAAAGCAGAAAATTTATTTGAAATATTGGAAGAGATTAAAAATAACTTTATTAATGATGATCTCAAGATTGATATTGACATTAATCCAGTAAGTATTTAAATGTTGATTTCATGTAAATACTATAGTAGAATAATACTTATAATAGGAGTAATGTAATGAAAAAAGGTTTTACATTAATAGAATTATTGGCAGTAATAGCAATACTGGCATTATTAGTAGTAATAGCAGTACCAAAGATATTGCAGTTATTCAATGAAGCAAAAACAAATGCTTTTGAAGTAGAGGCAAAAAACATTGTAAATGCAGCAAAGCAGGGTTATGCAAAAAGTTTATTTAATGGAGATTCTGATGAAACTACAATTTCATATAAAAATGGAGTGGAATCTAAAACGGGGCCTGTAGAATTGAATTTTTCGGGAAGAATCATACAGGATGGAGAAATAAATATAACAAGTGACGGATTAATTAAAATAGCAATATACAGAGATGGCTACTGTGCAACTAAAGGTACAAGTTCTTCTGAAATTACGATAGAGAAAATACCTATTGGAGAATGTTTGGTTTATCCTACTGCTGAAAGTTGTTTTACTTTTAATAGTGGAACAATAACTGATTATGATTATACAAATGAAAATTGTCCAAGTTCTGTTGTAATTCCTGAAACAATCGGAGAAGTAGAAGTAACAGTAATCGGAGCAAATGCTTTTCAATCCAGTCAGCTTACAGGTGTAGTAATTCCAGATAATGTTGAGACAATAGAAACCTTTGCATTTCAGTCCAATCAGATTTCTAATTTGACATTGGGTGAAGGATTAATTTCGATAGGAACTTTTGCCTTTTCTAATAACCAGTTAACCAGTTTAACTATTCCAGGAAATGTTGAAAACATACAGTATTTTGCATTTCAGTCCAATCAATTGACAAGTTTGACTTTGGAAAATGGAATAATTACTATTGGAAATAGTGCTTTTTATGTAAATCAATTAACAAATGTAGTAATTCCTAATAGTGTTACAACTCTCGGGGATGAAGTATTTGATAACAATCAATTGACAAATATAACAATACCGAATAGTGTTACTTCAATTGGAGCAGGAATTTGCAATGATAATCTTTTACCTGATGATAAAGCTTTTATTTATGCAAGAAATCCGGATGGGTCAGAAAACACTTCATATTTAATTAGTTATGGCGGGTGGAAGAAATCAGGTGTTGTAATACCGAACAATGTAATAATAATAGGGAGAAGTGCTTTTAGTGGAACAAATATCAGTAGTATAACCATTCCGAATACGGTAACAACTATAAAAACTTATGCATTCAATTCAAATCAACTTTCAAGTATTGCCATTCCAAATAGTGTTACATCAATTGAGAGTTCTGCTTTTAAACATAATTATATTCTGCAGGGTAATGCCACTATTGATAATACTTCAGGAGCGGTAACAATAGGTTCTGAAGCTTTTGCCTACAATGGCTCAAATAAAAATACAACAATAACACCTGTATATTTAAGATAATATTTACATTATTGTAAATATTTTTTTATTATATGGTTATTAAATATTGGAAGAAATTTCTCTTAAAATTGATGTTGACATTAATCCAGTAAATATTTAATGTTGATTTCATGTAAATACTATAGTAAAATAATGCTATAATAGGAGAAATACAATGAAAAAAGGTTTTACATTAATAGAACTGTTAGCAGTAATAGCAATACTGGCATTATTAGTAGTAATAGCAGTACCAAAGATATTGAAGGTATTCAAAGAAGCAAAGACAAATGCATTTGAAGTAGAAGTAGAAAATGTATTAGAAACAATAGAACAGGGATATGCAGCAAGTTTAATAAAAAAAGGAACATTAGAGACAACAACATATACATATGATGAAGAAGGGAATTTAGATAAGGAAGGAAATGTAGATATAACTTTTTCAGGGAAGAAATTAAAAAATACAACAATAATAGTGACAGAGACAGGAGAAATCTCATTTGTAATAAATAATGGAGAATTATGTGCAAAAAAAACAAATGAATCAGAAGAGATAATATATCCAGAACTTTCTGAGTGTGAATTATCCACTGTTGATTGCAGCAGCTGTTTTGTATTTAATGAGTCAATAGGAGAAATAACAGGATATAATAGCGGAGTTTGTCCTGCTTGTTCAAGTGAAGTAGTAATACCAAGTACAATAAATGAAGTGCCTGTAGTTGGAATTGGAGACAACGCCTTTCAAAATAAAGGCATAACTTCTTTAAGTCTTCCAGTAGGTATAACTTATATAGGAGACTATGCTTTTTCAAACAACTCTTTATCAACATTAAGTACTCCTAATACAATTTTCTCATATGGTGAAGGTGCTTTTTCAAATAATCAATTAACAAGTTTAACAATTTCGTTTGATTCTCACTTTGGCTGCTTAACACTTGAGATAGGTGCAGATGCATTTAGATACAATCTTATACCTCAAGGAAGTGCAAGCATAGGCGCATTTCTGTCTCAAATGGAGATAGGGGTCAATGCATTTGCCAACAATGGCACAAATGGACAGACGCTTATTACTCCGGAAACAGCTCATGGAGTACCTGAGAAATGTTGATTAAAGCATAAAAGACTTAATAAAAAGATATAAAAATAATTATATAGTAAAATGTAAATTTTTATTATATAATTATTTTATAATTGGAGTTTTTTATGAAAAATAATAAAAGAATTGTATTTATGGGAACACCTGAATTTGCAGTTCCTGTATTGAAAAGTTTAATAGATAATTATAGTGTTGTTCTTGTTGTGACTCAACCGGATAAAGAAGTTGGAAGAAAGAAAGAAATCAAGTTTTCACCAATAAAGGAATTAGCTTTAAAATACAATATTGAAGTGTTTCAGCCAGTAAAGATAAGAAATGAGTATGATAGAATATTGGAGGTAAAACCGGATATTATTATTACATGCGCCTATGGTCAGATAATTCCTAATATTTTACTGGAAACTCCTCTTTATGGTGCCATTAATGTTCATGCATCACTTCTTCCTAAATTAAGAGGAGGAGCTCCGATTCATAAAGCTATTATTGATGGATATGTGGAAACCGGAATTACGATAATGTATATGAATGAAAAAATGGATGAAGGAAATATTATTTTTCAGGAAAGTATTAAGATAAGTGAAAAAGATAATGTCGGGACTCTTCATGATAAGTTGAGTATTTTAGGAAGTGAGTTATTACTTAAAGTGTTACCAAGCATATTTAATAAAACGAATGAAAGTATACCTCAAAATAATGAAGAGGCAACATACGCCTATAATATTAAAAGAGAAGATGAATTAATAGATTTTAATAAACCTGTTAGAGAAGTATACAATAAGATTCGCGGATTATTCCCTTTTCCGGTAAGTTATGCTATACTTAAAAAAGAAAATATAAAAATTTTAGAATCTGAAATTGGTGAAAATTCAAAAGGTAAACCTGGAGAAATAACAAATATATATAAAGCTGGAATAGGGGTACAATGCAAGGATAAAGAAATAATTATAAAAAGAATCAAACCTGAGGGTAAAAAGGAAATGGATGTAAAAGAATTTTTAAATGGAAGAAAAAATTTGAAAGGTATGGTATTCAATGAAGAAATTATTTAATTTTATAGGAAAGCCTAAGGATCAGCTGACTCCTGAGGAGAAAAAGAATAAGGCAGTAATGACATTGGTCGGATATGCTGTTTTATTTTTAGTTGTAATGGTTATGGGATATTTTGTTAACAATGAAGATTTAAATAACCAAAATACTGATAATGATACTTTGATTATAGAAAAACTTGAAGTTCTGAAAGATAATAATTTTAAAACTCATATTTCATTGGTTAAGGATGCTGATATTTTACTATTGAATATAGAAAGAGAAAGTCTGAATAAAGAATTAATTGAAAAGAAATATCGCGATAATGTAAATTATTATTACTATAATGAGGGAATCTATTATGAAGTGAATGATGTTCATACAGCCTATATTAAAAAAGATAATGTAAACATATACAATGATTATGATCAGACATTTCTAAGTATTGAAAATATTATTAAACTATTAACTGATGAAACCTATACCACTGTAAATGAAGAAGATTATAAAATAGCAAGATATACAATTAAAGATACTAAATTTTTGGAAGTATATAATTCTATAAATGAAACAGAATATACTAATGAAGACTATTTTGAAGTTATAGTGGATGTTCAGTATTATGAAAATATTGAAAAAGTGATAATGAATTTAACAGATTTTTATAGTTCAATAAATACAGTTGAATATGATAATGTTACTTACAGTATGACTTTTGAAGATATAAATGATGTTAATATTGAAAATATTACTGTAGAAGAATAACTTCTTATTGTATTTGTGAATATAATATGTTATAATGATTTAGATTTAAGTTTTTATTTTGTTGCTTTCTTTTTAACGATTAAATAACTTTAAATCAAAGAAGGAGGTAACAAAATGGAGAAAAAAGATAAGACTATTGTTTGTAAAGACTGTGGAAAAGAATTTGTATTTACAGTTGGTGAACAAGAATTCTATGAAGAAAAAGGTTTTACTAATGAACCATCTAGATGTAAAGAATGTAGAGCAAATAAAAAGAATTCAAACAGAAAACCTTTTAATAAACCTTTTAGCTCAAACAGATATTAAAACAATTAGAAATAATTGTTTTTCTTTTTTTTTATGATATAATACAACTGCTAGGAGTGATAAAATGCAATTACCTAATATGATAGATGCTAAAAAAAGAAATAAAACAAATATAAATTATTATAAATATAATATAAATAATTATGAAATCATGGGTTTGAATAAAAAATATTTTATAAGAACATATGGCTGCCAAATGAATGAACATGATACAGAAAGAATAAAAGGAATTTTAGATAGTGCTGGATTTGAATTTACAATTGATATGAATGATGCAGACTTAATCATTTTAAATACCTGTGCAATAAGAGAAAATGTTCATGACAAGGTATTTGGACTTCTTGGAAGAATAAAACATCTTAAAAAAGCCAAACCGGATATTTTAGTTGGTATGTGTGGATGCATGCCTCAGGAAGAAAGTGTGGTTGAAAACATTTTAAATAAGTATAAATGGCTAAACTTTGTTTTCGGAACTCATAATATAAATAATTTATTAGAAATATTAAACAGTTGTATGAATTCAAAAGAACCGTTTATTGAAGTATTGAGCCATGAAGGCAATGTATATGAAAGCATTCCCATATCAAGAGATTCTAAAATAAGTGCCTGGATTGATATAATATACGGCTGTGATAAGTTCTGTACATATTGTATAGTACCCTATACAAGAGGAAGCCAGAGAAGCAGAGTTAAAGAAGAAATAATAAAAGAAGTAAAAGATTTAAAAGAAAATGGATATAAAGAAATAACACTATTAGGTCAAAATGTAAATGCATATGGAAAGGATCTATATGATAATTATAATCTTTCAAATTTACTTGAAGATGTGAGCAAAACTAATATAGAAAGAATAAGATTTGTAACCTCTCATCCTTGGGACTTTACAGATGAGATGATAGAAGTGATTAAAAATCATAAAAATATAATGCCTTATATTCATTTGCCTGTACAATCAGGAAGCAATAAAATATTAAAGTTAATGGGAAGAAGATATACTAAGGAAGAGTATTTAAATTTATTTAGAAAAATCAGAAAAGAAATAGAAGGTGTTTCAATTACCACTGATATAATTGTGGGCTTTCCAGAGGAAACTGAAGAAGATTTTAATGAAACTCTTAATATTGTAGAAGAATGTAAATTTGACGGAGCTTTTACATTTATATTTTCTGCCAGAGAAGGTACTCCGGCAGCTAGAATGAAAAACAATATTGATGAGGAAGTAAAAAAAGACAGACTGGCAAGACTAAATAAGAGAATCAATTATTACAGCAATTTATCAAATAAAAATATGCTGGATAAAACAATGAAATGTTTAATTACTGGACTAAGTGATAAAGATAAGACAAAATTATCAGGGTATACAGAGAATATGAAACTAGTAAACATAATCGGAGATAAAAAAAATATTGGTAATATTGTTGATGTCAGGATTACCAATACAAAGAGTTTTAGCTTGAATGGAGAAATAATAAATTAAATTATTATTTCTTTAATTTTTGTACCAGATCAGTGGTATTTTCAGCTTGAAGCATTAAATTGTTAAAAGAATTTTCATCCAACAGTTTTTTTAGTTCATCTACGTTGTATGAATCATAAATATGATAAAATTTTATAAACTTTATTACTTCATCAATCATATTGTAATCCTTTTTTACTGCTTCACTTAAAATATCTAATTTTCCTTCTAACAGTTTTTCTGCATAGTATATTTCAAGTGGTATTTGAATTAAGTCTTTTTTTCTATAACCAACACTTGTATGACCTCCGCCATAGGTTATATCTTCAATATTATAAATTCCATAGTAAGCGGTATTGTCATCTAATAATTCTTTTTGATGTGCTATATTTTCTTCCTCTTTTCTGATTTTAACTTCAAAGGAACTATCCAGGTTTTTTTCAATATCTGAAAGAGTAACGATATCTTTTGACTTTTCAAAATTTAAAATCCTCATATAATCATTACTTCCACTACTAAAGCCTTGTTCAAAATAAAAATCATATTTATCATGCTTATCTTGCATCATAAAAGTAATAAATTTATCTTTATCTCCCCAAGAAGAATATAATTCATATTTTTTTAGTAAATCTTTATTAAACAGATTTAATAAAATGCTTTTTTGAAATCCTATTAGTTCTTTTTCTTTAACTTTTAAAGGATAAACTCTTATATTATTATTTATTAATTCTTTTACATACATAAAAACCCTCCTATCAACATTTTAATATATAAGAAAGCAAAAGTAAAATTTTATTTCACATTAAATAGGCTAATTGCATAAATTAAAGTGAGGAGGGTTATATGCAATACAAAGAAATTGTTACTAAAGCTGTAATTGGAAAAGGTAAAAAAACTTTTAAAAATGAGTATGATTTAAGTATTGAAGATAATGTTGACACAGTACTTGGCTGTTGGGTTATTAACCATAATTTAAACGGCGAGAATGATGGTGGAAGTGTATTAATAAGAGGTAATTTTGATGTAAATATTTGGTATAGTTATGATGACAATACAAGAACAAATGTAGCAACAAAAAGAATAAATTATGAAGAAAGAGTAAATGTAAGACTTAAAGAAGAGTCTACTTTGTCTGATAATTCTGAAATTATTATTAAAAGTTTAAAAAATCCCAATTGTATTGATGTAAGTGTAAAAGATAATGTAATTCATTATATTATAGAAAAAGAACTGGGAATTGAAATTATAGGAGATACAAAATTTAAAATAGCAATTGAAGATAATGAGGATGAATATGATTTAATAATTGATGAGGATAAAATAGAGGATACTTTAGAAAAAATAGATCAAGAGGTAAAAGAAGATTACCTTGATGAATCTGAAACAAATAAATAATATGATATGTCAACATATAACAGTTGACATATTTTAATTTATATAGTAATATATAATCATTAAGGAAAGGAAGAAATTATGGCTGTTAAATTAAGATTAAAAAGAGTTGGAGCAACAAAAAGACCATATTATCGTGTTGTAGTATCTGATTCAAGAGAAAAAAGAGATGGTAATTTTATAGAATTATTAGGAACTTATAGTCCTCTTGATGAAAAATCAAATATTAAAGAAGAATCAGTAATTAAATGGTTAAAAAGTGGAGCTCAACCTACAGATACAGTTAGAAATATACTCAGTAAAGTAGGAATTATGAAAAAATTCCACGAAGAAAAGAGTAAAAAATAATGAGTATAGTAGAATTTACTGAGTTTTTAATAAAAAAACTTACAAAAGAACCTGATTTAGTAAAGGTAAAAGATTTTGAAACAGAAGAAGGATTAATAATAGAAATACTTGTTAGTGAATCAGATATGGGAAAAGTAATAGGTAAAAAGGGAAGAATTGTAAACGCAGTAAAAACATTGATACAAGCAAAAGCTTATAACGATGGAGTACATAATGTTAAGATAAATATAGATTCATTTTAAAATCACTATAAAGTGATTTTTTTTGATTTCTAAACAAACTTATTATATAATATATAGCAGGGAGAAAATTATGTCAGCAATAAAATATTTAGAATTTAGAGATACAGAAAATTTTGAATTTGATTCTGATTTAGAAAATTTTGTCACTTTCATTGGAGTTGGAAATGATAGAATAGTAAATTCACTTTTAAATTACAGTAAAAGAAATTTTATTAGTATTGATACTATTCAAATGAATGAGAAGAATTTAGATTTTATTAGAAGAAAAATCATGTTTGTTCAAAATAAACATTTAAATATTTTTTTGGCTGAAACAGTTAAGGATGAAATAGCTTTTGGATTAGAGAGTTTTTCTAAGAAAAAGGATGAAATGAGAATGCTTATTGAAAAAATCTCCAATGAATTTAATATTAATCACTTACTGGAAAAGGATCCAAACAGTTTAGGTGTTTCTGATAAAGTAAAGCTTAAGCTGGCATGCATTTTAGTATGCAAGCCTAAAATATTGGTGTTAGATAATGTAATGGATGAGCTTGATTATAAAGATAGAGTTTTAATATTTGATTACCTTAAAGATTATGTAAAAGAAGAAAACATAGTGTTAAATTTCACATGTAATGTAGAAGAAAGTTTATGTGGCAACAGAATAATTGTCAGTGATAAGGAAAAGATTATTATAGATGGTAAAACATTGAGTGTATTAAATGAAGAAAAAATAATGAAAAGGCTTGGAATCGGACTCCCATTTATTATTGAACTCAATAAATATTTAATGGACTATGATATCATTACAAAATATGAAATGGATAATAAGAAGCTGGTGAATGATATATGGAAATAATATTTAAGAATGCTGGTTTTAAAATAAACAGTAAAACTCCTTTAGAAAAAACCATATTGAATGATATAAGCTTTGAAATAAATACTCCTGGAATATATTCATTCTTTGGAAACTCCAATAGCGGTAAATCATGTATTGGAGAACTGATAGATGCTTTAATAATGCCTACTAGCGGATATGTTAAAGTAGGTAATTTTATAAATAACGGAAAAAAAATAAGGAATATAAATAAGTTGAGATTCATGGTTGGATATTCATTTAAAAATCCTTTTGAAATGTTTTTTAATAAGACAGTGGAAAAAGAAATAGAGTTCGGTTTGAAGTATTTTAAATATAAATTGGAAAAAATAAAATACAGAGCTACTGACGCATTAAGACTTGTAGGATTGGATGAAAGTTATTTAAAGAAAAATCCTCTTGAATTGAGCTTGACTGAAGCAAAAAAAGTAGCTTTAGCAGCAATAATTGTTTATAATCCAAAAATAATAATACTGGATGAACCCACAATAGGGCTTAACTACAGAGAAAAGAAAGATTTAAGCAGATTGTTGAAATTGCTGAAAGAGAAATATAATAAAATTATCATTATTTTAAGCAGAGATTCAAACTTTATTTATCCTTTGGCAGATTATGTCTATCTTATGGACAAGACAAGGATAGTGTCTGAAGGAGATAGAAATATTTTTCTTGATACTGAATTATTAAAAGATTTAGATTTAGAAGTACCAAAGATAATTGATTTTATTAAAATGGTAAAAAAGGAAACAAATATAAAATTGGAAAATTATAAAGATATAAAAGATTTAATAAAGGGGGTATACAGAAATGTTTTCTAGAAACTCTTTTGGGGATTTTTATCCTGTTAACAGTTCACTTCATAAAGTAAATCCCATAATAAAATTCTTATGTTTTTTAATTTCTTTAATTATTTTAATAGGAACAAATTCACTGGAACTTCATTCATTTAATCTGGCTTTAATTTTTATAATGATGCTTTTCAGCAATGTTCCAATAAAATTTTATTTTAATTCATTATATAGTTTAAGATTTATTTTAATATTTTTACTTTTCTTATTCGCAGCTTTATCATTTTCTTTAGAATTATCTTTAGTGATTTTTATGAAAATAATAATAATTATTGAATATTTAAATATTATTATTTTCACAACCAGTTCCAGTGAACTAATTTATGGAATTGAAAATTTACTGTATCCATTTAATATATTGAACTTCAATTTGAAAAGATTGGCTTTATCGTTGGTTAATATAATAAAGTTCTTTCCGCTTCTTATTACAACGGAATATAAAATATTAAAGACTCAGGCAAGTAGAGGAATAGATTATAATCATTCAGATATTATTGGCAAGATATATGCTGTTGGAGCCACTTTAAAAAATACCTTTAGAATAACAAGATATAAATTGAGAAATATTTCAGAGGTTAGTAATTTAAGATTATTCAATATTAGAAAGAAAAGATCTAATTTAAGAGTAAATTATATAGGTTTTTATGACTTTGCATTATTTTCATTTCATATAGTGCTTCTTATAGGCTATGTTATAGAAAAGGGATTGATAAGTTTATGAAATATTTATTAAATATGAGTTATGATGGAAGTAAATTTTATGGTTTTCAGTCTCAAAAAAATAATATTACAGTAGCTAATGAAGTTGAGAGAGTATTAAGTATGATATTTAATACTAAAATAAAAATAATAGGAGCTTCTAGAACTGACAGAGGAGTACATGCAAATGATCAATATGCTCATTTTGAAGCAAAAGAGTTTGATGTAAAAAAATTAAAACATTCAATGAATTCTTTAATTGATAAATCAATACATATAAAGAATATTAAAACAGTAGACTCTGAGTTTCATGCCAGATATAATGTAAAACAAAAGGAATATATTTATAAAATAAATACTGGAGAGTATAATCCAGTAGAAAAAGACTATGTACTGCAATACAATAAAAAAATAAATGTTAAATTATTAAAAAAGGCAGCTAAGTTAATTAAGGGAACTCATAATTTTAAAGCTTTTACCTCAGATAATACAAAAGAAGATTATATTAGAACTATTAATTTTATAAAAATACAAAAAAAAGACAATTATATTTTTATTTATATAAAATCTAAGGGCTTTTTAAGATATATGATAAGAATAATTATAGGATTATTGTTAGAAATAAATGAAGGTAAAAAAAGTATAGAAGAAATAAGTAATATATTTAAAAGCGAAGATAGAAGAAAGAATTCATTTACAGCATCTTCTGTAGGACTTTATTTAAATAAAATTGATTATATGCTATAATTTATTATAGAGGTAACCTATGAAAGAAAGAAAAAATCAAATTGATATTGAATCTTTAGTCAATGTAGATACTTCTTCATCAGATGAAGAAGAATTAATCGTAATAAGTAACTTGTTAAAAGAGGCAATAAAAAACGGAAATATTGAATCAATAGAAGAATATTCTCAAATAGGAGAGAATCTTTTAAAAAGAATTAAGGAAAATGAATATGAGGGATAGAGAATATTTTCAGAATCTCGTTGATGATTTGTTTTATGACTATGTTTATGGAACTCTTGTTCCTGATGATGATAGAATATTAGAATTAAGTGATTTTTTATCCACCAAGATGACAGCTGATAGGGAATTGAATCATTTAGTATTAAAAGATTATTATTTTATTGTTAATTTTTTTTGTGATTGTAATTCTATAGATGAAAATATTAAGTATGAATTTTTTAAAAATATAAATTATTCTGAAGAGCTCTATGTATCTATTAAGATAATAAATAATTATAGACAGATTATAGATGAAGATATTATTTTAAGTCAGCAGGAGTTTGAAAAAATGTATCAAAATGTTAGAGCTTGTTTTGGAAATATGATACCTTTAGATTTTGCAAATTATTATTTTAAACATGTATTAAATGAAGATTATAAAATTACAGATAAAGAAAATTATAAATTCTGTATAAAATTATTAATAGAAGAAATATTAAAAACAAAAGGTGATGATTTTACAGCCTATATTGCAGAAAAAAATATAGGAGCTGATGGACGTTATTATTTTAATCATAAAGTGGTTGTTTTAGGAAATGAAGTGTTGAATTTAAATATTAATACCCGATATACAAATATTTTTAATACTATTTTTCATGAAATTAGACATGGCTTTATTGATAGAAGTATTGAAAATAAAGAAATAAGTTACAAACTTTTACAGATTATTAAAGAAAATGTTTTAAAAACAGTCAATATTTCAAGTAATAACTTCAATTATCAATATCAAAAAGATGAAATTGATGCAAGAATTTATGGACAAGCTATGGCATATAATTATATTAAACAATTATGTCCATTAAAAGCTAAGGAAATGTTAAAAATAAATGCTTTAGAGTTTTCTAAAGCTAAGAAAGATGGAGAACAAAATTTAAGAAAAGTAAAAAAGAATGAAAGAGTGCCTGAAAAAAATTTAACTTTAGATGAAGCATTTGATAATTATGCAGAGAAGAATAATGATGTAATTACTATGTTTCCTATACTTGAATTGGAATATGTATATGATGATTCTTTAAAAAAATATAGAAAAAAAACTTCATCAGAAATATTGATAGAAAAACATGAAGCATTAGAACAAATAAAAAGTTTAAAAGAACAGATAATTATTGAAAGTGAAAATAATATACTTGCTGAAAAGCAAATGAGGGAAAATCCACGTATCTTACTACAAACTGCAGATGTTTTTGGTATGAAAAGAAACTTATCTTATTTATATAAGACATTAAATGTTTACAATGGGCTATTAAATAAAAGAATTTTAAGTTTTAAGAATTTAATAAAAGAATATAAAGATTTAAAATCAATGCAGACTGATAATCAGGAAATAAAAAAAGAAAAAGAATTGCTGATGAGAAGAGTATTGCCAAAAAAATTTTTTCAATTGTTTGTAAATTATGGAAAAACATTTGCTGAAACAGTTAATAATGCAATAGATAATATATATATAAATATTGATAATTTTATAAACAATAATCTATCTAGATAATGTCAGAATCATTCCTTCCTCTGCAGCTTCAACATTCTCAAATATTTCTCTGGCCTCATCAACGTACTTCTGCTTATCAGTTCCAGATAAAAAATGAGTTAACAGCAGTTTATTGACTTTTGCCTCTTTTGCTAAAATTGCCGCTTCATGAGCATGAAGATGTGTAGGAGAATTCTTACACTTATCTTTTATAAAGGTTGAGTCACAAATTAATAAGTCTGATTTAT
>CAZKSN010000003.1:0-38378 GCA_964555585.1 uncultured Muribaculaceae bacterium | reverse complement strand
TCAGTTTTTCAATATTTTTATTTCCGGTATCTGAAGTATAAACAAGACTTACACCATCATTTTCTATTTTTGTACAATAAGTGGTGATTGAATGATAATTCTTGATAAAGCTAATATTTATACCTTTTATAATATTTAATGAATTTTCATTATATTCTGTTATATTGCTGTTTGCTGAATTTCCGATAATATGTCTTATATATTGACATTCTATATCATCCTGAAATATTCTTGGAATAAAATAATTTGTATTTCCATAATAAATACCTGCTTTTTTACATGCATGTATTGCTCCAATAAGAGCACTTAGTTCTCCATAATGATCAAAATGTAAATGAGAGATAATGACATTGAGATTCTTCAAATCATTTGGCATACTCATTTGACCTGTAATACCATTACCGCAATCAAGCATTATCTTTTTTCCATTTACATAAATCAGAAATCCTGGACAATTATGAAATTCTGTGCAATAAGGAGTTACTGTTCCTAAAACTTTTACCTTAATTTCACTCATGATGAGCTTCCTCCTAATAATGCTATATATAATATTACAAAAATTGTCATTTGTAAATCTAAATTTTAAAATATATTATTAAAAGATTGATAATGATGGTAAAATAATAATGGTGAATGTTATGTTTTCTTTAAAAAGTGAATACTCTCCTAATGGAGATCAACCTAAAGCAATAAATGAATTAACAATTGGTATAAATTCCAACACTAAACATCAAGTTTTATTGGGAGCCACTGGAACTGGTAAAACTTTTACTATTGCTAATGTAATAAAAAATGTTAATAAGCCAACTTTAGTTTTGGCACACAATAAAACTTTGGCAGGTCAGTTATACAGTGAATTCAAAGAACTGTTTCCAAATAACAGAGTAGAATATTTTGTATCCTACTATGATTATTATCAGCCTGAGGCATACGTTCCCAGTAAGGATTTATACATAGAGAAAGATTCATCAATAAATGACGAAATAGATGAATTAAGACATTCAGCGACTGCCGCTTTAATTAAAGATAGAGATGTAATTGTGGTGGCTTCAGTATCCTGTATTTACAGCATTGGTGAAGTGGAAGAGTATAGAAACAAAATGCTGATATTAAATGTTAATGATAAAATAGAAAGAAATAAGATACTTGAAAAGCTAATAGATATGCTTTATGAAAGAAGTGTTAATGATTTTACAAGAGGAACTTTCAGAGCCAAGGGGGATACTATTGAAATAATACCTGCTTATGAAAGAAAGAATGGGATAAGAATTGAACTGTTTGGTGATGAAGTTGAAAGAATAAGTGAATTTGATGTATTAACTGGTCAAATTTTAAATGATAAAAAAACTATTACAGTATTTCCTGCATCTCATTTTGTAACTAGTCCGGAAAAGCTGCAGGAATCAATAAAGAGAATTAGAAAAGAGTTAGAAGAAAGACTAAAAGTATTGAATTCTGAAGGAAAGTTATTGGAAGCTCAAAGATTGAAAGAGAGAACTAATTATGATTTGGAGATGCTTTCTGAAACTGGATTTTGTCATGGAATAGAAAATTATTCAAGACATTTATCTTTAAGAGAAGAAGGAGAAACTCCAACCACATTAATAGATTTTTTTCCTAAAGATTTTTTACTGGTAATTGATGAATCTCATGTTACAATGCCGCAGGTAAGGGGAATGTATAACGGAGACAGGCAAAGAAAGCAGACACTGGTTGATTATGGATTTAGATTGCCAAGTGCAATGGATAACAGACCTTTAAGATTTGAGGAATTTGAGAAGAAAATAAATCAGGTTATATATGTTTCTGCAACCCCTGGAGATTATGAATTAACTTTAGTTAATAATAAATTTGTTGAACAGGTAATAAGACCTACAGGGTTGTTGGATCCCACTATTGAAATTAAGCCTTCATCAGGTCAAATAGATGATATAATTCATGAAATTAAAGAGAGAGTTAAAAATAATGAAAGAATACTGATAACTACACTTACAATAAGAATGAGTGAGGAGCTAACCAATTATTTAAAGGATATGGGTATAAAAGTGGCATATCTGCATAATGAAATAAAAACCTTGGAAAGACTGAATATTATTAGAAATTTGAGACTGGGAAAGGTTGATGTAATAGTAGGAATCAATCTTTTAAGAGAAGGAATAGATGTTCCTGAAGTATCTTTAATATGTATTTTAGATGCAGATAAACAAGGATTTTTAAGAAGTTCAAGAAGTTTAATCCAAACAATAGGAAGATGTGCCAGAAATAAAAATGGACATGTTATTATGTATGCAGATGTAATAAGTGATGCTATGAAAACTGCAATTGAAGAAACGAAAAGAAGAAGAAATATTCAAGAAGAATATAATTTAAAAAACAATATAATTCCAATGACGATTAAAAAAGAAATTAGAGATTTAATAACTAATGAATTTATAGAAAAAATTAAACCAGATAAACCTAAGAATAAGCAAGAGAAACAAAAAATGATTTTTGATATAGAAAAAGAAATGAGACAAGCTGCTAAAGAATTGAATTTTGAAAGAGCTATGGAGTTAAGAGATATTATGTTTGAACTATCTATTGAAGAATAGTATTTTATTTTAATTTATTATGTGTTAAAATTAAAATAGATGAGAGTTTAAAAAAAAGTTTATCATTATTTAATTCAAAAAAGTTGAAAATATGATAAACTAATGGAGGTGAATATAAGAATGATAAAAAAGAAAGGTTTCACATTATTTGAATTATTAGTTATTATTCTAATTTTAAGTATGTTAGGTGGAGCCGGAATTGTTGTTTTTATAAGTACTTTACAAGAAAGTAAAGAAAATAAATATAATATGATGACTGAACAAATAATTGAGGTTTCAAAAGTATATGTTGAATCTAACAATGATTTGTATTCAGAATTAAAAACAAATGGTTTTATTAATATTAAGGTAGGAGAATTACAAGAAGCAGGGTTTATTGATTGGAATTTAGTAAATCCTATAACAGAAGAAGATATACCAAGTGATTATTTTGTTAATGTAATTCAAAATTCTGATGAAACTTTAACATATCAATTCAGAGATGAAGATTATTTAATTCCTCCTTCAATAGAATTAGTTGGAGCAAGTCAAATTTATGTTTCAAATGGAGTATATACAGAACAAGGAGCAACAGCTTTTAGTACTATTGATGGAGATATTACAAATAGAATAAATGTAAGTGGTTCAGTAAATCCATTAGTAACTGGAACTTATGTTTTAAATTATAGTGTAACAAGTTCTAATGGTTTAAGTTCTAGTGTTGAAAGAACTGTTTTTGTTGTTTATGAACCTCCGACAATTGAATTGGTTGGTTTAAGTGAATTAACTCATAATATATCAAGTGGTGCTTATGTGGAACTGGGTGCTGTTGCGTATAGTTTAATAGACGGTGAGATAACTGATGATATTGTAATTACTGGTTCAGTTAATAGTTCTGTACCAGATACTTATATCTTGGTTTATAGTGTTGAAGATAGTACTGGAATATCTGCTGAAGTTACAAGAACAGTAACTGTTGTTGATGATGTAGTACCTACTGTTGAATTTAGTATGAATGGAAATTCTACTTATGCTAAAAATAGAAGTACTACAGTAACAGTAAGTGATGTAAATAGTTCTGTGAATACAAGTAGTTTAAAATATCAATGGACAACAAATACAAGTACTCCTTCTGAAGCTTCATTTAGTACAACATTTATTAATGGATCAACTATTTCTACTCCAGCTATTAGTGGTAGTACTCCAACTGGAAGTTATTATTTATGGATTATTGCAAAAGATTCAGTAGGTAATACAATAATAACCAGAACGAATGTATTTAACATGGATAATACTCCACCAAGTATTTCAGTAGCAAGAAGTCCAGGAATATGGACCACAGGAAATGTAACTTTAACTCCAAGTTGTAGTGATGCAAATTCAGCTATTACATCTTGTACTCCAACAGTATCAGCTAAACCTGCAGCGACTACTCAATATACTTTTACGGCTACAGATGCAGCTGGAAATACAAATTCTACTCAAGCAACTATTACTAGAAATATGGAATATCGATACACAGATAAATATGTTTCATTTAACGGTAGTTCTTCTTATTTAAGAAATGGAACAACAGGTATATACGGAATATTTATGGACAGTGGTACTACTCCTTATGTATTTGAAGCTGGAGTATATCTTAATTCTGTTTCATCTGATTTTTATTTCTTTGATGCATATTCAGACAGTAATAATAGATTTGCGTTATGGTATAATGCCGCAACACAAAAGGTCACATTATTTTCAAAGTATAATGGTAAAGTCTATTTTGACTATGCATATAGCTGTTCTTTATCGACTAATACATATTTTAGAATTAGAATTCAAGGAGGAACAGATGCTGATAGAGGATATAGTTTATATATAGATGATGTATATAAAGGTAAAACAGGAAGTTCTTATCGTTTTGCATTTTCTGATATGATTACTTATATAGGAAGAAGATATACAACTGAAAAGTATTTAAATGGAAGAATATATTGGTATCGTTTTCAAGCAAGAAAATCTGGTAGTTATGACTACGTAAATTATTATTATCCCGGTTCAAGTTTTGCTGCAAGTGGAGAAACAAATTGGTTTCCTACTGGTAATAGTACTGCAACATATCGTTTTGATTTTTACAATACTACTTCTACAGTAACCACAAGTGGTTGGTCAACTACAGCAAATCCTAACTGGACAGATGATTCATATTTTAGAACAAAAGAATCTAGACCTATATTTTATTAAAGAATTTAAAAAGCATTTATTAAATGCTTTTTTCTTGTAAAATAAATATATTTTTAATATAATTAAAATATCAATTAAAAGAAGGAGTGCTTAATATATGACTTTATTTGAAGAATTAAAATGGAGAGGTCTAATAAAAGATATAAGTTCTCCTGATTTAGAAAAAAAATTAAATGAAGAAAAATTAACTTTTTATTTAGGAACAGATCCTACTGCTCCAAGTCTTCATGTTGGACATTTAGCAAGTTTTATTACAGCAAAAAGATTAAAAGATGCTGGACATAAATGTATTTTACTTGTAGGAGGTTCTACTGGTAGAATTGGTGATCCAAGACCAACTGCAGAGAGAACTATTATTGAAATAGATTTTTTAAATGAAAATTTAAAAAAATTAAAAGAACAAGTTAAAATCTTTGGATGTGATGAAGTAGTAGATAACTATGACTGGAGTAAAGATATTAATTTTATAGACTTTTTACGTGATTATGGAAAACATTTTCCTGTTACATATATGCTAAGTAAAGATATAGTAAAAAGAAGATTAGAAACAGGAATTACATATACAGAATTTTCTTATATGATTATGCAGGCTTTAGATTATATGTGGCTATATCAAAATAAAAATGTAACTTTACAAATAGGTGGATCTGATCAATGGGGAAATATAACAGCTGGAGTTGATTTAATAAGAAAAAAATTAGGAAAAACTGTATATGCTTTTTGTATGCCATTAGTTTTAGATAGCAATGGAAATAAGATTGGAAAAAGTGAAGGTAATGCTGTTTGGATTGATAAAGAAATGAAATCTTCTTTTGATTTATATCAATATTTTGTTAACACTGATGATTCATTAGTAATTAATTATTTAAAATATTTTACTTTTTTATCAAGAGAAGAAATAGAAAAATTAGAGATTGAAAATTCAAAAGAACCTGAAAAACGTATTGCAAGCAAAACATTAGCTTATGAAGTAGTAAAATTTGTTCATGACGAAATTTCTGCAAAAGAGGCTAAGCAATTAAGTGAAGAGATGTTTGACAAAAAAGATTTTTCAACAAATGCTCCAACTATAAAAGTAAATTCTGATTTAATAAATAACGGAATTAATATTATAAATTTATTGTTTGAAACAGAAATTATTTCATCAAAATCTGAAGCAAGAAGATTAATTGAACAAGGTGGTATAAAATTGAATGATTTACAAATAATTGATGTAAATAAAATTATTACTAAAGAAGATTTTGAGAATAATTATATTGTTATTAGTAAAGGAAAAAAGAATTATTATAAAATAGAAATAATTTAAAATTATTTCTTTTTTTTATTTTAAATATGATATAATTAAAAATAAGGAGAGTATTATGAAATATATAAAAGAAAAATTTAGTGAATTAAAAATAGAAGAAAATTTAATTAATATATTTAAGATATTTTTAATAATTTTAAGTGCTTATATTGTGCCTGGCTTAATATATAAATTTATATCTATTATTATAAAATCAGAAACAATAGCAAATATCATTTCTAATATTTTATATTTAGGAGTATTATTTTTAGCTTATTATAAGAGTATGATTGAAGAATTTAAAATTTTTAAAAGAGACTTTCGTAAGTGTTTAAAAACTGGATATAAATATTGGCTAATTGGATTAGTTGGAATGATAGTAAGTAATTTAATAATAAATGTAATAATATTTAAAGGAAATATTTCAAATAATGAATCTTTAGTAAGAGAAACTATTGTTAATGCTCCATTATATAGTTTTATAAGTGCAGTAATAATAGCTCCTTTTATTGAAGAAATAATTTTTAGAAAAACTTTTAGAAATGCATTTAAAAATATTGTAGCTTTTGCTTTATTAAGTGGTTTCTTTTTTGGTTTAATGCATGCTACAACTGCTATTGATTCACCTTTAAGTTTATTATATATATTACCTTATGGTATTTTAGGTTCATGCTTTGCTATAGCTTATCATAAAACTAATTCGATTTTTACGCCATTATTAGTTCATGCTTCTCATAATTTAATAATGGTCTTATTAGTAATATTTGTATTATAGGTTTTATATGGAAAAAGAAGAAAGAAAAAAAAATAATATAATAGGTATTATTATATTTTTAATAGTAATTTTTGTTTTAAGTTTGTTTTTATATGCAAAATACATAGGTACAAAAGGACTAATAGTAAAAGAATATAAAATAGAAAGTAAAGAGTTACCTTCAGGATTTAATGGTATTAAAATAGTTCAATTTTCTGATATTTATTTAGGTAATACTACAACTTATGAAGATATTGAAGAGATGGTAAAAAAAATTAATATTTTAAAACCTGATTTAGTTTTTTTTACTGGGAATTTAATTTCTAAAAATTATAATTTAACTTCAGAAGAAAAAGAAAAATTAATTGAGCTTTTTAAAAGTATTTATAATACCATAGGAAAATATGCTATTAAAGGTAATTTGGATTATGATGATACAAATTTTGTGGAATTACTTAATTTATCTGATTTTAAATTAATTGAAAATAATTATGAATTAATTTATTCTAATAGTCTTACTCCAATATTTTTAGGTGGAGTTTCAAGTTATTTAAAAGATGATATTAATTTAGATACAGTTTTTTCATATTATGCTTCTGAAGAAGAAATACTATATAAAGCAAATTATAAAATTATTTTAACTCATGAAGGAGATTCTATTGATAAAATATTGGGAAAAAATTCTGATATTAATTTAATATTAAGTGGAAATTCACTTAACGGATTAATTGTAATCCCATATTATGGTCAAATTTTTATTCCTGAAGGAAGTAAAAATTATTATGTTCCTTATTATAAAAAAAATGACACAGAAATTTTTGTTTCCAGTGGTATTGGAACTAATGAGCATAAAATGAGATTGTTTAATAAGCCTTCTTTTAACTTTTATAGATTAAAATCTCTTTAACAATATAAACAATTCTTCATAATATACATTATGGAAGGAGTTGTTTTTATGAATTATCCTTGGAGAGGTAATAGTTTTAATGTTTACCATAGTAATAATAGAATAGTTCCATTTGCGGGGCCATTTCTTTTAGGGGCTTTAACTGGAGGAGTGGCAGCTACAGCTTTTAATCCTTATAGGCCAAGACCTGTAGTACCTTATTATGGACCACCTGTTATTTATTAAAATTAATTAATTTTATTAATTGGAAGCACTATTTTAACTATAGTTTCTTTATTTTTTATAGAACTATAGTTTAATTTTCCTTTATGTGCTTCTATTATTTCCTTGGACAAGCATACACCTAATCCAGTACCATTATTTTTTGTTGTATAAAAAGGTATAAACATATTATTAAGTTCCTCTTTATTCATTCCTATACCATTATCTTTTATTATTATATATAATTTTTCTATATCTTTATATATAGTTACAATAATTAAACCATTATTTTTACAGGCTTCAATCGCATTTTTTATTAAATTTAATATTACTTGTTTTAATCTATTATAATCTCCAGTAATATAAATTTCATTTTCAATTTTAAATTTATATTTAATATGATTTTTGTCAAATAGTGGCTTTACTATTTGTTTAATATCATCTATTAAAATATTTAAATCTATTTCTTCCATTTCAAGTTTTATTTTACTAAACTGCATAAAATCATTTAATAAATTTAAAGTTCTGTTAATTTCTTGATTAATAATTGAAATATATCTTATACTTTTATTTTTATCATTTGGATCAAACATATCTAAATAACCTTTAATGACTGCAATTGGATTTTTAATTTCATGAGTTATTTTGAATAAAGATTGTCTTATTTGTTTTTCATGTTCAAAATCTTTTACAGTATTATATAAATTAAGAATTTCATCAGCTTTATTAATAAATATATTAATAAGAAAAACTACTATATAAAACATTATAGAAACAAATATAGATTCTATTATTATATTAAAACCATACAATTTCATAATAATAAAATAATTAATAATCATAGTTAAAATTGTAATTATAAAAAAACCTTCAGTAAAAAATAAATTATTTTTATTTTTATTTTTATAATAAAAATAAAGAATGAAATAAAGAATAAATTCAATTACTAATAAATATAAAGGAATATTATAATTATTATTTATATATTCTATGAGTATGATACTCATAAAAATAGACATAAAAGTTTTTTTATATAAATAACTTAATAATAAAGGAATTATTAAAAGACAAAAACATAGCTTAGTTTCATTTATATCAAATATATATATACTTAAAAATAAAGAAGAAAATAAAGAAATTTCTAAATATAATTTTTTTTCTTTTTCATTTAATTCTTTTTTATAAGCTAAATAAAATAAATAAATTAATACTGGAAATAAATTTAAAATTATGAAAAATATAAAACTTTTAAACAACATTATTATCACCTAAAAAAATTTTATCAATAATGAATGTCTAATTTTGTCGAAAAAAAAAGAAAAGTGATGTAAATTATCACTTTAAGTCTACTATGTATTTTTTTAACTGTTTTGAATTATGTCCGAATATAATTTTTAATTGATTATCTATTTCTACTATTCCTTTAGCGCCAAGTTTCTGAATACCTTCTTTATCAACTATTTCCATATCTTTTAAAGTCACTTTTAATCTTGAAAAATTTATTTCAACATCCAATATATTTTCTTTTCCTCCAAGACATTGTATTAATTTATTTATTTCAATTGAAAAATCTTTTCTTTTAATTTTAATAATTATCAAAGAAATTATTATTAATATAGCAAAAATTATTATATACTGCCAATTCATATCATTCACCTATACATAATTATATAATAAAATATAAAAAATAGAAATATATTTTTTATTTAGGTAAAAGGAATCACTCTTTTCAACATAAATACATATGTTATAAGTGAATAGAAAATGAAGGGGTGGATTATATGTGTAATAGGGACAATGATAAAAACTGCTGTGATGCTTGTTGTAACAGTTGTATTGCTGAAATATTACAAGTTATTTGTGTTCTTCAAGCAAATGCATGTCCAACTACTTGCTTAAATTCTTGTGATAGGCCTGCGCTTGGAGGAGGTAATAACTGTATAGTATGCAATACTAGACCAATAATGTTATATACATGCTGTGGTAATGGTACACCATGGAGTATGCCAATTACAAGATCAAATATAAATTGTAATGCAGTTGATAATCAAGATGAATGCTCTGCTGTATTTAGAGTAGAAAAGATAGATGGATGTTGTGCTACTTTCAGGGTTTTAGCTCCTAATCCAGAACAATGCAGAACTTCAACATATGTAGCAACAGATTCAATATTTACAATGGATATTAATTGCTTATGCTGTTGCAGATGTTTGAATGATACTTTTGTAGAGTGTTTATAAAATCTTTATTTAACTTCTTTAAAACATACTATCATTAGTATGTTTTTTGTTGTTATGTATAATATAAAATTAAATTATATATTATTTAAACTTTACTATGTAAATTTATTTTTACTTGACAAATTTAATCAAGTAAATAATAATTAAATAAAGAAAAAGAAATAAAAGAAGTCATATTTAATAGAATAAATAAAAGGAGACTTATGAAGAATTTAGTTATTGTGGAATCACCAAGTAAAAGTAAAACAATAGAAAAATATTTAGGAAAAGATTATAAAGTGCTCTCTAGTAAAGGTCATATAAGAGATTTAGCTACTTCTGGTAAATTTGGTCTTGGAGTTGATTTAGAAGATAATTTCAAACCCAATTACATAATTATAAAAGGTAAAAATAAGGAAGTTACTAATTTAAAAAAAGAGGCAAAAGCAAGTGAATTTGTTATTTTAGCAACGGACCCTGATAGAGAGGGAGAAGCAATAAGCTGGCATTTAAAAGATGCATTAAATTTAAAAAAGAACTATGGAAGAGTAGTTTTCAATGAAATTACCAAGGATGCTATTGTAGAAGCTTTTAAATATCCGAGAGAAATTAATGAAGATTTGGTTCATTCACAAGAGTCAAGAAGAATATTGGATAGAATAATTGGATTTAGACTCAGTAAATTAATGCAAAGCAAAACTGAAGGAAAAAGTGCAGGACGTGTTCAAAGTGTTGCATTAAAACTTATAGTTGACAGAGAAAGGGAAATAGAAGCTTTCAAAGAGGAGGAATACTGGACAATTGAAGCGGACTTTAAAGACTTTGAGGCAACTTTGGAAAAATATAAGGGGAAAACCCTAGAAATTAAAAATGAAGTAGAGGCTAATGAAATACTCAGTCGTCTTTCCAAAGCTTTTAACATTGAAAGTGTTGAAAGCAAAGAAAAGAATAAACAAAGTAAATTACCTTTTACAACAAGTACTCTTACACAAATGGCATCTAACAGACTAGGCTTTAGTGCTTCAAAAACAATGAAGATAGCTCAGAAGTTGTATGAAGGTGTGGATTTGGAAAATGAAACTGTGGGTTTAATTACCTACATGAGAACTGATTCAATAAGATTATCGGATACATTTATAAAAGAAACTGATGAGTTTATCGCATCAAATTATGGAAAAGAGTATATTGGATATGTCAAGAAAAGCAAAAACAACAATAATGTTCAAGATGCTCATGAAGCAGTAAGAGTTACAAGTATTAAAAGAAAGTTAGATACTTTAAAGAAGTATTTAACTTCTGATGAATATAAATTATATAAATTGATATATACACGTTCTTTAGCTTCCTTAATGAGTGATGCTAAGGTTTTGGCAACTACTGTATTATTTGAGAATAATGATTATATTTTCAAGGCAACCGGTCAAATATTAAAGTTTGACGGTTACTTAAAGGTTTATAAGGAATATGAGGATACAGAGGATGTGGTGCTTCCGGATTTTGAAAATTATAATTCAAAGGTACTGGTTGCTCAAAGTATTGAAAAATCACAGCACTTTACTGAACCGCCAGCTAGATTCACTGAAGCAAAATTAATAAGAGAGTTAGAAAGATTGGGAATTGGAAGACCAAGCACATATGCTAAAATAATAGATATTTTAAGATTAAGAAAATATGTGGAAATTTTGAATAAAAAATTTGTACCTACTAAAATTGGAATTACTATTACTGATAAACTTCAGGAATTCTTTAGTAATATTATAAATGTAAAATATACTGCAGATATGGAAACTGATTTGGACAAAGTGGCGGAAGGAAATGAAGTCTGGTATGAACTGCTTGATAAATTCTATAAGGATTTTGAGCCTTTGATAAATAATGCATTTAAAAAAATGGAAAAGGATGAACCGGAAGTTACCGGAGAAAAATGTCCGGAATGCGGGAAGGATTTAGTAATAAGAACCGGAAAGTATGGAAAGTTCATAGCCTGCAGCGGATATCCGGAGTGCAAATATATTAAGAAGGAAGAAAAACAAATCATTGAAATATGTGCTTGTCCGAAATGTGATGGAAAAATTATTGAAAAGAAAACTAGAAAAGGTAAAACATTTTATGGCTGCACCAATTATCCTAAATGTAAATATGCATTGTGGGATAAACCAACTGGAGAAATATGTCCAAAATGTAAGGAAGAATTATTAGTGGAAAAAAACAATGAAGTGAAATGTCCGGTTTGTGATAAGTAAATTTTAAATTATTAGGAGATATTATGGAAGAGAAAGTTATTGATATTTCTCCAGAAGGAAAAATAGAAAAATTATGTAAAGACTTTAAAGAGTTATGTAATTCTTTTTATAATCAATATTTAAATACAAATCAAAAAAGAATTTTTTATATATTACATTCTAGTTTTCTTGTGGAATTAGGCTATTTGATACAGCATTATTATATAAACTATACAAAATATAATAATAAAAGTATAACAAAATATGCTGTAAAAATGTCAAATATTAGTTATACTATAACTGATATAAAATTTATTGAAGAATGTAAAAAGTTTTTAGATGAAGTTTCTAATATTTTTTTAAATATTAATAAAGAAAAAATAGAAAAATTAAAAGAAATTTTAAATAATTATTTTTATAGTCTTGATGAATATGATACAACTAATATAAGAAAATAAGCTATGGTTATATAGCTTATTTATTTATGATATAATTAATGAGGTGATGATAATGTTTGAAGTCTTATCTGAAAGGTTACAGAATGTTTTAAGTAAAATAAAAGGTTATGGAATGATAACCGAATCAAATATAAGTGAAATGATGAGAGAAATTAGACTTGCTTTACTTGAAGCTGATGTAAATTATAAAGTAGTAAAGGAATTCACTGATAAAGTTAAAGAGAAGGCTTTAGGAGAAGAAGTAAAGAAAAGCATTAAGCCTGGGGAGCTCTTTGTAAAAATTGTTAAAGATGAATTAGTAGAATTACTGGGAAAAGATTCTATTTCTTTAGAACTGGATAAAAAGCCTACAATTGTAATGCTAGTGGGACTTCAGGGTAGTGGAAAAACCACTACTGTTGGAAAACTTGGTAATCTAGTAAGAAAAAAATATAATAAGAGACCTATTTTTATTGCCTGTGACGTTTATAGACCGGCAGCCATTGATCAATTAAAAGATATTGGAAAAAGCCTTAGTATAGAGGTATACGAAGAAGGAAAAGGAAATCCAATTGAAATAGCTAAAAAGGGTATAGCGTATGCTAAAGAAAATAACTATGACTATATATTAGTAGATACTGCAGGCAGACTGCAAATAAATGATGAATTAATGAATGAACTTGTAAATTTAGAAAGTGAATTAAACCCACATGAAATTCTACTTATAATAGATTCAATGATGGGGCAAGATGCGATTAATGTTATAACTGGTTTTAATGAAAAACTTAAAATAACTGGCTGTATTCTTACTAAAATGGATGGAGATTCTAAAGGTGGAGTAGCGCTTTCTCTCAGACATCTTACAAATATTCCTATAAAATTTATAGGTGATTCTGAAAAGCTGGATGGACTTAGTGAATTTATTCCTGAAAGAATGGCTCAAAGGATTCTTGGAATGGGAGATATTTTATCAATAATTGAAAAAACTGAAGAAACTTTAGATGAACAGGAAGCACTTGAAGCTGCAAAGAGAATGAAAAAAGGTAAATTTGATTTAGAAACATTCCTAATGAGTTTAAAGCAGATAAAGAAAATGGGACCTTTAGAAAATTTATTAAAACTTATTCCCGGAGCTTCAAAAATGGGTTTGAACAATATGAATGTTGACCCAAAAATGCTTGTTAGAACTGAAGCAATTATATTATCAATGACTCCAGAGGAAAGACGTGATCCAGACATTTTAAAAGCTTCAAGAAAAATAAGGATTTCTAAGGGAAGTGCAACTTCTGTAGAAGAAATAAACAGACTGTTAAAACAGTTTGAACAAATGAAAACAATGATGAAGCAAATGAGCAATGGAAAAATGAAAATGCCATTTTAATTAAATTTACCCATACATTTGATGTGTATTCACATAGAATATAAAAGAAAAGGAGTGAATAGCACGTGTTAAATGAATATGGAATGTATCAGGGATATAATGTAGAGGGGGCTAAAGAAATGGTGACTCCGACTCAAACTGGAATGTGTTGTGAACCAATAGTAGGAGCAACTGAAATGTGTGGAACTGTCCTACCTCAAGTATGTGAACCAATGAATGAAAGACAAATTCATAGATGTATTGTTCATGAGGTGCCTCATGTATGTCCAATAAATACTAGAATTATTAATCATCATATATATAAGCATACTTACTGTCCTTGTTATACATGTTGTGAGGAGAATGTAGTAAGTAATATTCAAGAAGGTTCATGCTGTAATTTTTAAAAGTTCTCAATAAAGAGAACTTTTTTAATTTATTTATACTATTTTCTAATTATATGTTATAATATTTTCATTATGGAAAATTCACAACAATATTTTTTAAATGATGTTATAAAGGAAAAACCGATGATTTGTAAAAATGGAGGTATGGAAAATTACTTTATTTTTTATGAATATAAAGAAAAAATAAAAAGTTTAATTAATCAGGAATCTTTAGAAAAGCAAGCTGAAATAGTTAATATTAAACTAGAATATTATCAAAAGATTTTTAATTCAGAATATGAATATGAAGCTTCTGCTGAATTTATTAATCACTATATTTCTAACAATAGTATTGATTCTGATTTAAAAGAATACTTAAATGAAGAAATTAGTATAATACAAGTTGCATATGATATGTATAAACTAACTTTAAAAAAATAGATATATTAGTATATTGACATATACCCCTCTGGGGTATATAATTTTTTTAGGTGATCTAAATGCAGTGTAGTAGTTGTAATGTATGTGTGAAATCAAAACATAGAACTGAAGAAGAAAAGAAAAGTTTAATAAACAGATTAAGTAAAATAGAGGGTCAGACCAGAGGAATAAAGAAAATGATTGAGGACGACAGATTCTGTGATGAGATATTGATACAGATATCTGCGATTAACAAATCCTTAAAAAGTTTAGGAAATCATATTTTAAAAAATCATTTAAATACTTGTGTAGTCAATAACATTAAAGAAAATAATTTATGTGTTATAGATAATGTAATGAACCTATTTGATAGAATAAAATAATAAAGTGAGAATTGATATGAATAAAATTATGGAAATAGAAAGAAGTATAATTAAAAAATATCGTAAGGAAATATGGAGTAAATTCATTAGGGCTATAAAAGATTTTGATTTAATCAAAGAAAATGATAAGATAGCAGTCTGCATATCTGGCGGTAAGGATTCTTTTTTAATGGCTAAATTATTTCAAGAATTAAAACGTCATGGAAAAATAAAATTTGAGATTATCTTTTTAGTGATGAATCCTGGATATAGTAACAAAAATGAAAAGTTGATCTTGAAAAATTCTAAAGTTCTTAATATACCTTTGGAAATATTCAATACAGAGATTTTTAATTATGTTAACAATTTGAATGAAGGAAGTCCTTGCTATTTATGTGCAAGAATGAGAAGAGGTCATCTTTATAATAAGGCTAAAGAATTGGGATGTAATAAAATAGCTTTAGCACATCATTTTGATGATGTAATAGAAACCATTCTTTTAAGTATGTTTTATAATGGAGAATATAAGACAATGTTACCTAAATTAAAAAGTAAAAACTTTGAAGGAATGCAATTAATAAGACCCATGTATTTTATTAGGGAAGAAGATATTATTTCTTGGAAAAATTACAATAAATTGGAATTTCTGAATTGTGCATGCAGATTTACTGAGATTTGCTCTACTAATGATGAAGGAACATCTAAAAGAAGAGAAATGAAAAATTTATTAAAAAAATTAAGAGAAATTAATCCTAATATTGATTACAATATTTTTAAAAGCTCGGATAATGTAAACTTAGATGCAATATTAGGATATAGAACAAATAATGAAAAACATTCATATTTAGAAGAATATGAAAAGGAGAAAAGAAATTAAAATGGCAATGATGTTGAAACAGTTGAATCTAAAAGATTCTTATAAAGTAGTCTCTAATGATTAAATTAAGAGTTAAAAAACATATACTTAGAAAATATAAATAAAATTAATAATGGAAGTATAAATAAGAATTTGTAGGAGTTGAAATATGAAAAAGATAAGCATAGTGAATAACGGACCTTACTTTGTATGTGGTGAAGTGCCACTGGATGAAGTTATAATTGAGCAAACAGAGCAAGGAAATGTTTACAGGAAAGAAAAAACTTTTCCTTTGAAATCAAATTATTTGTTATGTCGTTGTGGAAAAACAAAAAATCCTCCATACTGTGATGGGTCGCATACTTTTCATAAATTTGATGGTAAATTATCTGCTTCAAGGGAACCATTTGAAAAACAAGCTTCAGTGATAGAAGGAAAAAATTTAATACTGCAGGATGTTGAGAACCTTTGTGCTTTTGCAAGATTTTGTCATTCTAAATCCGGAGATGTTTGGAGTTTGACAGAAGATTCAAATTCACAAGAAAGTGAAAGAATTGCTGTAAAAATGACATGTGATTGTCCTTCAGGAAGATTGGTTATGAAGGAAAAGAAGACAAAAGAGACAATAGAACCTGCATTTGAACAAAGTATTTCAGTGTTGCAGGATCCTGAAAGGAACTGCAGCGGGCCTCTTTGGGTTAAAGGTGGAATATCTATTGAAGATACTGATGGAAAAGCCTATGAAGTGAGAAATAGAGTTACATTATGTCGTTGTGGTAAATCCGCTAACAAACCATTTTGTGATTCCACTCACGTAAATATCGGTTATAAGGACAGTTTGAAAGGAGAAAGAGAATGAATATTAAATATTTTGATCATGCTGCAACTACACCAGTAAAAAAAGAAGTATTAGCTGAAATGCTGCCTTATTTTAATGAATATTATGGTAATCCATCATCATTATATAGTTTAGCTAATAAATCTAAGGAAGCTATACAAAAATCTAGAGAAACAGTAGCAAAAATTTTAAAGGCAAATCCAGAAGAAATATATTTCACTTCTGGAGGAAGTGAAAGTGACAACTTGGCTATTAAAGGCATAGCATATGCAAACAGAAGCAGAGGCAACCATATAATTACCAGTAAAATAGAACATCCCGCAATACTAAATACATGTAGGAGACTGGAAAAAGAGGGATTTGAAGTAACATATTTAAATGTGGACGAAAATGGGTTAATAGATTTAAAAGAGTTAAGAAAATCAATAAAAGAAGAAACTATATTAGTAAGTATAATGTTTGCAAATAATGAAATAGGAACTGTTGAGCCAATAAAAGAGATTGGAAAAATATGTAAGGAAAGTAATATTATTTTTCATACTGATGCCGTTCAGGCAATAGGCAGCATAGAGATAGATGTAGCTGAATTAAATATAGACTTATTATCAATGTCTGCTCATAAGTTTTATGGTCCAAAAGGTGTGGGAGCCTTATTTGTAAGAAAAGGTATAATATTCAATAGACTGATAGATGGCGGAAGTCAGGAGAAAAATAAAAGAAGCGGAACAGAAAATATAACTGGTATAGTCGGATTGGGAAAAGCACTTGAAATTGCCTATAAAAATATGGAAATTAACAATAAAAGATTATTGGATTTAAGAAATTATTATTTTGATGAAATTGAAAAAAGAATTCCATTTATTAGAATAAATGGAGATAGAATTAATAGATTATCAAATAATGCTAATATTTCTTTTAAATTTATTGAAGGTGAAAGCTTAATATTAAATCTTGATATATTAGGAATATGTGCATCAACCGGATCTGCATGTTCATCCAATTCATTAAAACCATCTCATGTGTTGCTTGCTATCGGATTATCTCCAGAAGTGGCTCATGGATCATTAAGAATAACTTTTGGAGCTGATAATACAAAAGAAGAGGTAGATTATTTAATAGAAAATTTAGAAAAAATAGTTAAAAAGTTAAGAGAGATGTCTCCGCTTTATGAACAATATTTAAAAGGAAGTGAAAATTTATGTACTCAGAAAAAGTAATGGAACATTTTATGAATCCAAAGAATGTTGGAGAAATAAAAAAACCTTCAGGAGTTGGACAAGTAGGTAATCCTGTTTGCGGTGATGTAATGAAGGTATATATAAAAGTAAAGAAGAATAAGATAGTAGATATAAAATTTAAGACTTACGGATGTGCCGCTGCAATTGCAACCAGTTCAATGGCAACGGAATTAGTAAAAGGGAAAACAATTGAAGAAGCTTTAGAAATAACAAATAAAGTTGTTGCAGAAGCTTTGGATGGATTGCCTGAAGTAAAAATGCACTGTTCTATGTTGGCAGAAGAAGCTATTAAAGCTGCAATTGAGGATTATCAAAATAATCTAAAATAATATAGTAAAATAAACAAAAAAATATTAATTACCAGGAAATTTCAGTATTTTTCCAAAAGATTTTTCTTCTGTATGGTTAATACTAGCTATTTGCTGCAACTGTTTAATATATTTTTCTTTTAGATTTCCACTTATATGTTTATTATCAATTAAAGTAATTTTTAAATCATCAAATTTCAAATATCCACTGTTTAATAGTTTAGCATTATTAAAAGCTTCGTCTATAATTAGTATTCCAGCATCTAAATTTAAATTAGAAAAATTAATAATTTGTATTATAATATTTATGTAATACTCTTTTAATTTCTGATTATAATTAAATAATATATTTTCTTTTAATTCTTTATCATTTATATAATTTAGAAGTATTTCAAATTTATTTTTATATTCATTTATTTCAATCTTATCAAACATATTTCCGTAAGAGTTTCTTACATTAATAGAATTATAATACTCACTATTTGTTGTACTTCCTACTACCTGTATTTTCTGTTTTAATATTAAATTTTTAAATATCTGTATCACATTAGATTTATAACTTGCTTTTTTTCCTAAAATATCATGAATATCTTCAATATAAAAAATAAAATTTTTGGCATTTAACATTTCTTCTAAAAACATTTTAATTTCGTCAAGATTTTTTTCATTATCTAAAAAGGATGTTATATTTAAATTGAATAATATTTTCTTTTTAAAATTGTAAATATTATAATCATTTACATAAGATGATAAACAGTTTATTAAAATATTTTTTGAAATGTTTGATTGTGTAATTAATAATACAGATTTTTTTTCGTTCAAAGAAGCAGTTAATTTTGTAAATTCTTTTTTCATTAGACGGGAATAACTGTTAATCTCTTTTTCAATTATATATCCATGCTTAAATAATAAGGGATACAACATTTTTGGATTATCTAATATTTTATTCATTTCCTGTAAAAGATAGAAATTTTCATCTTTTTCTTCATATCTGTAATCATCTTCCTCGTTATCCGTTTCAAACTCATCAAAAGGTTTATCATTCTTTTTATATAAAAAATCAATATCTATAATTTTATAATCATTTATTAATAATTCTTGTAAGCATAAAAAAGCTCTATGATATTTTAAAGGAGTTTTATCAATAATTATATTGAGATCTCTAAATATATCATCTATTATTTCATAATTATTCAAAGAATAAATTATTTGATATAAATTAATATTACTGGAATTCAAATTTATATAATCACTTTTCATAGCATTTAAATATTCAATAAAATAATCATTATAAATTCTATCATATTCAATTTCATTTAAATAATTGAATTTAAATTCTGAAATATTAAAATTATTTAATACATCCTCATAATATAAAAGTGATTTGTTAAATAATTTTTTTACATTAGAATCCCCAAACAGACTTGAAAGAAGAATTGAAATATAAAACTTTTCATCCTTATTTAACAGTATTTTTTTTATTTTTCCATTAATTAATTTATTATAATATAATTTATAATTTTCTAATCTATAGAATATTTCAAATAAAATTTTTATGAAATCCTGAATATCTTCTGGAACCTCACTAATAAATCTATTAAAATTCATATAATTTTCCCTGATAATGTTATTTAATATATAACAACAGATTTTATTTGTCAATTATAACTGGTAATTATTACAATTGACAAAATGATACTTTTTTTGTAAAATAGGATATGTTAGAAGAGGCTATAAATTATGTATGAAGAAAAAATATTTTTAACTCCAAATGATATATTAGAAAAAGAATTTAAAATTGATGCCAGAGGTTATAGACCTCAGGAGGTGGATAAGTTCTTAGATATTATTATTAGAGATTATTCTGAATTTTTAACTATAAATAAGAGATTAAATAATGAAATTAAAGTTATTGAAGAGGAAAATTCAAGATTAAAGACTGAACTTCGTAATTTAAAATCTAAGATGGATATAGCTACTTCAGCGCATGGTGTTACTAATGTAGACTTATTAAGACGTATTAGTGAACTTGAAAAAATAGTATACGGTGAAACACAACAATAATCTTTAGACAAACGCTGCATATAATTATGTAGAGGAAAGTCCATACTCACACTATCTGGAATGATAGTAGTGTTCGTGCTATGGGAAAAAATAACCATAGGTAGAGAAATCTAACGGCTCTGAGGTAATCAAGTTCTGATTATAGTAGGTATAAAAGTGCCATAGAGACGATGCTTCTTAGGAATAAGAAGAGTGGAACGAGGTAAACCCCGCGAGTGAGAAACCTAAATTTTGGTAAGGGAATTTTTACAAAGGAATAATAACTGAGTAAGAAAGAGAGATCTAGATAAATGTTTGTCACCAATTTATTTGGTACAGAATATGGCTTATTAAGATTATTAATATAAAGGAGATAACTGTGTGAAAGATATTGGAGCAAAATTTAAAGAAGCTAGAGAATACATCGGAATCAAACTTGAAGAAGCTGCTTCTGATATGCAAATTACAGTTGCACAATTAGAAAATTTGGAAGATGGAAATGCCAATGCTTTTAAAGATATTTTTTTCTTAAAAGATTTGATAAAAAAATATGCTAAATATTTAAATTTAGATGAAGATAAAATAATTGATGAATTCAATGATTTTGTTTTTAATTTCACTTCAAGAATACCTGTAAGTGAGATAGAAGAAAAAGTGAAGGAAATTAGAGATGAGGAAAAATCTATTTCAGGTAAAAAGATTTCATCGCCTTATACCTCTATTAATATAATAAAAACAAAATTTAATCCGGTATTATTATATATTATTTCTGTATTTCTAGTAATTACAGTAATACTATTGATATTGGCTGTTTTAAATAATAGATAGGAAGGAGTATTTATGAATTTACCAAATAAGATAACTTTTGCAAGAATAATTTTATCAGTACTATTATTAATATTATTAGTGTTTCCAATGTTTAAAATAGGAGTAGAATTTCCAATATTGCATTTGGGACCTTCTGGAAGCAAAATATTAGTTGACAGTAAATATTTGATAGCAGGCTTCATATTTTTGATAGCGGCTACTACGGATTTCCTGGATGGTTATTTGGCAAGAAAAAATAATTTGGTTACAGATCTAGGGAAGGTATTAGATGCTATAGCTGATAAGGTATTAGTCAATGGTGTATTAATTATTCTGGCAGTAAATGGCTTTATCAGTGTTATTGTTCCTGTAGTAATTGTTACTAGAGATATAATAGTTGATTCTATCAAAATGATAGTAGGTAAAAGAGAAGGTGCAGTTGGTGCAAGTATAGCAGGAAAAGTAAAAACTGTATTTATGCTTATCGGTATCACATTAACATTCTTTTATAATATGCCATTTGAGTTTTATAATATAAGAATATCTGATTTATGTTTATTAATAGCAACAGTAATGTCTATTATCAGTGGTATAGAATATTATGTAAAAAATAAAGAAATTATTTTTAGTGATAAATAAGTAATTAAAAATAAAAAAATCTCTTAGAGATTTTTTTGTTTTAAATGTAAAGTATTTGATAAAATTCAATAATACAAACAAATGTTTGAAAAAATGTATTGACAAAGTAAAATTTAGCGGATAAAATTATATTATATGAAGGAGGAAAGCATGGAGAAAGTTGCTAAAGAAAAGAATAATGATAAATTAAAACAAGTGATGTTGGATATTGAAAAACAGTTTGGAAAAGGCGCTATAATGAAACTTGGTGAAAATGGAATAAAAAATATAGATATAGTTTCAAGTGGTAGTTTATGTTTAGATATTGCATTAGGTGTTGGAGGATATCCAAAAGGGAGAATAATTGAAATATTTGGTCCGGAATCCAGCGGTAAAACAACATATGCCTTACATGCTATAGCTGAGGTGCAAAAACAAGGAGGAAGAGCTGCATTTATTGATGCTGAACATGCTTTAGATCCTGTTTATGCTAAAAAATTAGGAGTAGATATAGACGAATTATTATTATCTCAACCTGATACGGGAGAGCAGGCTTTGGAAATATGTGAAGCCTTGGTCAGAAGTGAATCAATAGCTATTGTTGTAATAGATTCCGTTGCAGCTTTAGTACCGCAGGCAGAAATAGAAGGAGAAATGGGAGATTCTCATATGGGACTTCAGGCCAGACTGATGTCTCAGGCTTTAAGAAAATTGAGTGGTACGATTAATAAAACAAATACGATTTGTATATTTATTAATCAATTAAGAGAAAAATTGGGAGTTATGTTTGGAAATCCTGAAACAACTCCAGGAGGAAGAGCACTTAAATTCTATTCTTCTGTAAGATTGGATGTTAGAAGAGCTGAGCAAATAAAAGTTGGAAATGATATTATAGGAAATAAAACTATTGTAAAAGTCGTTAAAAATAAAGTTGCTCCACCTTTTAAAACAGCAGAAATAGATATTATGTATGGCCAAGGTATAAGTAGAGAAGGAGAATTAGTTGATATTGCTTCTCAAATTGGATTAATACTTAAGACAGGTGCCTGGTATGAATATAAAGGAGAAAAGCTTGGACAGGGAAAAGAGAATGTAAAACTTTTACTTAAGGAAAATGATAACTTAAGAAAAGAACTAGATGATAAGATAAGAGAACATTTCTTTTCTAAGGAAGAGAAGAAATAAATTTGCTTTTTTTAAAATAAGTAGTATAATATTAAACATTATTGCATTATTAGTAATTTGTGCAATATAAATTAATAGGAGGGAATATACTTGAAAGGCAATAATAATCTAAAAGATTTTATTAAGCAGGAAAATGAAAAAAAAGCGGCTTTTTTAGAATTGAAAAGCGAGCAAAGAAGTCAACATGACAGTAGATTGAAAAGACTTATAATTGATTTTAGAAAGCAGTATCCTAATGTATCTGATTATGATATATTAGAAAAAGCAAATGAAGAGTTAGGAAGAATTGAATCAGAAGAAATTAAAGCTTTTGATAGCGGCTTTGATAGAAAATTAAGAAAATAAAGCTAATATTAAATTAGCTTTTTTTTCTTTTATAAAATTAATTATTATGTTATAATTCTTAAGGTATAGGTGGTAATATGAAATACTTAAAATATTTAATTCTATTAATCATAATAAGTTTTACTGGAATAAGTAATATATATGCAAGTGAATTTATAGATTTATATTCTAAGAATGCAATTCTATATAATTTAAATGATGATTCAATTTTGTATGAATTGAAATCTGAAGAAAAAGTTTCAATAGCAAGTTTAACAAAAATTATGACAGTCATATTAGCAATAGAAAATGTAGAGGATGTCAATGAAAAAGTTTATTTAAATTATAAATGCTTTGAGGGTTTATATGAAGCAGGTGCTTCAGTTGTTGGATTTCAGCTTGGAGAAGAGGTAACTTACATGGATTTATTTTATGGAGCCTTATTACCTTCAGGAGCAGATGCTGCTCAAGCAATTGCAATAAAAATTTCTGGAAGTGTATCAAACTTTGTAGATTTAATGAATGAAAAAGCGGAGGAATTAAATTTAAAGCATACACATTTTAAAAATGTTACAGGATTAGATGAAAATAATCATTATTCTTCTGTAAAGGATATGGCCACATTATTGAAATATGCCTTAAAGAATAAAACTTTTAAAGAAATATTTACTTCAAAAAGCTATACTGCAACAGATGGGATAAAAATGTATAGCACAATAGTAATTTATAGTAATATATATGATTTAAATATTAGTACAATACTAGGTGGAAAAACTGGATATACAGATGATGCTGGTTTATGTTTAGCAAGTATTTCTAATTTAGATAATATGAATCTTATGTTAGTTACTGCAGGTGCTTTTTCAGATAATAAATATTATCAGATTAAAGATGCTATTAATACATATGAATACTATGAAGAAAATTTTTTTGAAGATATAATTTTAAAAAAGAATGATTTATTAGTATCTATTAAAACTGAATACGATGGAAGAGAAAGTATAAATTTCTATGCTACTGAAGATATAAAAAAAATATTACCTAAGGATTATAAAAAAAATGATATAGAATTTGAATATGAAGGGATAGATTTATTAACAACTAAATCTGAAGTTGGAAGCAAATTAGGAACAGTTAAAATTAGTTATGAAAATAAAGTAATAGATGAAATAGATATAATTTTAAATGATAAAATTAAATTTAATATTTTTAGATTTATAAAAGTTAATTGGATATTGTCATTAATAGTATTTATTTCAATATTTATCTTATATATAAAAGTTAAAAAAAATAAAAGAAGAAAAAGAAGATAATAAAATAAGGTTTGACAATATTAAAAATAAATTTTAAAATAAGATTAGAAGTAGTTCACAACTTCTATAAAAAAAATAGTAATGGAGGAAAAAAATGAATAATACAGTTTTCTCCATTTTGCTAATACTTAGTGGATTATTTGCTGGGGTAGTTATAGTATTTATAATTAATAAAATTAAAGCAAATGCTGCTCAACAAAAAGCTGATAAATTAATTTCAGAAGCAAGAAAAGAAGTAGAGAGAATAAAAAGAGACAATCTTCTAGAAATTAAAGAAGAATCTTATAAACAAAAACAACAGGTTGAACAAGAAATTAAAGAAAAAAAGAAAGAATTAACTGAAATAAATGAAAGAATTTTAACACGTGAAAAAAGTTTAGATAAACGTGATGAAATCATTAGTGAACGTGAAAAAACTTTAGATGAAAAAGATAAGAATTTATTAGCAAAGCAAAATGAACTTCAAGATAAAAATGCAAAAATGGAGAGTGTTTTAAAAGAACAATTATCTCTTTTGGAAAATATTTCCGGATATTCTAAGGAAAAGGCAAAAACTTTGATTATGCAAAAAGTTGAAGAAGAAATGTCAAAAGAAATATCTGGCTATTTGAAAGAAAGAGAAGATGAGGCAAAATTAGAAGCTGATAGAAAAGCAAAAGAATATTTGATAAGCAGTATTCAAAGATATTCTAATGATGTTGCAAGTGAACAAACTGTTTCTACTGTTGATTTACCTACTGATGAAATGAAAGGTAGAATAATTGGTAGAGAAGGAAGAAATATAAGAACAATTGAGGCGATAACTGGTGTAGACTTGATAATAGATGATACACCTGAGGTAATAGTGCTTTCTAGCTTTGATCCTTTAAGAAGGGAAATAGCTAAGGTAACTTTGGAGGCTTTAATAAAAGATGGAAGAATTCATCCTGCTAGAATAGAGGAATTGTATGATAAAGTGTGTGAAGACTTTAAAACTATAATTAGAGAAAAGGGTGAAGAGGCACTATTTGAATTAAAATTAACAAAGGTGGATCCGCAATTAGTTGAATATTTAGGTAAATTAAATTTCAGAACTAGTTATGGACAGAATGCATTATTACATGCAAAAGAGGTTGCAAATTTAGCCGGTCTTCTTGCTGCAGAGCTAGGCGAAAATGTTACATTGGCAAAAAGGGCTGGACTATTACATGATATTGGTAAAGCAATAGATTTTGAAGTGGAAGGAAGTCATATAGAATTAGGTGCGGACATAGCTAAAAAATATGGTGAAGATAAAGTTGTAATTAATTCAATTGAATCTCATCATGGTGATAAACCTAAGACTAGTATAATTTCTGAACTTGTTCAAATAGCAGATACTTTGTCAGCAGCCAGACCAGGTGCTAGAAATGATAACTTAGAAAATTATATAAAACGTCTAGAGGAGCTGGAGAGTATTGGTAATTCAATTCAAGGTGTGGAAAAAACATTTGCAATTCAAGCTGGACGTGAACTGAGAGTTATTGTTAAACCTGAGGAAATTGATGACTTAACAAGTTATAAGATTGCAAGAGATATTAAAGCCAGAGTTGAAAATGAAATGCAGTATCCTGGAACAATAAAAGTTGTAGTTATTAGAGAAACTAGAGCTGAGGAAGTTGCAAAATAGTTATTTAAATTAATCCATTGTTTGGATTAATTTTTAATTTGAAAAAAAAATTTATTTATGATAACATTTTATTGTAATTATAGGAGAATATATATGAGAGCATTAATAACAGGAGCTTCAAGTGGAATAGGCTTGGAGTTTGCTAAAGAATTGAGTAGATTGGGTTATGATTTAATACTGGTATCCAGAGATAAGGAGAAGTTAAATGAATTATCTCAAAAGTTTAAAACAAATGTAGAAGTAATAGCATTGGATTTATCAACTGAGGAAAACGCTAAAAAGCTTTACGACAAAACTAAAGGAAGAGTGGATTTTTTAATAAACAATGCAGGTTTTGGAATATATGGGAAATTTATTGATACTTCCTTAGCTGAAGAATTAAACATGATAGAACTGAATTTAAAAACCTATCATATATTAACTAAACTGTTCTTAACGGAAATGGTTAATAAAAATAGTGGAAGAATATTAAATGTTGCTTCAGCTGCAGCTTTTCAGCCAGGACCGTTATTATCAACATATTATTCTACTAAGGCTTATATATACAGTTTAAGTGCTGCCATATATGAAGAACTTAGAAGAATGAAAAGTGGAGTTAAAATAAGTGTTTTATGCCCCGGACCAGTTAATACAGAATTCAATAAGAGAGCCAAAACAAAATTCAACATGCCGGCATTAGAAGTAGATGAAGTAGTGAAATATGCTTTAAACAAAGTTTATAAAAATAAATTAATAATTATTCCAGGTCTATTGACAAGAATAGCTGTATTCATAAACAGAGTTGTTTCTAGAAAATTTATGCTTAAAATATCATATATGATTCAAAATAAAAAGAAAAGATGACTAAGTCATCTTTTTATTGTTTTATTTCAAATATAAGTGGAAGAATTATTGGTCTTCTTCCGGTAACATCAATGATGTAAGAATTTATTTCAAGTATTATTCTGTTTTTTAAATCTATAAAGTTAAAATTATCTCTTTCTAATTCTGAAATTGTTATTAGTTTTATTTTATCCTGTATATCCTTTAATAAATTCACATTATCATTTACTATTACAAATCCTCTAGTTGTAACATTGGGATCAATTAGTAACTTCTTTTTAGCAGAATCTATATTTAAAATAACAGCAAGCACTCCATCAGTAGACATAATTTTTCTATCTTTTATAACAGAAGCTCCGACATCTCCAATTCTTTTGCCATCTACATAAATATCATTTATTATAATTGAGCCATCTCTTTTTACTACTGAATCTTTTACAGTAAGTATATCTCCATTCTTTAATATAAAAATATTATCTTTCTCAACTCCACAGCTTACTGCTAAGTCAGCATGTGCCTTTAACATTCTGTATTCTCCATGTACTGGCATAAAATATTTAGGTCTCATCAGTCTTAATAATAATTTTAATTCTTCTTGTTTGGCATGTCCACTTGTATGAATATCAGATTCCTCAGCATTAGTATAAACCTTGGCACCCTTTAAATATAATTTATTTATCATTCTGTTTATGCTTAAAGCATTTCCTGGTATTGGAGATGAAGAAAAAATAACAGTATCGCCAGGAATTAAAGAAATATTCTTATCGGTTCCATTAGCAATACGAGATAAAGCCGCTAAAGCTTCTCCCTGTGATCCAGTACATAACAAGCACACTTCTGAAGGTTTTAAGTTATTAGACTCTTCAGTGCTTATTATAATATTATCATCTTTGATGTACCCGCATTCTAAAGCAATATCAATGTTATTTCTCATACTTCTTCCAAATATTACGACTTTTCTGTTGTTTAATCTGCATGTTTCAACTATGTGAGCCAATCTATAGATGTTGCTTGCAAAAGTTGCAATAATAAGTCTTCCATCACATCTTCCAAATATATCCTTTAATGATTCATCAACAATAGATTCACTGTTGGAAAATCCCGGCACTAAAGCATTAGTACTATCACTTAATAGTAAGGTAATACCATTTTCTCCAAGTTTAGCCATTTTTTGTAAATTTGCAATTGGACCGATAGGAGTAAAATCAAATTTAAAATCTCCAGTAGTAACTATTACTCCATTTGGAGTTTTAATACTTATTCCAAAAGAATCCGGAATAGAGTGAGTGGTTGCAAAAAATTCAACATTTAGATTTTTAAAATCTATTTTAGATTGTTCATTTATTTCTATTAGATTTTTATATTTGATTTTTCTATCTTCCAATTTATTATTTATCAATTTACAAGCAACTTTAGCTGCGTATATAACAGGTATATTTAAATGTTGCAATATAAAAGGAATAGCACCAATATGATCTTCGTGTCCATGTGTTATAAATAAAGCTTTGATTTTATCTTCATTTTGCTTTAAAAAATTATAATCGGCCAAAACATAGTCTATTCCTAAAAGGTCATCTTCTGGAAACATGACTCCTGCATCTATAATGATTATTTCATTTTCATGCATTATAATGTACATGTTTTTTCCAACTTCGCCAAGACCACCTAAGGCAAATACTAAAGTCTCGCCATTTGTAGCATTTTTCATCTTTACCTCCGATATGTAAAAGAAATTTAACTTGATATAATTATACTATATATATATTAAATTGTCTATAAGATATATTATTTATTATTATATTAACAATATTTAAATAAATTATGATAAAATATATTTATAAATAATTTTGAGGTGAATTTTATGAAAGAAGTATTAATAACTGGAGATAGACCTACTGGAAGACTACATATAGGTCATTATGTAGGATCTTTAAAAAACAGGGTAGAATTACAAAATTCAGAAAAATATGAACAGTATGTTTTTATAGCAGATATGCAGGCATTAACAGATAATGCAAAAAATCCAAAAAAAATAAGAGATAACGTTATTGAAGTCGCTATTGATTATTTATCAGTAGGACTTGATCCAAATAAAACTATTTTGTTTATTCAATCTCAAATATCAGAATTAAATGAATTGACAATGTTTTATATGAATTTAGTAACAGTTTCTAGATTACAAAGAAATCCTACTGTAAAAGAAGAAATTAAACAAAGAGGATTTAACAGTAGTATTCCAGCAGGATTTTTATCATATCCAGTTAGTCAAGCAGCTGATATTACTGCATTTAATGCAAAATATGTTCCAGTTGGAGATGATCAACTTCCAATGATTGAACAAACAAGAGAAATTGTAAATATTTTTAATAATACTTATGAAAATATATTAACTTTACCTGAAGCAATATTGCCAAAATTAGATATTTGTAAAAGATTACCAGGTATAGATGGTAAAGCAAAAATGAGTAAATCATTAGGAAACACAATTTATTTAGCAGATAGTTCAGATATAGTTAAAAAGAAAGTAATGGAAATGTATACTGATCCAAATCATTTAAAAGTTGAAGATCCAGGAAAAATAGAAGGAAATGTAGTATTTATATATTTAGATGCTTTTTGTAGTGATATTCACTTTGAAAAATATTTTCCTGAATATAAAAATTTAGATGAACTAAAAAATCATTATAAAAAAGGTGGACTTGGAGATGTTAAAGTAAAATTATTTTTATTTAATATTTTAGAAGAGTTTTTAACACCTATAAGAGAAAAAAGGAAATATTATGAAGCACATATTGAAGAAGTATACAGTATATTAAAAGAAGGTTCTATAAAAGCTAGAAAAGTAGCTGCTGAAACCTTACATAAAGTAAGACAAGCAGTAGGAGTTGAATATTTCGAAAAATAAAGTAGGATTAATTAATCCTATTTTTTGATAAAATCATATTCTTATATTTAAAAATATAATTTTGCTGAGCTTGCCAAGTATTTAAATTTGAAATTTCATCAATTATACTATTATTAATTCTTATAAAATTTATTCACATGCAAGTCTTAATTGCCTTTGTTTATATTTATCATTTTGTTTGGCGATTGAAATTAAAGCAAAACAATTATTTCTTATTTCTAAATTATCAAAAGCTTTAAAGAATTCATAGTTTGAATCATTATTTATTAGAATAGATAATAATTTTTGATCAATCATATTGTAATATTTAAAAAAATTTCTTAATATATCTTCATAATTAAAATTACATACTAAAATTTTATTTAATAAATATTTATTATTTCTATAATATTCCATTTCACATTCAGACTCATCAAGCTTATTTAAATTATTTATTATTACTTTGTTATTTTTTATAAAATTAATTTCTTTAATAAAATTTATTAATTTTTCTTTCTTATTTATAGGTATGCTTTTTAATTTTAATTGATAATTTATCATATTTCTCCTTATACAAAAAAAGAATTGCAAATAGCAATTCTTTAAATAACAATAATATTAGTAATTAAAATATTTATATAAAACGATAAATAGACTCTTTTTTTATTCATTTTAATCACCTTATAAATTATATCATTAATAAAGTAAAAATCAATTTATAATTAATTATTTGTTCTTTTAAGTAATAAATCAGAAATTTGTTCGTTTATACTTTTTAAATATAAGTAAAAATAAATTACTTCATCTGCGGGAATAATACTAATACCTTGATCTTTAAGTTTTGTAATTAATTTTTCATAAAAAAACATATTATTATCATCAAATCCAAAAAAAATATCTGAATCTCCTGATGATTCTAATCCAATGAACTTAAAAATTTCTTTATTAAAACTAGATTGTTCACAAGATAGTGAAATTGAAAAATCACTTTTATTTGGATTATTTTCTACTAATGTTATAAATGTAGATAATATTCTTTCATAAATTAAAGTTGTATTATTTTCAATTTCTTTAACCATTTGTTCTACTTGTCTTTTTTGATTTGCCAATTCTTGCATTTCTTTTTGAAAGTTCTTACCTTCATCATCAATTATATTGTTTTTTTCAATAGCAACTCTGTCAATTTTTTTATTTCTTAATTTCATAATTCCTCCAATAAGCGTATATTTTATCAGAAAGTAATTTATTTGTAAATAGTATTATGTTATGTTAAAATTTAATTGGTGAACATTATGGGATTATTTAGTAAAATCAAAAATATATTTAGTAAGACTGAAAATAAAGAAACAATAAAGTATGTTGATGGATTAGAAAAAACTAGAAGTGAATTTGTAAGTAAATTAAATATTTTAGGAATTAAATATAAAAAAGTTAATGACTCTTTTTTTGATGAATTAGAAGAATTATTAATTAATGCTGATTTAGGTGTTAATATTGTAATGGATTTTGTTGAAAAATTAAGATATAGAGTTAAACATGAAAATATAACTGATTTTGAATTTTTAAAAGAAGTAATAGTAGATGAATTAATGCTAATTTATGTTGGTGAAGGAATATTATCCAGTAAGATAAATTACAATAAAGAAGATATAACAGTTATTCTTTTTGTAGGAGTAAATGGTGTTGGAAAAACTACAAGTATTGCTAAACTTGCACAAAAAATAAAATCAGAGGGAAAATCAGTTATGATGATTGCAGCTGATACTTTTAGAGCAGGAGCTGTTAATCAATTAAAGGAATGGGCTATAAAAGTTGATTCAGAATTTTATGGAACAGATTCTAAAGATCCTGCTTCTGTTATATTTGATGGAATAAAGAATGCAAAAGAAAAAAATATAGATGTTGTTTTAATAGATACAGCAGGTAGACTTCAAAATAAAGTTAATCTCATGAAAGAGTTAGAGAAGATAAATAAAGTAATTGGAAATCTTATCCAAAATGCGCCTCAAGAAACTTTGCTTGTTATTGATGCAACTACTGGCCAAAATGGAATAAATCAAGCAAAAAGTTTTAGTGAAATTACAAAAGTAACTGGTATTGTTCTTACTAAACTAGATAGTACTGCAAAAGGTGGTATAGTACTTAGTATAAAAGAAACTGTTGGAATACCTGTAAAATATGTTGGCTTTGGAGAAAAAGCAGAGGATTTAATGCCATTTGATATAGAAAAATATATCTATGGATTATTTAAGGAGTTTTAAAATGGAAGATAGAGAATATATAATTGAATTATATGAAATATATAAAGAATTGCTTACAGTAAAACAAAGAAATTATTTCGAAGCATATTATTTTAATGATTTAAGTTTAAGTGAAATAAGTGAGAATTTAGAAGTAAGTAGAGCCATTATAGGAAAAACAATTAATATAATTAAATCAAAACTTTTAAAATTAGAAAATATATTAAAAGTAAGAGAAAAAAATAAAATAATAGAGAAACTAGATAATAATAAAAGTAATTGAAATTGTATGAGAAGTATTTTATAATATAATTAGAATAAATAGGTGATGTAAATGAAGAAAAGTAAAAATGGTTGGGGATTACAAACAGCTTTATTGTTTATATTAATGTTCTTAGCTTGTTTAGTCATAGCTATTATTGGAATAAATAAGTTTGGTATACTTGGATATATTGATTTACCGGGAGTAAAAGACAGTAGTACTAATTATGAATTACTAGAAGAAAAACTAGTTGAGGCTGCTAAAGAATATGTATATGAAGAACATGAAAATAATTTAAATGAAAATACATTAATATTAAGAGTAAGTCATTTAATAAAAAATAAATATCTAGAAGAAGTATCGGATAACAATGGAAATGTTTGCAGTGGCTATGTAGAAGTTATAAAAACTGAATCAAATAACATAGTTTATTATCCTTATTTAAAATGTAAAAAATATACTACATATGAATATGATGAAAGAAAAGATTGGTAAATGAGTAATAAAATTATAATAATATGGGTTTTATTTATAATTTTTTTATTATCCATTATTTATTTATCTGGAAACTATTATTTAGAAAATGAAGACTATATAAATTTAAAACAAGAATATAAGTCTGATGTAAAATCTTATTTAGATGAAAATAATCTATATCCAGAATATAAAATAACAATTGACAGTGATACTTTAATTAATGAAGGATTTATTGATGAACTTATAATAAAAGCTAAAAAATGTAGAGCAGAAGCAGTAGTGACTAAAATAATATTCTTTTATGTTTATGATATTAGATTAACATGCAAATAGTATTTGCATTTTTTTTATTTAAGTATTAATATAATTAGCATTAAGGAGATTTCGTATGGAAAAATTAGAATCAAATATAAAATATTATAAAAAAGAATTAGATAAAAATGATAAAGAAATAAAAGAAAAGTATTGTAAACATACTTCTTTAGTTTCACAAATAACTATAACTGAACTTGAAATTACAGGGCTAAAATCTTTAATAAATAAAAGTAGAGAAGAATTAAAAGAATCTAATAATTCAAAAGAAGAAAAAAAGAAATATTTTAAGAAAATGATTAAATTAATAATTTTATTGTTGGCTCTTTATCTTGGAATTTCTTCGGGTCTTATTTTTAGCTTGATTTCAGTATCTAATATTCCTTTATTAGAAATGCTTATTTTTGCAGGAGGTCTTTCTTTTATAATGGCACCTTTATTTCCTGTAGCTGAATATTTTGCTAATACAAGAAAATATAGAAAAAATTATCAGGAATATTTAAAAAATGAAATAAAATTTTCTGAAGATAAAATAATTGATTTAAATATATTATTAGAAAAATTGAATGAAGATTTGAATAAAATAAATAATATTTTAAATGAATTAAATTCTAATAAAAAAGAATTAAGTATCGAATATAATAAATTAAATAGTATTAAAGAACAAATTTTAGCTTCATCTGAATATCAAAATTTAGTTCAAGAATTATATGAAGGATTTACTAGAAAATTAGATAAATAATAAAAAAATATTTACTTTTATATAAAAATGTATTAACATATAAGCTTATTTAGAGGAGGATTACATAATGGAATATCAAGAATGTGTTGAATTAAGAGATAATAAATTAAGTGAGAGGTTAGAGTGTTATAATGACATTAAATCTTTAGAAGGTGAAAAAGCGATATACGAAAAAGAACTTGATGCTATAAACAATAGAATTTTAGAAAAGGAAGCATTACTAGGTTTTAAAGAAAATTTTAAAAATATTATGAAACAAGTAAGAAAACAATTTTTAAAATCTTTTACTTTTAATGAAATTATTGTTATTTTAGCTAATTTATTTTTATTAGCAACAGGAGTACCTGCAATGTCAGTTTTATTATTTACGTTTATTACTGGAGCAATTACTGCTGGAATATCTTTTAATGACTATATTAAAAAATCTGAAGAAAAGATTGACTTTTTATCTAAAATAAATCCAACTGATATTGAAGAAATAATTAGAGAATTAGAAGTTGAATATGATGAAGTAAAAGAAAGTTATGATATGACAGTTGATGATATTATTATATATAGTAATGACCTTAAATCAATAGATTTAGAAATTGAAGAATATAATAAAAAATTAGGGATTGCAACAAAAGAAGAAACTATATCTACAGATTTAACATTAAATAGAAAAAAGTAATATATAACAAAAAATATTGACTATAATATAATATAATGTTATTATTATATAAGTTTTAAGTTTTCTTTCGGGAAAACTTAATAATTTTAATAAAAATGATACACCTGGAAGTGTGTAACAGAGAGGAGAAACAAATGCCTACTATTAATCAATTAGTAAGAAAGAAAAGAGGACAAAAATTAAGAAAGAGTAAAAGTCCAGTATTGAATATTGGTTTTAACTCAAAGGACAGAAAGAAAACTGATAATACATCACCTCAAAAAAGAGGAGTTTGTACTCGTGTTGGAACTAAGACACCTAAAAAACCTAATTCAGCATTACGTAAATATGCTCGTGTAAGATTAAGCAATAACCAAGAAGTAACCTGTTACATTCCTGGTGAAGGACATAACTTACAGGAACACAGTGTGGTACTTATTAGAGGTGGACGTGTTAAAGATTTAATTGGTGTACGTTATCATATTATTCGTGGAACATTGGATACAGCTGGTGTTGATAAAAGACGCCAAGGTAGAAGTAAATATGGTGCAAAAAGACCGAAATAAATAATATAGAGTGAAAGGAGACTATTATGCGTAAGAAAAGAGCAGAAAAAAGAGATGTGTTAGCAGATCCAATATATAATTCTAAGATGGTTACCAAATTAATTAACAGAATTATGCTTCAAGGTAAAAAGGGTACTGCTCAAAGAATACTTTATGATGCATTTGATATGGTAAAAGAAAAAACAAAGAAAGATCCTATAGAAGTTTTCAATCAAGCATTTGAAAATATTAAACCGGCTTTAGAAATAAGAAGTAGACGTGTAGGTGGAAGTAACTATTCAGTTCCTACTGAAGTAAGAAATGAAAGACAGCAGGCATTGGCACTTCGCTGGTTGGTACAATATGCAAAGAGTAGAAACGGTAAAGGTATGGCTGAAAATTTAGCAGCTGAAATAATAGATGCTTCAAACAATATAGGTGGAGCATGTAAAAAACGTGAAGACACACACAAAATGGCTGAGGCAAATAAAGCTTTTGCTCATTATAGATGGTAAGGAAGGAGAATAAATATGGCGCGTGACGTATCATTAGATAAAATTCGTAATATTGGTATTATGGCACATATAGATGCTGGTAAGACTACATTTACGGAACGTGTTCTTTTTCATACTGGTATAACTCATAAACTTGGGGAAACTCATGATGGTGAAAGCCAGATGGATTGGATGGACCAAGAAAAGGAAAGAGGAATTACCATTACCAGTGCTGCGACTACTGCACACTGGAAGGGTTACAGATTAAATATTATTGATACACCTGGGCATGTGGACTTCACTATTGAAGTAGAAAGAAGTCTTAGAGTATTAGACGGTGCTATTGCACTGATAGATGCTCAGAATGGTGTTGAAACTCAAACTGAACAAGTTTGGAGACAGGCTTCAGAGTACAAAGTTCCTAGATTGATATTTGCAAATAAAATGGATAAAATGGGAGCTAACTTTGAAATGAGCTTAGATAGTATTAAAGATAGATTATCTGAAAATACTGCACCTGTTCAATGGCCAATAGGAGCTGAAGAAAACTTCAGAGGAGTAGTAGATTTAATTACTATGAAGGCTTATGAATATGATGGTGAGGCTCATGAAAATGCTAAAGAAATAGAAGTTCCTTCTGATTTAGTATCAGTTTGTGAGACTAAAAGAAATGAATTAATAGAATTTGTTTCTATGTTCAGTGATGAATTAATGGAAACATATCTTGAAGGAAAAGAAGTACCTGAATCAATGATAAAGGCAGCTATACGTACTGGAGTGCTGAAAGTTGAATTTTTCCCGGTATTATGTGGTAGTGCTAAGAATAATTCAGGTGTTAAGCTAGCATTGGATGCCGTACTAGATTATTTACCAGCTCCAACTGATATTGCAAGTATCAAAGGAATTGATATGAAAGGTAATCCTATTGAAAGAAAGGCATCTGACAGTGAACCATTTAGTGCATTGGCATTTAAGGTTATGACAGATCCGTTTGTTGGAAAACTTACATTCTTCAGAGTTTATTCAGGAGTTTTAAAAAGTGGAAGTTATATAATGAATTCAACAAAAGGAGAAAAAGAGAGAATAGGTCGTATTCTTCAAATGCATGCTAATCAAAGAAAAGAAATAAGTGAAATATATGCTGGTGAAATAGCAGCTGCAGTAGGATTAAAAGATACTACTACTGGAGATACATTATCTGATGAAAAGAGTCAAGTTATTCTTGAAAAGATGGAATTTCCAGAACCTGTTATTCAACTTGCAATTGAACCAAAAAGTAAAAATGACCAAGATAAGATGGGAATTGCATTACAGAAACTAGCTGAAGAAGATCCATCATTTAAAGCTTCTACTGATCATGAAACAGGTCAGACATTAATCGCCGGAATGGGTGAATTACACTTAGAAGTTCTTGTTGAAAGAATGAGAAGAGAGTTTAATGTTGAAGCAAATGTTGGAAAACCACAAGTTGCCTATCGTGAAACTATCAAAACGATCGGGGAATGTGAAGGTAAATACATTAAACAGTCTGGTGGTAGAGGACAGTATGGTCATGTATGGGTTAAGTTTGAACCTAATAAAGATAAGGGATATGAATTTGTTGATGCAATCGTTGGAGGAGTTGTTCCTCGTGAATATATCGGTGTAATTGACAAAGGATTACAGGAAGCTATGAAGAGTGGTGTTCTTGCAGGGTATCCTATGATAGATGTAAAAGCTACACTGTTTGATGGATCTTATCATGATGTTGACTCATCAGAAATGGCATTTAAAGTAGCAGCTTCTCTATCATTAAAGGAAGCTAAAAACAAATGTCAGGCAGTTATATTGGAACCGATTATGAAAGTTTCAGTTGTGGTTCCTGAAGAATATATGGGAACAATAATGGGAGACTTAACTGCTAGAAGAGGAAGACCTCTGGGAAATGAAAGTAGAGGAAGAGCCGTAGTAGTTAATGCTATGGTTCCATTAGCAGAAATGTTTGGGTATACTACCATATTAAGAAGTAATACTCAAGGAAGAGGCACTTCTCAAATGATCTTTGATCACTATGAAGAAGTTCCAAGAAATATTGAAGCTGAAATAATAAAAAGAAACAGTATTCAATAAAAAAATAATTATTTTATACTTGAAAAAATATCAAGTATTAGATAAAATATATTTATGTTATAAAAGGAGGAAAAAATGGCAAGACAAAAATTTGATCGTTCAAAACCACATGTTAACATTGGTACAATTGGACACGTTGATCATGGTAAAACAACATTGACAGCTGCAATAACAAAATATTTTGGAGATTTCGTTGCATACGCAGATATAGATAAGGCTCCAGAAGAAAGGGCAAGAGGAATAACTATCAACACTGCACACGTTGAGTATGAAACAGAAAAACGTCATTACGCACATGTTGACTGTCCAGGA
>CAZKSN010000002.1:127623-133446 GCA_964555585.1 uncultured Muribaculaceae bacterium | reverse complement strand
CGCTGACTATGTAAAAAATATGATTACAGGTGCAGCACAAATGGATGGAGCTATCTTAGTAGTTTCTGCTACAGATGGACCTATGCCTCAAACTAGAGAGCATATCTTATTAGCTCGTCAAGTTGGAGTTCCAAAAATGGTTGTATTCATTAATAAAGTGGATATGGTAGATGATGCTGAATTATTGGATTTAGTTGAAATGGAAGTTCGTGAATTATTAAATGAATATGAATTTGATGGAGCAAATACTCCAGTTATAAGAGGTTCAGCTCTTAAAGCAGTTGAAGGAGATCCAGAAGGAGAAAAAGCTATTAGAGAATTAATGGCTGCAGTAGACGCATGGATTGATACTCCAGTTAGAGATACAGATAAACCATTCTTAATGAGTGTTGAAGATGTATTCACTATTACAGGTCGTGGTACAGTTGTTACCGGACGTGTAGAAAGAGGAAAATTAAAACTTAACGATGAAGTTGAAATAGTTGGACTTCGTCAAACACAAAAAGCAGTTGTTACTGGTATAGAAATGTTCAGAAAATCATTGGATTATGCTGAAGCTGGCGATAATGCTGGTGTTCTATTACGTGGTATTAACCGTGAAGATGTTGAACGTGGACAAATTTTATGTAAACCGGGATCAGTTACTCCACACACTAAGTTTAAAGCAGAAGTGTATGTATTATCTAAAGAAGAAGGTGGAAGACATACTCCATTCTTTAGTAATTACAGACCACAATTCTACTTCAGAACTACAGATGTAACTGGTGTTGTTCAATTACCTCAAGGTGTTGAAATGGTAATGCCTGGTGATAAAGTTACTATGGACGTTGAATTAATCACTCCAGTTGCTATTGAAAACGGAACTAAATTCTCAATTCGTGAGGGTGGACGTACTGTTGGTGCTGGATTAGTATCTGAAATTACAAAATAAATTAAAAAGAACTTTATAAAAGTTCTTTTTTTTATATCATATACATGTTATTTGATGATGAAATATCATCATTTTCATTTATTAAATCAGTTTTAGATTCCAATTTTGATATCCTACTGCTTAATTTTTTTATTTGTCTTTCAATTCTTGCCAATCTTGCTTCAAAATTATTTTCATCATAAAAACCATTGTAAGCTCCCATTTGTTCCGGAATTACATTTGGTGGATAATTTTGATAAGGATTTTGGTAAGGATTTTGATAAGGCTGAGCATATTCATTTGGCGGCATCATCATATTTGGTTGATACTGATTAGGAACTCCATTGTTTGGAAAAAAATTATTTCTATTTCTAGCCATCTTTACAATCACCTTTTACATTATATGACAAAAGATATTATTTGGTGTATAATTGAACTGGTGAATTTATGAGATTAAAACATATAAAAAATGCAGATAAAATTATAAAAAATTCAAAATATTTAGTAAAAGATATTTATAAATATAAGGGCAAATGGAATAAAATTTTTAATAATAAAAATCCTATAGAAATTGAAATCGGAATGGGAAAAGGAAATTTTCTAATAAGTAAAGCAATTGACAATCCTGATATTAATTATATTGGAATAGAGAAATATGATAGTGTACTTGTCAGTGCAGTAAGAAAATTAGAGAACTCAGATATAAACAATTTCAGAATTATTAATACGGATGCCAGAAATATTAACAAGATTTTTAAAAAGGAAATAAGTAAGCTGTATTTAAATTTTTCTGATCCCTGGCCCAAGAAAAGACATGCTAAAAGAAGATTGACAAGTCCTAAATTTTTGAAAATATACAGCACAATATTTAAAAAAAATTATAATATTGAAATGAAGACTGATAATGATGATTTATTTTTATATTCATTAAAGATTCTTAAAGAAAATGATTTTATTTTAAAAGATATAAGTAGAAATCACAATTCCACATATAAAACTGAGTATGAGGAGAAATTCATAAATAAAGGTAAAAATATTAATTATTTATATGTAATAAAATAATATTTAATTTTTATTTAATTTTTGTTATAATTATTAATATAAGCGGGTGAATGAATGTACAAAAAAATTATTTTAATATTGATTATTTTTTTAATTAGTGGTTGTTCAACTTATAATATAAAAACAAAGTCACTGGAAGAAAATGTAGAATATGTAATAAGTCAAAATATAGATCTATACAATGTAAATAGTAAAGGTTACAGATTTTATGTTCCTATGTGTTTCAGAATATTGGAAGATGAAGATTATAATCAAATATTAATTTCTAATGGTGTAAAATATTATTTGAATGTAGATATAATAAGTTATTATAATAAAAACGTAATTGCTTATACTGACATAAGCAAAGCATACAAATTTATGGTATTAAAAAATAATGGTAAAAACGGCTATTTAAAAATAACAAAAGATGGTGATTATTTTTTAGTAGAAATTGTTTACAATTATGGTATAATGGAATTAGAAGTAGAGGAGCAAGATTTATATCAATCAGTAATAAATGCGACATATATTTTATCTTCAATAAAATATAATGATACTGTAATTAAAAATTTAATCGGAGATAATGTGTTGGATAATACTGAAAGCTTATATGAAATATTTGCACCTCCTAGTGAAAATGACTCAAGAGATGTTTTAGATTATATTGAAGAATATGAAGATTTGGATTCAGATAGTATAATTGATTAGAAAGAGGTGTCTGATAAATGGGATTATTAAAGAAATTAAAAAGTATATTTTATGATGAAGAAATAGTTGAGGTACCAGTCCATAAGGAGTCTCCAAAACCAAGAATGGAAGAAGTGGTTCTTCCCAAAAGAGAAGTGAATGAAGTAAAAAAGGAAGACTCTAAAAGAGAAAATACTTTCAGTGAAAGGGAACTGTTTAAAAGTGAAACCACTTTCAATTTTCCAATATTTGATGATGAAGAGGAAGTAAAACCAAAAACTAGAAGTAGTGTATTGGATTTGGATGGAAAAGATTATAAAAGTGCAGGTTCTTCATACAGAGAAACTCCTAAAGCGGAACCTAAGGTATTCAAACCAAGTCCTATAATTTCTCCAATATATGGAATTTTAGATAAAAACTATAAAAAAGAGCAAATAATTCAAAAGAGAGAGCCGACATATAAACCTTCAACCAACAAGGATATAAATTATGATTATGTCAGACGCAAGGCTTATGGAACACTGGAAGATGAGTTAGAAAACACTTTAACTAAAATTGAGACACAGGACAATAATGTAGAAGAGGTAGTTGATCAAGTTGAAGAAATCAGCAAATCAGTGGATGATATTGAAGATTTAATTACGAAAATTGAAAAAAATGCCAATGTTTCAATAGGAGAACTGGAAGAAGCAAGAAAAATAGAAGAGGATATTGAAGAGGAGCAGGAAGAGAAACTTAAAGTTAAAAAGGAAAAACCGGATGTAGACTATGACAGTACTCTAGAGCATGATCTATTTAATTTAATAGATTCAATGTATGAGGATAAGGAGGATTAAAAATGGACACATTATTAGTATCTTTACCAATAGTAATATATTTTCTTTTAATAGTTTTACTCATAATTTGTATAATACTTGGAATAAGATTTATTATTACTATGAAAAAAATTGAAGGGGTGGTTGATGACATAAATGATAAAGTTCAGTCTTTAAATGGATTTTTCAATATTATTGATTTCGCAACCGATAAAATATCTTCAATTATTGATACTATAGTGAATTTTATCACTGATAGAATTAGTTGGATTTTTAAGAAAAAAAAGAAGGAGGAAGAAACAGATGAGTAAGAAAAAAGGAGTATTCAAATTTTTAGCCGGAATAGCAGTTGGAACAGGAATAGGAATGTTGTTTGCACCAGACAAGGGAAGTGTTACTAGAAAAAAACTAAAAGAGAAACTTGATGATCTGATATCACAACTTAAAGATGTGGATATTGAAGAAGTAAAAGCAAACATTACAATGAAGGTAAGAGAAATTAAAGATGAACTTGCTGGTTTAGATAAAGAAAAAGTAATGAAAATTGCTAAAGATCAGGCTGCTAAAATTCAAAAAAAAGCTGAAGAATTATACAAATATGCTGTAGCAAAGGGAACACCTCTTTTAGAAAAAGCAGCAGATGAAGTAAGAATTCAGGCATTAAAAGTTGCTAAGAATGTAGTAAAAAAACTTGAAAAAGAAGAAAAGAAAACAAAACTTCAATAATATGAAGTTTTTTTTATTTACATTAAATCAATATAAGTGATAAAATTTAATCAGGAGGTTTTTTATGGAAAAATATATTTCAGAAGAAGTTTTTGATATTACAGTAAAGCAATTGGAATTATTCTATATTACAGATTTAAATTTATATATAATTCCGGAATGCAATACAATTATTAAATATGAAGATTATAATGGAATAGCAAATATATATGGCTTTATTCCTCTTGATTTCGGAGTAAAAATTTATGATGAAATTAAAGAAAAAAATATTAAGATTTCTAATAACTGTGGAGGAACTTTTTCAAATCCAACTCAAATTTGCTTTCATCCTGATTTTAAAATAAAAGAAGTTTTAGAATATTGTGAAAGAGAAAAAAAAGATTTAAGTACTGTATTTAGAGAAAGAATTGATGAATATGTTAAAAGAGATTTTAATAATTGCTACTTAAATAATCTTAGAATACTTTCTAGAGAAGCACTGATATGGTTTGTAAATAAAATTAGAAAATACTATTTAAATTGTGAAAAAAATATAACACTTGATTTAATAAAAAGAACAGATGTAAAGTAATATAGCGCAACGCTATATTTTTTTATGATTGACACGAACAAATATATGCTATATAATTTTATTATGTATTAAATAATTCTTTTGCTTTAATACTAATAATAATGTATAATACTGGAAATATTGAGGTGCAATGATGGATAAAATTATAGTAAAAGGTGCTCGTGAAAATAATTTAAAAAATATTAATGTGGAAATACCTAAGAATAAATTAGTTGTTATGACTGGAGTAAGCGGTAGTGGAAAAAGCAGTCTGGCTTTTGATACTATATATGCAGAGGGGCAAAGAAGATATGTTGAAAGTCTCAGTTCTTATGCACGTCAGTTTCTAGGTACTATGGAAAAACCTGATGTTGATTCCATTGAAGGGCTTAGTCCAAGCATCAGCATTGATCAGAAGACTACTAATAAGAATCCCAGAAGCACAGTCGGAACGGTTACTGAAATATATGATTATTTAAGACTCTTATATTCTCGTATTGGTATACCTTATTGTCCAATTCATAAAAAACCGATAAAGAGTCAAAGTATAGAAGAAATGACCAATAAAATATTAGAGTATCCGGAAGGCACTAAAATAGAAATAATGGCTCCGATAGTTAGAGGAGAAAAAGGGACTCATAAAGAATTACTGGATCATTTGAGAAAAGAAGGATTTGTCAGAGTAAGAGTAGATGGAGAGATAAGAGAGCTTAGTGAAGAGATAAATCTTGAAAAGAATAAAAAAAATAATATTGAGGTAGTAATTGATAGAATAATTGTAAATTCTGATTCAAGAGGAAGAATATTTGAAAGTATTGAAATTGGAACAAAGCTTGCTAATGAAAAAATATTGATAAATGTTTATGGAGATAAGGAAATCTTAATGAGTGAAAGCTATGCCTGTCCGGAATGTGATTTTTCATTACCTGATTTAGAGCCCAGAATGTTTTCATTTAACAGCCCATATGGAGCTTGTCATGAATGTAAAGGTTTGGGAGTAAAACTTAAAATAGATGAAGATTTACTGCTTCCTGATAAAAATATAAGCATAATGGATGGGGCTGTGGCATCTTTTCAAAGTGGAGATACAT
>CAZKSN010000002.1:99087-127613 GCA_964555585.1 uncultured Muribaculaceae bacterium | reverse complement strand
AATCAGTAGCAGATTATTATAAAATTGACTTATATAAACCCATTAAAGATCTCTCAAGAAAGGAATTGGATATAGTTCTGTATGGTTCAAAAGAAAAAATAAAGTTTGATTATCATTCAAAAAGTGGAAATATATTTAAAAGCTTTGATTATTTTGAAGGAATAATATCTAATCTTGAAAGAAGATATATGGAAACATCCAGCGAGGGAATAAGAAACTGGATAGAAAGTTATATGACTGAACTTCCATGTGAAGAATGTCATGGAGCAAGACTTAATGATGGTATTTTAAATGTTTTAATAGATAAAAAGAATATTTATGAAATTACTCTCATGAGTATCAGAGAATTAATATTATTTTTAGATAATTTAAAATTAAATGAAACTGAAAAAGAAATCTCATTTTTGATACTGAAAGAAATAAAGGATAGGTTGAATTTTTTGAAAAATGTGGGATTAGACTATCTAACATTGAACAGAACAGCAGGTACTCTATCTGGAGGTGAAAGTCAAAGAATAAGACTTGCAACTCAAATAGGCAGTAGATTAAGCGGAGTATTGTATGTTCTGGATGAACCAAGTATTGGATTGCATCAGAAGGATAATGCAAAGTTGATTCATTCCTTGAAAGAAATGAGAGATTTAGGCAATACTTTAATTGTAGTGGAACATGATACAGATACGATATTAGAATCAGATTATATATTTGATATTGGTCCAGAGGCTGGCAATGAAGGTGGCTATATAGTGGCGGAAGGAACTCCAGAGGAAATAAAAAACAATAAGAATAGTATTACTGGGAAATATTTAAGTGGTAAATTAAAAATAGATATTCCTAAAAAAAGAAGAAAAGGTAGTGGTAAATTCATTGAAATAATAGGAGCCCAGGAAAATAACTTAAAGAATATAGATGTTAAATTTCCTTTAGGAACATTAACCTGTGTTACTGGAGTCAGCGGAAGTGGTAAGAGCAGTCTTGTTACTGAAATACTCTATAAGTCCATTGCCTCAAATATTTACAGAACAAAAGAACATGCGGGTAAATTTAAAAAAATCAATGGTCTGGAAAATATAGATAAAGTAGTCAATATCACTCAGGATCCAATCGGAAGAACTCCAAGGAGCAATCCCGCAACTTATGTTGGAGTATTTGATTTAATAAGGGATGTTTTCGCAGAAACAAAGGAAGCTAAGATTAAGGGATATTCAAAAAGCAGATTTTCTTTTAATGTAAAAGGTGGAAGATGTGAAGCCTGCTACGGTGATGGAGTTAAAAAGATTGAAATGCATTTTCTTCCTGATGTCTATGTTCCATGTGATGTATGTGAAGGAAAAAGATATAATAATGAAACTTTGAATGTTAAATTCAAGGGATTAAGTATAAGTGATGTATTGGATTTAAGAGTGGATGAGGCTCTAAAAATATTTGAAAATATTCCTAGGGTGAAAAGAATACTTGACATAATGCATGATGTTGGGCTTGGATATATAAAATTAGGTCAAAATGCAGTTACATTATCAGGTGGAGAAGCAGGTAGAGTTAAATTGGCAAAAGAACTTCAGAAGAAACCTACCGGAAAAAGTATTTACATACTTGATGAGCCTTCCACTGGATTGCATACGCATGATATTAAAAAACTATTGAATATTTTAAATAGAATAGTAGATAATGGAGATACAGTTGTTGTAATTGAACATAATCTGGATATAATCAAGGTGGCAGATTATATAATTGACTTAGGACCGGATGGAGGAGATCTGGGAGGAAATGTGATAGTAACTGGAACACCGGAAGAAGTAAGTAAACATAATTCTTCCTATACTGCAGAATATTTAAAAAAATTATTAAACTAGTATTTATATATTAGTTTTTTATTTGACATTATAATTCATAAGCATTTATAATTTAGATGGAGGACTCAATGAAAAAAAGAATTAAAACTTTAAATTATGGAAAAAAAGCAGTTTATATATATAATAAATGTATTGAAAATAATACAAATTACCATTTTGTTCGTACTTCTTTATTTAATGATGTATTGGGTTATTATGCAGTTCTTAATAAGAATTATGAAGAATTAATCCCTTTTGATGAAAATAGAAGATTAATTTCAATTCAAATAATAGATGAAAACAGATTTATTGCTGTATTTTTAAGAAATAAAGAGTTTTCTTTACATGATAATTATCTATATGAATATTTTGAAATAAAAGCTAACAAGATAGACTTTTCAATTCCTTCAGAAAGTGAAATAGAATATGTTAACAGTAAAGTAATTGGTTCAAATTACATTATTGATGATTATAATATAATTAAAAAGACAGATACTTTTATTTATGATATAAAAAACGGTAAAAATGAAATAGTTCCAGATGTAAATTTAAAGGAAATTATAAATAACAATTTAATAGTATTATTTGATTATAATGAAAATTCATATTATTTATATGATATTAATAAAAGTGAAAGAGTATCTATGAATTTCAGCTGTATAAATGGAATCTATGATATTGCTCATGAAAGGCATCCAGAAATGTTTTCTGTTCCTTATGCCGGAAAAGTTGATTTATTACAAGATATAAATGAAAAGCAGATAATAAAAATTATAATAGCAGCTGTGAAATTGCCAGAGTTTAATATAAATGGCAAAACAGATAAGACATATGAATTAATAACATTTTTAGATACTAATTTCAATTATATTACTCCTATATATGATACATTAAATAATAAAATCATATCTACAAATGTGCCAAATTTTAGTTTACAGGAAATAAAAGCTGAATTTCTTGAATCAGCTTTGGAAAAAAGAAAAAATATAGAAGAATACACAAAATTAGTTAGAAGAAATATTGGAAAATAAGTTAAAGTATATAAAAATACTTTTTTCTTTTTATAAAATAGGTTATAATTGTTATTGATGATTATGAAAAATAAATTTTATATAAAAGATAGTTATTTTCAAAATAAGCCGTTTAATATAGCATTACTGGAATATATTCTTAATGTTATTGTTTATGCTTTCATTCTTACAATAGCAACAAATGTATTCAAAGGTTTTTATATAGAAAGTTTTTATTATGCATTACTGGCAGCAATCATTATTAATTTATTTAATATAACAATAAAACCTTTTTTAGTATTAGTCACTTTACCGGTTACCATGTTCACTCTAGGATTTTTTTATCCTTTTGTCAATTTAATAGTATTGAAACTAACCAGTACCATTATGGGTGATCATTTTATAATTGAAGGTTTTTTTGTACCGTTCTTAATAGTTTTATTTATCAGTTTATTGAAAGTGATGTTTGAATTTACAATAATCAAGCCGATTCTTGAAAGGAGAAAAAAATGAATCCAAATATAATACAGTTAGGTAATTTTTCAATAACATGGTATAGTACTTTAATATTAATAGGTGTAATTATTACTACTATTTTTATTACCAGGGAAGCTGCAAGATTTGATATTTCAAAAGATTTTATGATAAATCTTACTTTCTGGACAGTATTAATGGGAATTATAGGATCCAGACTATATTATGTAGCTTTTTCATGGAGTTATTATAGTAACCATATAATAGAAATATTTAAAGTCTGGGAAGGTGGCTTGGCGATTCATGGAGCTGTTATTTTTGGAGCAATCACTATTATTTCATATTGTAAAAAATATAAAGTTAATGCCTACAGAATGCTAGATATAGTATTTCCGTTTGTTATGCTATCCCAGGCATTGGGAAGATGGGGAAATTTCTTTAACCAGGAAGCATATGGCCCGATTACAACTTTTGAGCATTTGCAAAAACTACATATACCTGAATTTATAATAAATGGAATGCATATTAATGGAAACTACTATACTCCAACATTCCTTTATGAATCACTATGGTGTTTGCTAGGATTTATACTTCTTATGATTATTAGAAGGCTTAAATATATAAAAATAGGACAAGTAACAGGAACGTATTTTATATGGTATTCAGTGTTCAGATTTATAATTGAAGGATACAGACAGGATAGTCTTATGTTTTATGGATTTAGAATAGCTCAGCTAGTGAGTGTAGTATTGTTTATTCTTGGTATAATAATTGTATCAGTTCAAAGTAGAAAGCCAAGATTGGAAGAATTATACAATGATCAGGAAAATGTAGAAGTGCTTAGATTTTAGGAGGTAATATTATGTACGATATAATAATAATTGGTATGGGACCGGCTGGAATGAATGCCGCGATATATGCAAAAAGAAGCGGATTAGATGTTTTAATCATAGAGAAGGACGCTCCAGGTGGATTGATTAATAAAACAAATGTAGTTGATAATTACTTGGGATTTACAAGTATTTCCGGACCAGATCTGGCTATAAAAATGTTTGAACATGTACAATCCTTGGAAATTCCATATAAAATTGAAGAGGTAAGAGATATTAAAGTTGAAAATAATATAAAAATACTTACTACAACAAAAGCACAGTATCAATCTAAAGCAATAATATTATGTGGAGGAAGACAGCCCAGAAAAACTAAATTGGAAAATGAAAGTAATTTAACTGGAAAAGGATTAAGTTATTGTGCGATTTGTGATGCACCTTTATACAGAGGTAAAAGAGTTGCAATTATAGGTGGCGGAAATTCAGCGTTTGAAGAAGGCTTATATTTATCAGACTTTGTAAGTGAATTATATATATTAAATAGAAGTGATAAAGTAAGAGCGGATGAGGTTTTGCAAAAAGAGGCAAGTGAAAAGGCAAATATAAAAGTAATGCTAAATTCTGTAGTTAAAGAAATAAAAACTGAAAATGACAGAATAAGCAAGGTATTGCTGGAAGATGGAACAGAATTAGATGTAGAAGGAATATTTGTTTACATAGGATTTGAACCGACTACCAAATATTTAAACAGTTTGGACATTTTAACAGAAGATGGTTATGTTGATGTGGATGAAAATATGAGAACAAAGCTTTCAGGAATTTATGCAGCTGGAGATACTGTAAAGAAAGAGTTATATCAAATAATAACTGCAGCTTCAGAAGGTGCAATTGCTGCTATAAGTGCAAAAAAAGATATAAAGAATTTATAATAATGGAGATAAAATGATAGTCTATGGTAAGAATGTAGCTAAAGAGATATTAAAAAGTAGAATAAATATAAAAAAAATTTATTTATCCAACAACTTTAATGATGACGAAATTAACAGTTTAATTAATAAAAATAAATATTTAGTGAATTATTTGGAAAAAGATAAATTAGACAATATGTATAACGCTCAAACTCAGGGAATTGTAATTGAGATTGATGATTTTAAATTTACAGATTTTGAAGAAATAGAAAATGATGAAGATTCAAATATTATAGTAATGCTTGATCACATTGAAGATCCTCATAACATCGGAGCTATTATCAGAACCTGTGAATGTGCGGGAGTGGATTATTTAATTATTCCAAATAAAAGAACTGTTTCAATAAATGCAACAGTAATGAAGACCTCAAGCGGAGCTTTAATAAATACAAAGATTTGTGAAGTGGCCAATTTAAGAAATACTATTGAAAAATTAAAAAAGTTAAACTACTGGATAGTTGGAGCTGATATGAATGGAGAAAATTATTCTAAGATAAATTATGAAGGCAAAACAGTATTAATTATTGGAAATGAAGGAAGCGGCTTAAGTCATATAGTAAAGGAATCTTGCGACTTTATCGCATCAATTCCAATGAATGGAGAAATAAACAGTTTAAATGCATCTGTGGCATGTGGTATAATTGTTTTTGAAATTTTAAAATCAAGGGGGTAGAAATTGAATTACATAGAAGAGAATGATAATGAACTTCTTTTTATGGTTGAAGAAGATAATGAAGATTCATTAAAAATTTTAATAGATAAATATAAATACATTGTCAAGTCAATAGTCAAGAAATACTTGCCAAGAACAGAATATTCAGGGTTAGATGAGAAAGATTTAAACCAGGAAGCACTGATAGGTTTAATTCAGGCAATTAAATCATTTGATAAGAACAAGGATGTATTGTTTTATACTTATGCCACCATATGTATTGAATCAAGAATAAAAAGTATTTTAAGAAGTGAAAACAGACAAAAGCATAAAAATTTAAACAGTTCATTGTCTTTAGACATGCTTTTTAATGATGAATTTAATCTGTATGATGTCCTGGTGGATGAATCTGTTGATCCAAGCAGACAGCTTATGCAGAAAGAAGAACAGGAAGAATTAATTAATAATTTAAAAGAAAAGTTAACTGAATTTGAAAAGAATGTATTTGATTTAAAACTTTCAGGCTTATCAAATACTGAAATAGCTTTAATTCTGGAAAAAGAAAAAAGAAGTATTGAAAATACTTTAGCAAGAATTAAGTTGAAATATAAAGAAATAAAAGACAAGATATCAGTATAAATTTGACTTGCAGTTAAATTTGATGTATAATAAAGCACAATTTTTATAGGGGGAATTATGGATAGAACTAAAATTAGAAATTCAGAATTAAAATATAAAAAGAATCAGCTTATAGCTTTAATAAAAGTCTATTATGATACATTTAGAAATATAAAGCTGGACAAAGTGACAATTAAAACAGAAAAAGGATATACCGGTTATGGAATGAGTGAACAAGAAGCTGCTATTACTACAGTTATAATTTTTAGAAAAATTGTTACTGCAGGAATAGAAACTATTGAAAAACAGGAGTTATCCTTAGATGAGATTCAGAATATATTGAAATTATTATTGAGAGAATATAAAATTGAAGTTGATTCAGTTGCATTTGATGATGGATTAAGATCAAAATCAGAAGGATATGGCATGAATGAATCAACAAGTCATACTCCATACTGCAATGGAGTCTTAGTAAGGGTAAAGAAAGAATAATTATAAATTTAAAATAAAACTTTAGAAATACTAAAGTTTTTTTATTTCTTTATATTAATTTTATGTTATAATATGCACATAGAAATATTTATTCAAGGAGAAAAGAAATGATAGATATAAATTTAATAAGAAATAATCCAGAAATTATTAAAGCAAATATTAAAAAGAAATTTCAGGATCATAAGTTACATTTAATAGATGAAATACTTGAATTGGATTTAGAATATAGGAAATTAAGAACAAACACTGACAATTTAAGAAGTGAAAAGAACAAGTTGTGTGATGAGATAGGGTTGTTAGTAAGAAATGGTAATAATGAAGCAGTTCAGAAAATTAAAGATAAGGTAAATAACTTAAATAAAGAGATAGAAATCACTGAAGAAAAAGAATTATCTCTTGAAGCAGAAATAAAAAAAAGAATGATGATGATTCCTAATATTATAGATGAAACTGTTCCTTTAGGAAAAAATGATTGTGAAAATGTTGAACTTAAGAAGTACGGTGAACCAAAAGAATTTGACTTTGAAATACCATATCATACTGAAATACTTGAAAATTTAGATGGTATTGATATGGATGCTGCCAGAAAAGTAAGTGGCAATGGCTTTTATTATTTAACCGGAAATATAGCGAGACTTCATTCAGCAGTTCTTACTTATGCGAGAGATTTTATGATAGATAAAGGCTTTACTTATGTACTTCCTCCTTTTATGATTCATGGTGAAGTTGTTCAGGGTGTCATGAGTTTTGAAGAAATGGATAATATGATGTATAAAATTGAAGGTGAGGATTTATATTTAATTGGAACCAGTGAGCATTCTATGATTGGAAGATATATTAATACAATATTGCCAGAAGAAAAACTCCCTTTAACATTAACCAGTTACAGTCCTTGTTTTAGAAAGGAAAAAGGAGCTCATGGAATAGAGGAAAGAGGAGTTTATAGAATTCATCAGTTTGAAAAGCAGGAAATGATAGTAATAAGCAAACCTGAAGAATCAATGGAATGGTTTAATAAAATGTGGAATTATACAGTTGAATTTTTTAGAAGCTTGGATATTCCTGTACGTACACTTGAATGCTGCAGCGGAGACTTGGCAGATTTAAAGGTTAAAAGTATAGATATTGAGGCCTGGAGTACTCGTCAGAAAAAATATTTTGAAGTGGGAAGCTGTTCAAATTTAGGAGATGCTCAGGCAAGGAGACTAGGTATTAGAGTAAATGGAGAAAAAGGAAAATATACTCCACATACATTAAATAATACAGTTGTGGCATCACCAAGAATGCTGATAGCGTTAATAGAAAATAATTTAAATGAAGATGTAAGTATTACTATACCGCCAGTATTAAGAAATTATATGGGTGGATTAGAAATAATAAAATAAGTTTATGGAGGGTTTATGGAAAAGAATTCTATATTGAATCAGTTAAGAAATTATCTGATTAAGTCAAAAGAGGAAAGAGAAAAAAGATTATTAAAAAGAAGAAGTGAAATATTAAACATTATTAACGGAGAGTTATCAGAAGACTTCATTAATGGATTTAATCAAAGTATGAAAATAGAGTATGGTAAAAGAACTCAATTGAATTACATTGATATTAAAAGATATATTTTAGAACATAATATGAGAATATTTAATTATGAAGAATTAGTTAGTTTATGTAATGTAATCGCAGCAGAAGAAAAAGTATTAAGAGAAAAATATGGAAAAGATTTTGATGATTATAAAATAATACTTAAGGATAGAAAATTTAATGTTATCAACATTTTAAACAAAGAACTATCAGAAGACTTCATTAATGGATTTAATCAAAGTTTGATGATTGAATACGGTAAAAATGCAGCTTTAGATTATGTTGAAATTAAAAGATATATTTTAAAACATAATATAAGATTATTTAATTATAATGAACTCATATATTTTTCTGATAAAATTAATCAGGAAAATGATGAGAGATTCAAACAATTTACCAATAAATTGAAATATTAAAAAATATTTTAAAAAGAACCACATATAATTCTATAGGTGGTTTTTTTGAAAAAATTATTTGAATATGCAGGTTTAATAACTTTAGTATTATTTAGTTTTTATTATACAAATGAAATAGTTGAAATCAACAACTCCAATGATCCAATTATGGTTTCAATTAATAAATATGCAGAAAAGTATGATACAAAATGCATAGAAGGTTCAATTTCTTCAGAGGGAATAATTTTAGGCATAAGTGGATTCATAGTAAATCCAGAATTAAGTTACTCAAATATGAAGGGTGTTGGGTTTTCAGAAGAGCTGATGGTTTTTGGAGAGCAAAAATGTGTAGTAACAAAAGAGAATAACATTGACAGTTATATTTTAAAGGGTAATCCTGATAAAAATGCAGTTAGCATTTTAATAAAAGTAAAAGACTTCAGTTATATTAATCAGATAATAAATATAAGTGAAACTAAAAAAATAAAACTGGGAATAATAGTAAACGGAAAAATACTTGAAGATAATAAAACTTATTTAAATGTTATATTAAATAATGACTATGATATTCTATATACTGGAAATGACAAGGAGGATTTTAATAATTTCATTGATATAATTAAATTCTATGACAGAACATATAAGCCTTTTTGCATTTATACCAGCAATAATGACTTAATAGATTTATGTTATAAGAAGGATATAAACAGTATCAAATCAAACTTTTATTATACAAAGGATATTTTAACAAATGTAAAAACTTCTTTAGATAAAGGAAACATAATTGTTTTAGAAGAAAATAAAAATATAGTGAATGAATTAAGTATTTTAGTGAATTTTATAAAATCCAAAGGTTATGATATTTTGAATATAACCAAACATTTAGAATAAAATAGACAATTTCATTTAAAAGTGATAGTATAAAATTGAAGTTGGAGGCCATTATGAAGGATTATTCATTGTATGAAGAGGATAGAATATTATTTATTAGAAGTTTTAAAAAAATAAATGACAAACTAAGAATAAAATATGCTGCCGGAAGAAAGCATAATGTCCCTGTGAAAATTAAAAAAGATTTACTGGATAAAATGGAGAATCAGGTTAAAAATACAACAGAAGACAGGTTTAAAAGCAATAAAGAAGGTCTTCCATTTGGAAGTTTTATTCTTATCTCAATGTTAATTGCAGCTCTTGCTATTGGATTTTCTTTTATAGCAATGCCAATTTTAATTTCCGGAATTTTAGGAACAGTTTCAATTATTACTTTTTTTAGCGGCTTAATTAAACATGATATTATAAATAACTATATTTTAAAGAAGGATTATGAAAAAAATAAATTCTTTCTGGATAACAGACAGGAATTGGAACAGGATTTAAGTCATCCTAACATAATTAAGAACCTTAATAGAAAAACTGCAAGAGTCATATTGAATGAACCTGAAAGAGATAAGAAGCTTAATATAAATAATATTGATAAATTAAAACTTAAAGATATAAGAGATATTCTGATCGCACTTAAAAGAAATGAAAACCTAGGCTTGGATAAAAGTAATTATACTCTAGGCAGAAGAGTTAGATAGTATAATAAATACTATCTTTTTTTATACTATTATGTTATAATATATTAAGAATTTCAACTTTTATTCGAGGAGGAAAAATGAGTAAAATAAATATTATGGCTTTAGGAGGCCTTAATGAAAATGGTAAGAATTTATATACCATTTCAATTGATGATAAGATTTTAGTGTTTGATTGTGGAATTAAATACGCTTCAGAAAAGATGTACGGGGTAGATTATGTGATACCTGATTTTGAATATCTTGCAAACAATAAAGAAAAAATAGTGGGAATTTTCATAACACATCCACACAGTGAAAATATGGGAGCCGTAACTGATTTGATCAGAGAATTTCCAAATATAAACGTTTATGCATCAAAATATTCATCAAAAATAATTGAACTGGAATGTGCAGAAGAAAAAATAGAAGTAAAAAAGTTAAATGTAATAAGTGCACATAAAAAGATAGATTTTGATGGTTTTAGTGTATTTCCTTTTAGTGTAACTCACTCATCACCAGAAACTTATGGCTATAGTGTCAATACGACTGATGGAAGTATAATTTATATGGCCGATTTTCTGATAGATCCAACTATGAATGGATATTATGATATGGATTTAGGAAAGCTTGCCTATATTGGAAAACAGGGAGTACTCTGTCTGATGTGTGAAAGTATTTTTGTTGAAAAACAGGGACATACCTCACCTAAACATAAGTTAGAGAGTTTTTTCCACAGTGTGATTGAAAGAAATAAGGGAAGAATTATTTTTACATTGCTTCCACTTCATATATATACAATTCAGGAGATATTTAATGCTATAAAGGGAAAGATCAGAAAAGTGGTAATTATGGGAAAAGAACTTCACAGCATAGTGAATATGTCTGTTGAAGAGGGATACTTAAATATTGATAAGGAAGTAATTGGAGACTTAACAAATTTAAAAGATGAAGATTCCATTATTTTAGTAAGCAATGACAGGGAAAATCCATATTATAATATCAATCGTATAGTATCAGGTTATGATAAATTTATCACATTAAAAGAAACTGATACAATTTGTCTTGCAGAACCTAGTTATGATGCATATGAAAAGACAATTGTAAAATTAAAAAACGATATAGCAATCAAAGGTGTTAAAATAGAAACAATACCTAAAGATAAAAGTGTAAGATATCATGCTTCAAGTGAAGATATTATGATGCTTGTAAAATTATTTAATCCAAAGTATTATATGCCTATAAAAGGAGAATATCGCTATCAGGTTGAAAATGCAAATCTTGCATTTAAAGTTGGTGTTCCAAAAGAAAACATTCTTTTAAAACAGAATGGTGACATAATTACTTTTGAAAACGGAATATTAAAGGATAATTTTGAAAAAATTGAAGTTGAAGATATTTTAATTGATGGAAAAAGCTCTGCTGATGTAGGAGAATTGGTATTAAAAGATAGAGAGATGCTGGGAAATAATGGCTTAGTTCTAATTAGCGCCACTCTTGATAAGAAAACTAAAACTATGGTGGTTGGACCTGAAATATTAACCAGAGGTTTTATCTATGTGAAAGATAATATGAATATAATTGATGAAATAAAAAGAATATCTTTAGAAATAATTACAAATAATACACATAATGAGAGATATGCTGATTATCAGAAAATTAGGAATGAAATAAGAGAAAAAGTGGGAGATTATTTGTATAAGGAAACTGAATGTAGACCTGTTCTCTTAACTGTAATTCAAGAATTATAGGAGGCTTTTATGATTTATTTAGATTATTCTGCTACAACTCCAGTTAATGAAGAGGTACTGGATTCTTATGTGAAAGTCAGTGAAAAATTTATTGGAAATGCCAACAGCATACATAATTTAGGAGTTGAATCAAAAGCACTTTTAATGAAAGCAACAGAACAAATAAGCAAATTATTTGAAGTAGATCCTAAAGAAATTATTTACACTTCAGGCGCAAGTGAAAGTAATACAACTGCCATAAGACAAATAGCATATAAATATCAGAATAGAGGCAGACACATCATTACTTCATATTTGGAACATAAAAGTGTGATGGATGTAATGAATTCTTTAAAGAATGAGGGATATGAGATAAGCTATGTCAAGTTATTGAACAATGGCCAGGTGGATATAAATGATTTAAAGAATTTAATTAGAGAAGACACCATTCTCATAAGTGTTTGTGCTGTTAATAGTGAAGTTGGCTTTAAAGCGCCTTTAAAAACCATCAGACAAACAATTAATAAGATAAATGAAAAAGTTATATTTCATTCTGATATGACACAGGCTTTGGGAAAAATGAAAATATCCTTAGCAGATGTAGATCTTGCAAGTTTTTCCGGACATAAAATATATGCTCCGAAAGGAATTGGAATTTTATATAAAAGAAAGGAAATAGCTTTTGATCCATTAATATTCGGAATAACCGAAAATACACCTTTTAGGGGAGGAACACCGGCATTACCTTTAATAGTGAGTCTTTCCAAAGCAATAAGAATTATTTATGAAGCTTTAGAAAATAATATATCCTATGTTGAAAATTTAAAGGAAAAATTAATTGATGGATTAAATAAGTACCGTATAAAGATAAACTCAAATGAATTATGTGTTCCGCACATAGTTAATTTAAGTTTAATTAGAATAAAAAGTGAAACTTTTGTCAGAGCTTTAGACAGAGAAGAAATATATATAAGCACTAATACTGCATGTTCCTCTTTAGAAGAAAGCACAGTTTTAAAAGCAATAACAAATGATGTGAACACAAGTACAACATCCATAAGAATAAGTTTAAGTCATTTAACTAAAATGGAGGAAATTAATAGATTTTTAAATACTTTTGATAAAGTGTATAATAGTTTATTATTAAAATGATATGAAAAAAGTAATATTAATAAAATATGGAGAACTTACAACTAAAAAGAACAATAGAAATTTTTTTATTAAAATATTAGAAAAAAATATAAGAGAGAAACTTAAAAACTATAGTTTTGAGATTGTAAAAGATTATTATAGAATGTTTATTTACACTTCTGAAGATAACATAAATTCATTTGTAGCTATCTTATCTAAAATATTTGGAATTTATGAAATTATCACAGCATTTGAAATAAATGATTTAGCTTTAGAGAATATTCAGGATAATGCATTAAAAATATTGAATGAAGAAGTCTTCTATACATTCAAAGTTGAAACCAACAGAAGTGATAAAAGCTATCCTGTTCCAAGTATGGAGGTTAGTGCCAAGGTGGGAGCCTTTATTTTAAAAAACAAATCTGAAATAAAGGTGGATGTTCATAATCCACAAGTGCTTCTAAATATAGAAATAAGAAAGGAATATGCCTATATTTACACTAATGGAATTAAAGGCTTAGGTGGATATCCAGTAAGTGCTTTAGGAAAAGGTTTGCTTATGCTAAGTGGAGGTATTGACAGTCCAGTGGCAGGCTATCTTGCTATGAAAAGAGGAGTATCATTAGATTATATATACTTTGAAAGTATTCCTCATACCAGTATAGAAGCTAGAAATAAAGTGATAGAATTGGCAAAAATAATTTCAAATTACAATTCAAATTCAAATCTATACATAATAAATTTCACTAAGATTCAAGAAGAAATATATAAAAACCTCAAGAGTGATTATTTAATTACTTTAATGAGAAGAATGATGTATAGAATTTCGGAGAGATTGGCTAAAAAAATTAAGGCCTTGGCTATTATTAACGGAGAAAGTGTTGGACAAGTGGCAAGTCAGACTCTAACTAGTATGAATACAGTAAATGAAGTAACAAATTTTCTTGTTTTAAGACCTCTGGCATCTTTTGATAAATTGGAAATAATAGATATTTCAAAGAAAATAAATACATATGAAACGAGCATACTTCCATATGAAGACTGCTGTACTGTTTTTGTTCCAAGACACCCTGTTATAAATCCAAAATTGGAAATAGTGAAAGCTGAAGAATCAAAAATGGAATTTGAAGAATTAATAAATGAAGCAATCAATGATGTAAATATTATAAAAATTAATTCAGATAATAAAATAGAAGAATATTTATAGATATTTATTCCATAATATTAATAGTGGAATAATATGAATAAAAATACTAGGAAATTTAAAAAGAATTCTGATATTTCAAAATTAAAGAAAGAATATTTTTCTTCTAATGAAGAAATTGAACCGCCAGCTAACTCTTTTATAATGGATTTATTCCAGACTCAAAGATTTTCAAAAGAAAAAAATAAATAAATCATCTAATATAGATGATTTTTAATTGTTTAAATGTTATAATTATTTCGTAGAAAGAGGAAAATATGAAGATTTTAAGTGTTAATGCAGGTAGTTCTTCTTTAAAATTCACTTTATATGAAATGCCGGAAAAAAGAGTAATTATAAGTGGGACTTTTGAAAAAATAGGAATACAAAATAGTTTTTATACTTTAAAGTATAAAGAAGAGAAAATAAAAAAAGAAGCAAATTTATATAATCATAAAGCTGCTATTTTAATTCTTCTGGACGAATTTATAAAATTGAATGTTATTGATTCTTATGAAGAGATAGAGGGTATTGGACATAGAGTGCTGCATGGTGGAGATAAGTATATTGAAAGTGTCTTAATTGATGACAGTGTTACTTCTACAATTGAGGAACTTTTTCCACTTGGGCCTCTTCATAATCCAGCAAATTTGACTGGAATAAAAAGCTTTCAGGAAGTTCTTCCTGATTCTAAACAAGTTGCGGTCTTTGATACTGCTTTTCATCAAACTATGCCGAAAGAATCATATATGTATCCAGTTCCTTATGAATGGTTTGAAAAACATGGTGTAAGAAAATATGGATTTCATGGTTCAAGTCATAAATTTATAAGTGAGTTTATTACAGAAAAACTAGGATATAAACCTAAACTAGTCAACTGTCATATTGGAAATGGTGTTTCAGTATGTGCAATAAAAGATGGAAAATGTATTGATACTTCAATGGGATTGACACCTTTAGAAGGAGTTATGATGGGAACTCGTTCAGGAAATATTGATCCTGGAATAATTCCATACATTATGAAAAAATACAACAAGACAGCAGAAGAAGTATTAAATGATTTAAATAAAAACAGTGGAATTTTTGCAATAAGCCAAATCTCAAGCGATTTAAGAGATGTGGAAGAGGCAATGCTTAACGGAGATGAAAAAGCCACCTTGGCGCTTAACATGTATGTCAGAAGAATAGTAAATTATATTTCAATGTATAATACTCTATTAGATGGCATGGAGATTTTAACATTCACAGCTGGAGTTGGAGAAAACAGTGACATTGTTAGAGAAAAAATAGTGAATGAATTAAAGTGTCTAGGTTTGGAATTGAATTTAGAAATAAATAAAGGATTAAGAGGAAAGTTTCAAAAAATTTCTACAGCCAATTCTAAAGTTGAAATTTATGTTGTTCCTACAGATGAAGAAGTTATGATAGCAAAAGATACTTATAATCTTATTAGTCAGGAGTGAATTGTGAAAAAAGATTTTAAAAATGTTTATAGTCAAATAAAAAAGTTTAAAACCATTTATACTGCAAGGCATATTGGACCGGATCCAGATGCAATAGCAAGTCAGATAGCACTCAGAGATTCAATAAAGGCTACATTTCCTGATAAGAAGGTATATGCTTTAGGGAATGGTGTTGCCAAATTTAAATTCTTTGGAAGACTGGATAAATTAGATAAAATTAATTATGAGAATTCATTATTAATATTACTTGATGTTCCTGATAAAAAAAGAGTTGATGTACAGAATTTAGAAAATTTTAAAAATATAATAAAGATAGATCATCATCCCATTATAGATGATTTTGGCGGAATAGAATATATAGATGAAAAAGTTTCAAGTACTTCAGAAATAGTAATAGAATTAATAAACAATACTAAATTGAAAATGACTAAGGAAGTAGCAGAAAATCTATTTATGGGAGTAGTTTCAGATTCTAATAGATTTTTATTTGATTGCACTACTTCAGAGACATTTATATTAATTGGAGATTTAATTAGAAAGTATAATCTGGATATTCAAAAGCTATATGAAAATTTATATTTGAAACCATTATCTGAATTAAGACTAAAAGGCTACATTGCCTCAAATATTAAAGTAACTAAGAATGACTTTGCATATATATTTTTAGAAGATGATATTATAAAATCTTTTGGAGCAGATGTAGCAAGTGCTTCAAATATGATAAATGACTTTAATAATATCAATGAAATAATTTGCTGGATGTTCATTTCTAGAGATGAAAAAAATGATTTATACAGGGTTAATATTAGAAGCAGAGGACCGATAGTAAATGAAGTTGCAATGGTTTATAATGGCGGTGGGCATAAATATGCCAGTGGGGTAAGAACAAGTGATAAGGAAGCTGTTGATAAATTAATTAAAGAATTGGATAACTTATGTAGAGAATATAATGAAAAAGACGTTTAGGTCTTTTTTATTTACTTTTTGTCAAATATATTTTATAATTTATATGTAAAATAGGAGTATATAGTATTATGAAGTTTATTAAATATTTATTTATTTCCATAATAATATTTATGTTATTTCCAATTATAGTAAAAACAGCAAGTTTAACATGTAATTATAGTGGTATTGTATCAAATTTAACTTCTTTTTATAATAGTTTAGAATATAGGAGTATATTTATATTACAGACAAATAAATTTTTATGTTCAAACTTAACATGTACTTCAAGTAGTACTTATAGCAATATTGGTTTATTAAATTTAAGTGAATATGAAGAAATTGGTGAAACTTCATCATTTCTTTCAAGTTTAAACAGTTATTGGACAATGACAGAAACAGGAAATTCTGCCTATCAGATAAAAAGTACAGGTTCAGAATTGTTAGTTAAAACTGGTACATCAGGAATAAAACCAGTAGTATATATTAATAATGATATAGAAGTAGAAGGAACTGGTAATAAAACTAATCCTTATACTTTTATTTTACCTGAATTATTAGCATTAGGAACAACTTATGAATTTAGTTATACTGGAAGTGTTCAATCTTTTACTGTGCCTGAAAATGGTATTTATCGTTTAGAAGTTTGGGGAGCTCAAGGTGGCGGAAATAGCGATAATGGAGGAAAAGGCGGATATTCAATAGGTGATGTTGCTTTATCAAAAAATCAGACATTATATATATATGTCGGTCAGAAAGGCCCTTCTGGTGGAACAGATGCAATCACTTTTGGAGGAGGAGGTTTAGTAGGTATTTCATATACTATTGCAGGACAAGGTGGTGGAGCATCAGATATTAGAATTGGAACAAATAATTTATATGCAAGAGTTATTGTTGCTGGAGGTGGGGGTGGTGCTCACACATTATATGGTGGTGGCTACGGTGGTGGTTCAACTGGAGGCCAAGGATTAATAAATAGCAGTTCATTGCCAGGAGGTTTAGGTGGTACACAAACACTAGGTGGAGATGGAAGAGCAGCAGCTGATGGAACTTTCGGCCAAGGCGGCGGACAAGCTGGATATACTGATGGAAGTGGCGGCGGCGGCTGGTATGGTGGCGGCATGGGTTATACTGGATCTAGTCAAACAGGTGGAGGTGGCTCAAGCTGGATATATACTGCCAGTACATTCTCAGTGTGGCAAACAGCTTATCCTTCTTTAGCAGCAAGTTATTGGTTACTAAATAGTTCTTATTATTTAGCTAATGCAAGTACAATAGCAGGTAATGCTTCAATGCCTAGTCCAAGTGGATCAACTGAAACAGGTCATTCAGGTAATGGATATGCAACTATAGAATTAATTGATTATAACTAATAAAGTTGCCAATAATAATAATTTCTAGTATAATATAATATACAAGTGGGTGAAAAAATATATGGATATAGTAATTGTAGAAGAGCCTATTATTGCAGTAAGAATTAGTCAATATCCAAATGATGATAAAAAAGAATTTTTAACGGTTGGAAGAAGTAATGTAGGAAAAAGTAGTTTTATAAATACTATAATTAATAGAAAGAATTTTGCAAAAACCAGTGGGAAACCTGGTAAAACTCAAACATTAAATTTTTATCAAATTAATAATTTGTTTTATATTGTTGATGTTCCTGGATATGGATATGCTTCTGTATCTCAAAAGAAACAAGATAAATTTGGTTTAATGATAGAAGAATATTTAAAGAGTAGACCAAATTTGAGACATGTATTTTTACTAATAGATTATAGACATAAACCAACTGAATCTGATTTAATGATGTATGATTTTTTAAAGTACTATAATTTACCTGTTACAGTAATAGCAACTAAATATGATAAAGTAAAAAGAAGTTTAAGAGAAAAACAAGATACAATAATAAAGAACACTTTAGATGTAGATCTTGGAGATGAAATTGTAAATTTTTCTAGTGTTACTAAAGTAGGAAAAGATAGAGTATATGAAATAATAAAAAGTTATATGGAAGAAAAATAATTATTGATAATTATTTTTTTTTATATTATAATTTAGGTAAGAATAAAAGGTGAATATATTGAAAAAAGGATTTACTTTAACTGAAATTTTGACAGTATTAGCTATAATATCTATAATAGCTATTATTGCCGTACCAAGTGTTATTGTAATTAGAAATAGAATAAATTCAAGAGCATATGAATCAAAAAAAGAATTGATAATTTTAGCAGCTGAGTTATATGGTCAGGATAATAAAGCACTTTTAGAGTTAAATGGAGAAATATCCACAACAGTAGGAGATCTGTTGGAAAAGGATTATCTGGAAAAAGATATAGCGATGGATGGGCAAATATGCTCAAGCTCTTATGGCTGCATAATGGATCCAAGAAACAATACAAGTTTAAATGATATAGTGATTGTAGTTAAATTAAACAATGGAACTGTTAAAGCTATATGGGAAGGTGTTACAGGAAGTTCATCTGAAAGAGATTTGGTTCAAATAGTATTAACAGATTTAAGCTGTACTCCTACAGAGACTTCACCTTGTTTATATACTGGTGAAGAAACAAATAATTATTTAAGTTATAGTGGCACCATGTGGAGAATACTAGGAGTATATGTAATAGATGGAACAAATGTAGTGAAAATGATTACTAATGAAAATATTTATTAATAGAACTTTATAAGTTCTATTTTTTTTGATATAATTTCATTACGGAGGCGAAATATGAGAAATCAAACAGTTTGTTTAGTAGGTAGACCTAATGTAGGTAAAAGCACTTTATTTAATAGAATAGTTGGTAAAAAGATTTCAATTATTGAAGATACAGCTGGTGTAACAAGAGATAGAATTTATAGTAAAGCGAATTTTAGTAATTATGATTTTTATTTAATTGATACAGGAGGAATAGATTTAGAAGATAATCTTTTTAATAGAGAAATAAAAATGCAGGTTAATATTGCTATTGAGGAAAGTGATGTTATAGTATTTATAGTTGATGCTAAAGAAGGAATTACAACGAATGATTTATTAATAAGAGATTTACTGAAAAAGAGTGGAAAAAAAGTAATAGTAGCTATAAATAAAGTTGATACAAAGAAAAGTAATGAAAATGTTTATGATTTTTATTCATTAGGTTTTGATGAATATATATCAATAAGTTCTGAAAGAAATTTTGGAATTGATGAATTATTAGAAAAAGTTTGTGAGAACTTTACTGAAGAGGAATTGGAAGATGATTCTTCAATTATGAAGATGTGTGTAGTTGGAAGACCAAATGTAGGAAAAAGTAGTTTGGTTAATGCAATACTTAATGAGGAGAGAGTAATTGTATCTGATATTGCAGGTACAACCAGAGATGCTATAGATACAAAGTTTTCATATAATAAAGAGGAATATATAATAATTGATACTGCGGGGCTTAGAAAAAAAGGTAGGATATTTGAATCAATTGAAAAGTACAGCTTATTAAGAAGTATGAGAGCTATTGATAGAAGTGATGTATGTTTTCTAATAATTGATGCTGTAGAAGGAATAGTAGAGCATGATAAGCACATAGCTTCTTATATATTGGAATCAGGAAAAGCAGTTGTTATAGTAGTAAATAAATGGGATACAATTGAAGATAAAGAATCGGCTATAAAAAAATGGAAAGAAGACATAAAAAATAATTTTCAATTTATGACATATGCAAAGATAGTATTCTTAAGTGCACTTACTAAAAAAAGACTTCACACATTAATGCCAGAAGCTTTATCAGCATTTGAAAATGCAAATAAAGAGATTAAAACCAGTGTAATTAATGATATTATAAGAGAAGCATTCATAGAAACACCGCCACCAACTTTTAAAGGTCGCCAATTAAAAATATATTATTCTTATCAAGTATCTACAAAACCACCAAGAATTAATATTGAGGTGAATTCCAAAAGATTAGTACATTTTTCTTATCACAGATATTTAGAAAATAAAATAAGGGAAAGTATTGATTTTTCAGGAACACCAATTGTATTACAATTTAAAAATAAAGGAGAATAACCCAAAATATCTTTTTTCATATAATAATCTAGGAGGAAAATATGAAAGAAGATTTTTTTGATAAGGTTGAGAAAAAAACAAATGTAAATAAAGACACTATTTTAAATTTAGCTAAGAAATTACAAGAGGGAAATTTTAAGGATGAAAATACATTAAAAGAAATAATTCATGAAATAAGTGAAATTACAGGTAAAGAAGTAAGTGAAGAAAAAGAAAAGAAAATAATAGAAATGATAATAAATGATAAAGTACCAAAGGATATGGAAAAATATATATAAATAAAAAAACATCTTAGGATGTTTTTTATTTTACTTCTTCTTTTGAAAATTCTTTCTTTAACATTCCAGTGCTTAGTAACAATTGATAAAAAGTGTTATTTGTAATCAAATCTAATTCACCAATATATTCATAAGTTATCGGATTAAACTGCAACTTAAAGTTATTAAGATTGATAAAAGGATTGTTTTTTGAAAAATCCCCAGTTATTCCGTTTAAATCTAAGAATTTATATCCAGCCTTTTTATATTCATCTATTATTTTATAATAAAGATAAAACTTATAATCCTTTTCTTTAATATTTTTATTTTTTCCATTAAGTACTAAAGATATTCTTCCTTCATATTTTATTATTAAGGCTCCAGCTAATATTTCATTAATTGTATTGTTTTTTATATATCCACTAATTTTTGTTATTTCATGTCTTATATCATTTAATTTTTTATCTGACTCCATTTTTTTATTATATAATTCCATATTATTAGAATTATTAGAAAATTCTTCATTTACTTTTATATTTTCACTATTAGCAATATGATATTCTCTTTGTAGTGCCTTTAACTGATCATTGTAATTTATTACTATTAAGAATAAATCTAACATATCTTTTTCTTTAAAAGTACTGAAATAATTTTTATATTTTTGAAAATTAGGAATTTTAGATGTTTCAAATAATTTATAAAATTCTTCTAAATCTTTCTCTTCTCCAAGTTTTACACTTATTCCCTTAAGATCTTCTTCATTAAACTTAGAATATAATATATTGTTTATTTTTTCCATATCATACGTATTTAAATTTATTATAGGATTAAATTTTGATAATAGAGATTCAAAATACAAATTATCTGCTAATTTTTTATAACCGATTTTTTCCATTAATTCTAATAAATCTCTATTTTTCTTATTAATTAATTTTTTTTCTATATCAAAATCCAATATAGAGAAAGTTATCTCAGGATTTACTTTTATAAAAGCAAAACCTTTCTTACTGAAAAAATCTTTTATAGCTTCAGTAGCAGATTTTAATAAATTTTCATCATAATAATCAATTATGAAGCCTCTTGGAGAATATCCATATTTTATTGTAGGAGCAATAAATTTATATAAAACTAATGCAGCAGCTTTTAAAGTATTATCTTCAAAAATACCAATATACATTGTTTCAAAAACAGTTTTATCCATTACTTTTGCATAACTACTAGTTTGATAATAATTTTTCATAAAGTGATTTTTTACAAAAGTATCAAATATATCAATGTTAATTTCTTCAACCCTCATATTCTTTCTCCATTCAAGATAAATTATAACATAAAATAAATAAAAAAATAAGATTATATTTGAAAAAAATCTTAAAATGATATAATATTATAATAGCGGAGGCTAATATGAGTAAAATAGTAAATATTATTGGAAGAGAGATATTAGATTCTAGGGGAATGCCAACAATAGAAGTTGAAGTGTTAACTGAAAAGGGTAGCATTGGAGTTGCAGCTGTTCCTTCAGGAGCATCTACCGGATCAAAAGAGGCATTGGAATTAAGAGATAATGATTCTAGATTTGGAGGAAAAGGAGTATTAAAGGCAGTTGAAAATGTAAATGAAATAATCAAAAAAGAGTTATTAGGAGCTGAAGTAACTAATCAAAAAGAATTAGATCAGAAAATGATAACTCTTGATGGTACAGAAAATAAAAGTAAATTAGGAGCTAATGCGATACTTGGAGTTTCTCTTGCCTGCTTAAAAGCAGCTGCTCTTGATAAGGGTGAAGAACTTTATGATTATCTAAATAAAAGAGATAAAAAATTACCTTTTGCAATGTATAATATAGTAAATGGTGGAAAACATGCTAATAATAATTTGGACATCCAAGAATTTATGATAGTTCCAAAATTCAATAAAATAGCAGATTCAGTTAGAGCTGCATCAGAAGTTTTTTATGCTTTAAAAGAATTATTAACTTCTGAGGGACTTAATACTTCAGTTGGTGATGAAGGTGGATTTGCACCTGATTTAAAAGATAATAAAACAGCTTTAAGTTATTTAATAAAATCAATTGAAAAAGCAGGTTATATACCTGGAAAAGATATTTACATAGCTTTAGATGTTGCGGCTTCTTCGTTATATAATAAGCAAACAAGTACATATAAATTTGATAATAAAAACATAACAAGAGATGAATTATTGAATTTATATTTAGATATAGTAAAAAATTATCCAATTATTAGCATAGAGGATCCTTTTGATGAAGAAGATTATGAAGGATTTAAAAAAATTACTGAATTACTTGGAAAAGAAATAAGTATTGTAGGTGATGATTTATTTGTTACTAATAAAAAACTTTTAAAATATGGTATAGAAAATAAATTATGTAATTCAATTTTAATAAAACCTAATCAAATAGGAACCTTTTATGAAATGCTTGAAACGATAGTATTAGCAAAACAAAATAATTATACGACTATTCTTTCTCATAGAAGCGGAGAAACAACAGATACATTTATAGCAGATGCAGTTGTTGCTTTAAATATTCCATTTATTAAAACAGGTTCTATAACACGTGGAGAAAGAATTTGTAAGTATAATAGACTACTTAAAATCGAAAGAGATTTAGAAAGTAAATAATACTTGTAATTTATTATAAACTATAATAAAATATACTAATAGTTAAGGAGAAAGAAATGGAAACATTATTATTAATTGTATCATTATTATTAATATCATTGGTTTTACTTCAAAGCAATAAAGCAAGTGATGCCGGACAAATTATTACAGGAGGAAATTCAATGCTATTCGGAAATATAAAAGAAAGAGGACCAGAAAAGTTTATCAGTAGATTTACTTATTCACTTGGGGCTTTATTTATAATTTTATCTTTTATTTTATCATTATAAACACCAAAATGGTGTTTTTTTTTTATAACTATGTTATTATTATATTAAGGAGATGCTATGAAAGAAAAAATATTAAAAGTACTAAATGAAGCTACAAAAAGTTTGGATCCTACTTCAATTATGAGAAAAATACAGGAGGAATATGAAACTGAGGATTTATCAAAATTAATTGAAGAATTAAAAGAACTTGAAAATGATGCAACTTTGGTATGTAATACTGATAATGAATATATGTTATTTGAAAGAAGTAATTTAAAAAAAGGTGAAATAGAAATTACTAAAACTGGTAATGCGTTTTTATTGTTAGAGAAAGAAAAAGATTTATTTATACCTTCTGTAAATTTACAGAAATTTAACATTATGGATAAAGATACAGTAGTAGTGGAAGCTGTAAAAGTTAAAAAAGGTAAAGTAGAAGGAAAAATAATAAAAGTTTTAGAAAGAAATTTAGATTCAGGTATTGGTGAAATATATTTTGAAAATGGAAAACCTATGGTTAAACTAGTTAAAAATGAACAAAATATAAATTTAACTTTAGAGAGTACTGATTTAAATTTAGTTGAAGGTTTGCTAGTTAAATTAAAATTTGTAAAAGATATAAATGAAAAAAATACATTGGTAAAAATAGAAAAGATTATCTGTCATAAGAATGCTCCAGATGTAGATATATTAACTATATTAGGAAAATTAAATATTCCAACTGAATGGAGTGAAAAAGCATTAGAAGAAGCAAAAAATACTCCAAAAGATATTTCTAATGTAGATTTAAGTAATAGAGAAGATTTAAGAGATGAAACAATAGTTACTATTGATGGGGCTGATACTAAAGACATAGATGATGCTGTAAGTTTAATAATCTTACCAAATGGAAATTGGTTATTGAAAGTATCAATTGCAGCAGTATCTGAATATGTTAAAGAAGGTTCAGAATTAAAGAAAGAGGCACTAAAAAGAGGAAATTCTGTATATTTAGCAGATAGAGTTGTGCCAATGCTACCTATTGAACTTTCAAATGGAATTTGTTCATTAAATCCAAATGTAGATAGATTAGCAAAAACTTGTGAAATGGAAATAAATCATAAAGGTCAAGTAGTTAATTCAAGAATATATAGAAGTGTTATGAGATCTTGTAAAAAAATGACTTATGAAGAAGTTAATAAACTATTTGATGGAAATCCAAGTGAAGATTATTTAGAATATTCTGAAGTTTTAAATAATATGTTAGAATTATCAGAATTAATGAATAAAGTAAAAATTTTACGAGGTGAAGTAGAATTTATTTCTCCAGAAGTAAAATTGATTGTCGATGAAAATGGAAAAGTAACTGATATAAAAAGAAGAGTTGAAGGAAAAGCCCAAAAAATAATTGAAAATTTTATGATTTTAGCAAATACTACGATTGCAACTCATATGAAAGATATGAATTCTCCTTTTGTATATCGTGTGCATGAATCTCCATCTCCAGAGAAATTAAAAGAATGTATTAAATTTATAAATATTTTAGGCAATCAAGTAAGTACTAAAATAAATTATAATAACGTTACTTCAAAGGATATTCAAAGTATATTAGAAGAATTGAAAGATAATCCTAATTATGAAATAATTAATCAAAATATGTTAAGAAGTATGCAAAAAGCAAGATATTATGAAGAATGTTTAGGTCACTTTGCATTAGCTTTAGAAAAATATACTCATTTTACATCTCCTATTAGAAGATATTGTGATACTATGGTTCATTATTTTCTTGATGAATGTTATTTTAATGGTAATATGACACAAGATTTTGTTAAATTTTGGGAAAATAATTTACCATATATATGTGAACATATTTCAGAAACAGAAGTTTTAGCTGAATCTGCTGAACGTGAAGTAAATAAAATGAAAATTGCAGAATATATGATAGATCATATAAATGATGAATATGATGCAACTATTGATGGAACTTTACAAAAAGGATTCTTTATAATTACACAAAATTTAATAAGTGGTTTTGTTTCATTAGAAACTTTAGATGGAAAATACTCATTTGATAAAGAATTAATGGGTTATACAAAAAAAGGTAAATTAGTTTATAGATTAGGAGATAAAGTAAGAGTACAATGTATAGGAGCTTCTAAAGAAGAAAGAAGAGTAGATTTTACTTTGGTTAGGGGAAAGTAAATATGGAAATCATTAATAGAAAAGCAAGATTTAATTATTCTATATTAGAAGAATATGAGTGTGGAATAGAACTTTTTGGTACTGAAATAAAAAGTATTAGAAAAGGAAATGCTAATATTAATGATTCATATGGAAGAATTAAAAATAATGAAGTATTTCTTGTAAATATGTTTATTTCTAAGTATGAAGAGGGAAATAGATTTAATCATGATGAAAGAAGAGAAAGAAAGCTTTTATTGCATAAAAGTGAAATTCAAAAGATAAATAAATCAATTACTTTAGAAGGAAATACAATAATTCCTTTAAAAGTATATTTTAAGTTTGGAAGAGCAAAAATATTACTTGGAGTTTGTAAGGGAAAAAAACTATATGATAAAAGACAAGCAATAAAAGAAAGAGAAGTAAAAAGATATGAAAGGTAAATTATTTATTGTTTCAACTCCTATAGGAAATTTAAATGATTTTTCTTTTAGAGCGATTGAAATATTAAAAAATGTTAATTTAATAGCAGCAGAAGATACAAGAAATTCAAAAGTGCTGTTAGATAAATATGAAATTAAAACAAAAATTGTATCTAATCATAAATTTAATGAAACTTCTAAAGTAAATTATTTTATAGATTTATTATTAAAAGGAAATGACATAGCTTTAATTTCAGATGCAGGAACACCTTGTATTTCAGATCCGGGATATGTATTAATTAATGAAGCAATTAATAATGAAATAGATATAATAGGAATTCCAGGTGCTTCTGCAGTAATTACAGCATTATCTATTTCTGGTTTTGAAATAAATTCTTTTTCTTTTTATGGATTTCTACCTAAAGAAAAAAATAGTATTATAAAAATATTTAATGAAATTAAAAAAGAAAAAAATAAAATTATTGTATTTTATGAATCACCAAAAAGAATATTAAAATCATTAAATATAATAAGTGAAGTAATAAATGATTGTAGTATTTGTTTATGTAATGATTTAACAAAGAAATTTGAAAAAATATATAGAGGAAGTATTTCAAAAGTTATTAATGAATTAAAAAATAATAAAAACTATGAAAAAGGAGAATATGCTTTAGTTATAGAATTAAAAGAAAAAAAGGATAATGATACAAAAGATGAAATGTCTTTAGAATCATTAATAATAGATATAATTATTAAAAATAAATGTAGTATAAAAGAAGCTATTCAGTTACTTTCAAAAGAATATAATAAAAATGATTTATATAAAGCCTCTTTAAATTTAAAAGAGTTGCTATAAATGAAAAATAATTATAAATTAATATTTATAGTATCAATTATTACATGTTTCTGTATTGTTTTTTCATTGTTTTGGATAAGTTTTAAAAGTGTTGCATTTGATAAAAATTTTTATAAAAATGAATATCATAATTTAAATATTTATAATAAATCAAAAATTATTGAAAAAGATTACATTAATAATTTAGATGTATTACTAGAATATATTCAAAAAAAACGTTCTAATTTAGAAATCAAAAATAATAATGTAGAAGTATTTAGTATAAAAGAAATAGATCATATGAAAGATGTTCAAGCATTATATATTTTAGGAGAAAAAGTTTTTTATATTTTGTTCTTTATATCAATTACAGGCATTATTTTATTATTTATTTTAAATAAAGATATAATAAAAGCACTTACACCTTCATTCACTTATTTATCTGGAATTACTTTATTATTCTTAATAATAATTATAATAAAAGTTAATTATGATTTTTCATTGTTTTGGCATAATTTTCATAAAATAATTTTTATAAATAATTTATGGCTATTGAGCTCAACAGATACTTTAATAAAAATGTTTCCTATTGAATTATTTAAGAATTTAGTTCAAAGTATTTTAATTAGATTTGTAATTAGTGTAATTCTTATTGAAATAATAATATTATTTTGTTATATGTGTTATAACAGAAATAAAATAATATTGAAAAATAAATAAAAATATGATATAATATTGAACTTATTAAGGGGGAAGAAATGAAAACTTATTTAAGAAGAGCAATAGCTACTTTATCACTAATGACATTATTATCTGGCTGTGGTACTTCAACATCAACAACTACAAGCACAACAGAAGAAGAACAAAGTATTTCAACAGCAACTGCTATAATAATTGAAAATGGTAATGCTATAATAGTTGATATAACTGATTATAAAAAATATTCTGTAGCTGAAGGATCAAATTTAGTTTCAACTTATGCTGAAGATAGAACTTGGGTATTATATACAACCAATGATGATGAAGTAATTGTTGATATTTACTCTGTAAAAATTATAACAGGAAGTAATT
>CAZKSN010000002.1:69713-99077 GCA_964555585.1 uncultured Muribaculaceae bacterium | reverse complement strand
TTCTAGTAGGACCTGAAGGTTTTGTAGCTTCTTATGATTCATTTAGTAGAAGTTATTCAAATAATTAATAATAAATCCTAATATTTTAGGATTTTTTATTATAAAAAAAAGAATAATTGAAATTTATAATAAAATTTGATATAATTATATGCATTAAATGGGGCTGTCTTGAATCGACGGGACTATTTGATGATTAAATGCAAGTAGTAGGCATACTATAAATGCACAAACAAAATAATCGGAAACGAAAAACAATTTACACCTGCTGTTGCTTTTGCCTAATCTAGGTATAACGGCAAGTGGTTCTGCTCTAACTTTTGTTCACGAGTTAGAAATCAGGACTCATAAAAGTGAACTATATTATTTATTTGTTTAGGATAAATAAAGAAAATTACTAAACTTAGAAAAATAGGGGATGTTAGCTCTCCACACTATTTTTTAAAATAATAAACTAACTAAACTTGTAGACATTTTTTTATTAAAGGTTTCGGACAGGGGTTAAACTCCCCTCAGCTCCACCAAAAAGAAAATAACACTTCATCAAAATTGATGAAGTTTATTAATAGGTGGGTAAAATGAAAACATATGACAGTAGTGTAGAAACACTAAAGCATATAGAATTAATTGGAATTAATATTGATAAAATTTGTGAAGCTTTATCTTCTAGTAGCTTAAATATATCTTTAAAAGATATGACTTTAGTTAATTTGATAAAGGCAAGAGATTTTTATATTGATTTATTAGATGAAAGTGTTAAAAGAATATTGGATAATACAATTGAAATAAATGGAGAAATTAAGAAAGATTTGTCAATAGATGAAATAATTGATGAACTTCAAAAAAGAAAAAAAGAACATGATAGATCAAAATTATATGAACCAGAAAAAAGTGATTTTGATATCTGGACTCCTAAATTAAGATCTGTTGTTTATGGTGGTGATGAATACAAAAAGTTCTTAATAGAATTAAAACCTGCTTTAACACATCACTATAAAATTTATAGACATCATCCTGAGCATTTTAAAAACGGAATAAATGACATGCATATTATAGATTTACTTGAATTGACTCCGGATTGGGATGCTTCTTCTAAAAGATTTGAACATGATAATATTTATAAAAACATAGAATTGAATAAATTGAAATTTGGATACTCAGATTGTCTATCTTTAATTCTTAAAAAGACAATTAATAAAAATTTAGGTTAAAATCACTTATAAAAAAAGTGATTTTTTATTTATAATCTGATAGAATTATTCTAGGAGATAATTATGAATGCTATTAAAGTTGAAAATTTAATAAAAAAATATGAAAATATTACTGCTGCTGGTGTTTCCTTCATTTTTTAAATCAAATTTCCTTTGACAGATAATATCATCTAGTAGAATTGAGCTTTCAAAATACTTTATAATATAATAATAAGAAAGAGAGAAATAATATGACTATAGATTTTCATGTACATGGCAAAATCACCAATAAGTTTCCTTTTGATAAAGAAAAGTTTCTATTAATAATTGAAGAAGCTAAAAGTCAGGGAATTGACAGCTTATCAGTTACGGAACATTTTCATTCAAAAAACTTTTTAGAGGGATATGAGTTTTTAAATGAAAATTATCAGCAAATTGAAGACTATTATAATGTTAATGGATTTAAGATATTTTATGGTATGGAAGTGACAACAAAACAAAATTTGGATATTTTAATTGTTGGTAATCCGAGCTTAATTTTAAATTTAAGAACGGAAATTATAAATAATTTAAATAAAAGAAAATTTATAGATATTAATGAATTGTTTAAAGTATGCAATCCAAATGAATTATTAATTATAATAGCCCATCCATATAGAAATCATACAGTATTCCCTAAATTAGACAAGCAGGTATTAAGCAAAATTGATGCCATAGAACTTAATGCTAAAGATTTATACAAAAATGGAATTGAAAATATGAAGAAAAAAGTTCAAGATTTAGCAAATATACTTAATCTACCTATTGTTTGTGGAAGTGATGCTCATCATTTTATTCAAATGGGTAGTGTTAAAAATGTTTTTGATCTTGATTTTAATAGTATTAAAGGAATAAAAAAAACTATAAAAAAAGGAAAATATCATGTTAAAATATCACAAGATTTATCAATTCGTGTCAGAAGTGCAATAATAATTAAACATTTAATATGTAACTAGTGAACAGTGAGATATAAAAGAAAGAGGGATATTAATGAACAAAAATGTTATAGAGATTAAAAATTTAACTAAAAAATATGATAGCTTATTGGCTGTTAATGATATTAGTCTTAATGTTAAAGAAGGAGATTTCTTTGCATTTTTAGGACCGAATGGAGCAGGAAAGACAACTACAATCAATATATTATGTACTATATTAAAGAATAATGGTGGTGATATTGAAATTAATGGATTTAAGCTTGGCAAGGAAGATGAAAAAATTAGAAATAGTATTGGAGTGGTTTTTCAGAATTCACATCTTGATAAATTATTAACTGTATATGAAAATATCAAGATCAGATCCAGTTTTTATAATATAACAGCTGAAATTTTCAGTAAGAGAATCGCTTATATAAGTGAAATGATGGGTATTAAAGATATACTTGATAGGAAATATGGAAAGCTGTCCGGTGGTCAAAAAAGAAGAGTAGATATAGCCAGAGCGCTGATCAATGAACCGAAAATTCTGTTTTTAGATGAACCTACTACTGGATTAGACCCTCAGACAAGAAAAAAAGTGTGGGAAATGATTGAAGCAATACAGGAAAAAAATAAGACCACTATATTTTTAACTACTCATTATATGGAGGAAGCAGTAAATGCGGATAGAGTGGCTATAATTGATAAGGGAAGAATAATTGTAAATGATACTCCCATGAAATTGAAGGAGAAGTATGCAAACAGTATTTTAAGAATTATAGCAATTGATAGAGAAGCATTAATTAAATATCTTAAAAAGAATAAATATGATTATAAATTTAAGGTTGATAGTATAGATGTTATTCTTAAAACAAGTAAGGAAGCATTGAAAATATTAAAGGATATTGAAGCTAATATTTCAAGCTTTGAAGTTCTGGAAGGAAATATGGATCAGGTATTTATCAATTTAACGGGTAAGGAAATTAGAGGTGAAGAGGAATGCAAACTTTAATTAATTTAATTAAGAGAAATTTATTAATGTTTTTTAGAAACAAGTCTGCTGTGTTCTTTTCTTTTTTGTCTGTAATAATAATTATTGGCTTATATGTATTGTTTTTATCTGATCTACAGGTTCAGAATATAGAAGCAACAGTTGGAAAAGTGACTGGAATAAAAGCTTTGGTAAATTCATGGGTTATGGCTGGATTAATAGCCGTTTCTACTGTCACTCTCGCAATGGGAGCTCTTGGAAGAATCGTATCTGATAGGGAAAATAAAACATTTGATGATTTTTTAGTGGCTCCAGTAAGTAGAAGTAAAATATTTTTATCGTACATATTGTCGGCATTAATTATTACTACAATCTTATCAGTTACTATGTTAGTAATTGCTGAATTATATATATTAGTTTCTGGAGGAGAATTATTATCAGTTATTAATCTTTTAAAAGTTATTGGAACAATTATATTATGTGTTTTATCTTCATCTTTATTTATTCTCTTTATTGTTTCTTTTTTAGCTTCAGAGCAATCTGTATCTGTATTGGCAACTATTGTAGGAACTCTTATCGGTTTTGTAACAAGTGCATACATTCCGGTAGGAATATTGCCTAAGGGAATACAAATATTTTCAAATCTTATTCCGGTTTCACAAGGCGCTTCATTATTAAGAAAAATATTTTTAGAGACACCTTCTAGAGAAGTATTTGGAAATGCCACACAGGGTTTAAAAGAATATTATGAAATGAATGGAGTAAGTTTACATATTGGAAATTTTGAATTAACAGCCAACTTTATGATTTTATATATAATAGGAAGCATTATATTGTTTGGAATATTAAATATTATAAGATTCAAGAAAATGAAAAATATATAATGTTGGTCAAAAATGGAAATTATTGTTTTCTATACATTTTAAATGATTCTTTTTAATATTTAGAAATATTATATATTAGTGAATTATATATTCACTGACATTACTCATATAGTATGCTAGAGGTGTTTAATATGAAAAAATCATTATTAAAATTATTAGAATTAAAAAGCATACTTTCTCTACTTTTTTGTTTTACAACCTGTTATTTAGCTATTAAACAATTAATAGAAATGGAAACTTTTATTGCTATTACAATGTCTATAATTACATATTATTTTACGAGAAAAAATAATCATTCTGAATTAAATGAAGAAAATAAATAATCATTCCATAGAAATATTACATTTGTTATTCTTAATGTAAAAAGGAGCTGTAAATTAATGATAAAAAAATTTGTAGATGGCATAGTTAAATTTTTTAAAATTAAATAAGTTAATTAAATGCAAATCGTATGATTTGCATTTTTATTTAATTGACAATACTTATTAAATGACATATAATCTATGCATGACAAATAACTAATTTTTCTTATGACTTGGAGGAATTATGAAAGAAAATATCTATAGAAATAGTTTATGTGGTTTAATAAATGAAAGTTCAACAGAAAAAACTGTAAAAGTAGCTGGCTGGGTTGATTCAATAAGAAATTTAGGAAGTATTTTATTTATTATTCTGAGAGATGAATCAGGAACTGTTCAATTAGTAACAGAAGAAATAGAAAAATATTCAGATATTACAAGGGAATCTGTTGTTACCTGTGAAGGAATAGTAAGAAAAAGAACAGAAGAAATGAAAAACACTTCTATGAAAACTGGAGAATTTGAAATATTGATAGGTTCTTTGGAAGTATTGGGAAAATGTAATAATGTACTTCCATTTGAAGTTAAAAATTCACAGGAAGCAAAAGAAGATACCAGATTGAAATACAGATTTCTTGATTTGAGAAATCCTAAGGTACATGAAAATATTTTATTCAGAACAGAAGTAATTAGTTTTATTAGAGAAATAATGAAAAGCCTGGATTTTACTGAAATCACTACTCCAATAATAACTGCTTCCTCACCTGAAGGTGCAAGGGACTTTGTTATTCCTTCAAGAAAACATAGAGGTAAATTTTATGCCTTACCTCAAGCACCTCAAATATTCAAACAGTTACTTATGGTAAGCGGTTTCAACAGATATTTTCAGATTGCTCCTTGCTTTAGAGATGAAGATCCAAGAAGTGACAGGTTATATGGAGAGTTTTATCAATTGGATTTTGAAATGTCATTTGCAACTGAAGAAGATGTTTTTGAAGTTGGAGAAAAAGTATTCTATGACATATTTAGAAAATTTGGAAATAAAGAAGTTAGTGAAACTCCATTCAAAAGAATTTCATATAAAGAATCCATGCTTAAATATGGTTCGGATAAACCGGATTTAAGAAATCCTTTAGAAATAATTGATACCAGTGAATTATTAAGCAAGTGTTCTTTTGAACCGTTTAAAAATAATATAATAAGAACAATATTAGTAAAAAACATAGCAGATAAGCCTAATTCCTGGTTTAGTGAGATAGAGGAATATGCAAAAAATATTGGAATGAAAGGAATTTCTATTTTAAAGGTACAGGAGGACTTATCATTTAAAGGCAGTTTAGATAAATATTTTGATGATGAAATCAGAAGAGAATTAAAGCATAAATTTAATATAGAATTTAATGATGTGATTTTCATTCTTGCAGATATTAAAAATGTCAATAAGTATGCCGGTTTAATCAGAACCAAGCTAGGAGAAAAACTTGATATAATTGATAAAAACAAATTTGAATTATGTATTGTTAATGATTTTCCAATGTATGAATTTAATGAAGAGACAAATATGTATGAATTTACTCATAATCCTTTTACGATGCCTCAGGGAGGACTAAATAGTCTAAATAATGATAAACCTGATGAAATACTTGCTTATCAATATGATTTTGTATGCAATGGAGTAGAAGTTGCCAGTGGAGGAGTAAGGAATTATAATGTTGATATTTTAAAGAAAGCATTTGAAATTGTTGGATTGGGTGAAGAGGAACTGATATCTAAATTTTCTTCATTATATAATGCTTTCCAATATGGAGCACCGCCTCATGCAGGAATGGCTCCCGGAATAGATAGAATATTAATGTTACTTAAGGATGAAGAGAATATAAGAGAAATAGTTGCTTTCCCAATGAATGCAAATGGTATTGATTTGCTAATGGGATCTCCAAGTGAAGTAACTGATAAGCAATTAAAGGAAACTCATATAAAAATAAGAGAATGATAAACTGTATTTTAATACAGTTTTAGTTTAATAAAAAATATGTTATATTTATTATAGGAGGTAAAATATGAAATTTTATAAGTGTAATATTTGTGGGAATTTGGTTGAATTAATAATTGAAGGTGGAGGAGAATTGGTTTGCTGCGGGGAACCTATGGAAGAATTAATGCCAAAACAAACTGAAGAAGGAAATGAAAAGCATCTTCCGGTTGTAACTGCTGAAGGAAATAATATTCTTGTCAAGGTTGGAAGTATTGAGCATCCTATGACGGAAGCTCACTATATTCAATGGATTTATATAAATTATAATAATAAATTTCAAAGAATTAAACTGAATTCAAATGATAAACCTGAAGCTGTATTTACTGTTAATGAAGAATTTAACACTCTTGAAGTTTATGAATACTGCAATATTCATGGATTATGGAAGACAATTTATAAAAAGTAGATTATTGTTCTTTTAAATAAAAATAATATTTGCTATAATATATTTATAAAATAAAACAGGAGATAAGAGATGAAAGAGATAATAACTAGCTTAGATGTTGGATCCAATACTGTAAAAATAGTTGTTGGAGAAGTTATAAAAGAAAAATTAAATGTTTTATGTTGCTGCGAAGTAAAGAGCAAAGGGATAAAAAAAGGAATTGTTGTCAATCCTGAAGAAGCTATATTATCATTAAGAGAAGCTTTTAAAAAATGTGAAGAAGTTTTGGAAATTAAAATTAGCAAAGTTATTATGTGTGTACCTTCCTATAATGCAGAGTTCATTGTAGGTGAAGGATATACTACAATTACGAGAGAGAATAAAATAATAAATGGCGATGATATATTGAGAGCTTTACAAGCCTGTGTTTATAATAAAGTCCCTAGCAATAAGGAATTAATTTCAATTATGCCTATTGAATTTAGTATAGATAATAATGAAATAATAAGTGATCCTAAGGGAAAAGAAGGAACTAAACTATTTGCCAAGGCTGTAATTTCCATATCTCCGAAAAAGAATGTTTATAATATACTGAATCTCCTAGAAAATATTGGTATAAATGTTGTGGATATATCCTTTAACTCCTTAGCAGACTATTATGAATTTAAAAAAGAGGAGTATAATGATAAATTAGTTGCTGTAATAAATATTGGAAGTGAAAAAACTGAAATAGGCATAGTCAATAAAAATACTTTAGTAGCTGTGGAAACTTTACCTTATGGTGGAAGAAATATTGATAGAGATATTGCTTACATATATAATATGAACAGAGATACAGCTAAATCTTTAAAAGAAAAATTTGCTTATGCACATAAAAGAAATTCCAGTACCAGTGAAACAGAAGAAGTTTTAAATAAAGATGGAGAAAAAATAAAAATAAATCAGTATGAAATAAGTGAAGTAGTATATTCAAGATTAAAAGAAATATTGGATTTTGCAAAAAAACAAATAAATCTCTTAACAAAAAGAGAAATAAGTTATATAATTATTACAGGAGGAACTACTGAAGTTAATGATTTTCAAATAATACTGGATGAAATTTTTAATAAAAGTGTTCACACTCCAGAAATAAAAGAAATGGGAGTAAGAAATAATAAATATAGTAGTGCCTTAGGTTTAATGAAATATTATTATTCAAAATTAAATTTCAGAGGTAAGCTTGCTTCAACTATAAGTGAAGAAGAGCAGAATGTGATGTTTACAAATAAAAAGAAAATAAATGAAAATAATTTATTAGGTAAAATATATGGATATTTTTTTGATAATTAAGGAGAGATAATATGGATATGAAACAATCATCGTTTGGAACCAATACACCACAAATGGATCAGATAGCAAAAGTAAAAGTTATTGGTATAGGCGGAGCTGGATGTAATGCAGTGAATAGAATGATTGACTCTGGATTAAGAGGAGTTGATTTCATTGCATGTAATACAGATTTACAAGTATTGAATGCATCAAGTGCTGAGAATAAGTTACAAATAGGAATCAATATTACTGATGGTCTGGGTGCGGGTGCTAATCCTGAGATCGGCAGAGAGGCTGCACTTGAAAGTAAAGCTGAAATTGAAGAAGTCTTAAGAGATTCAGATATGGTATTTATTGCTTGTGGCTTAGGTGGTGGAACCGGAACAGGTGCTGCTCCTGTAATTGCTGAAATATCTCAAAGTTTAGGCTGCTTAACTGTTGCCATTGTAACAAAGCCTTTTAAATTTGAAGGCAGGAAAAGAATGGATCATGCTTTACTGGGATTGGATGAACTTAAAAAGCATGTGGATACAATTGTAGTTATTCCAAATGATAGAATAAAAGATTTGATTGATAAATCTACATCTATGACAGATGCATTTAAAGAAGTAGACAATGTATTAAGACTTGGTGTTCAGTCAATTTCAGACTTGATATCTGTTCCCGGTCTGGTAAATCTAGATTTTGCTGATGTAAAGGCAATAATGGAAAACAGAGGGAATGCATTAATTGGAATAGGTGTTGGATTTGGAGAAAATAGAGCAATTGAAGCCGCTAAACAGGCAGTTACATCTCCATTGCTAGAAACCACTATAAGTGGTGCCACAGACTGTATAATTAATGTTACAGGTGGAAATAATTTAACATTATTTGAAGCAGAAGATGCAGCTGAAGTGGTAAGGGCAGCAGCAAATACAGATGTAAACATTATATTTGGTGCAGTTATTAATGAAGCACTTACTGATGAAGTGGTAGTAACAATAATTGCAACAGGATTTGAAGATGAAAGTGAACCTTTATATCAATCATATTCTGAAAGAAATCCTAAAAATGATGCAGAAGATGATGTTGAAGAGTTAGATATTCCATTTTTAAGAAACAGAGATTTTTAATTATAAAGTTAAACCTTTGAATATAGGCTGCCTTAAACTTTTGTGGGCAGTCTTTTCTATATACATAATTGTACATTTTAAATTTGATTCAATGAAAGTATATCCTATTTCGTTAAATCCAATAAAGAAACATTCTTCTATCTGTTTCACTTTTTTAATTCTTTTAAATTCCATGCTATTTTTGCCAATGGATACATTTCCAACATATATGAATTTATCATTTTCCTTAGTTCCCAATATTAAACTGGCTAAAGAGCCTTCATTATTATTTATTTTATATCCTCCGATATAATATTCACCTTCTTTAAAAATTTTTATTTTAATCCAGTCTTTACTTCTTTTGTTAAAATAATATTTACTGTGAATTTCCTTTGCTACTATTCCTTCCAGATTCAGCTTCTTTGTTGCATTGAAAAGTTTAATACCATTTTTAAAGTAATATTTTGATTTTACAAAGAATTCAGTATTTTCATATTTTTCCAGATATTTTTTTCTGTCTATTAAATTTAAGTTTGTTAAATCTTTTTTATCATACAATACATCAAAGCAAATGAAAACTGCAGGATATTCCATCATTAAATATTTAATTCTTTTCAAATTTTTTAATAACAATCTTTCTTGTAATTTTTCAAAAGAAGGTTTTCCATCATTTAAAATAATAATTTCACCATCAAATATTACTTTGTTTTTTACTATATTTTTAATATTCTTCAATTCTGGAAATGTATCATTTAAAATTGAACCATTTCTGTTTTTTATTAGAATTTTATTCGGTTCTACAAATATTAACGTTCTTGTACCATCATATTTTAGTTCAAAAATAAAATTATCATCATTAAATGGTTTATTGATTTCATGTAAAAGCATAGGTAATAATTTTTTATCATCATACAGATTCATTATTTATCTTTATTATTTAAACTTTTTTCTAAAGCATCCATAAGATTAGCTATAGATTTTTTCTTTTTTTCTCTAGTTTTAGTTATATTCTTTCCATTAATTTTATTATCTATGGCTTTTTTTATTTTATCTTGATAATCATCATGATAAGTTTCTGGTTTAAATTTGCCTGACATGCTGTCAATTAATTTTATAGCCAAATCCATTTCTTTTAGAGAAAATTTTTCTTCTGTTGCTTCATCACTTAAATTTATTTCCTCTTCATAGAAAAGAGTACTCATAATAATGTTTCCTTGTCCAAATCTTAATATTGTGTAATATGATTTATTACCAAGAACTGTCTTTGCAATTGCAACCTTTCCTTCTTTTTTTAAAGCCTGTTTAAATAAACTGAAAGCTTTATTTTTATCCTGAGCTTTTAAATAAAAGCTTTTTTCAAAATAAATGGGATCTATTTCTTTTAAGTTTACAAAGGAAATAATTTCAATGGTTTTATCCTGATTACTTTTTAATTTTTCAAAATCCTCATCATTAAAAGTGACATAGTTATCCTCAGAATATTCATAACCTTTAATCAAATCTTTAACTTTTACTTCTTTTTTACAATGAGGACAGTATTTAATGTACTTAACTCTTTCACCGCATTTTTTATGCAGCATATTGAAAGAGGTATCATTATCTTTTATTATAGGATTTAAAGTAACAGGAATATTTACCAGCCCAAATGAAATTGAAGTTTTGTAATTAGGCATATAATCACCATTATTTATTATGCACTTATGAAAAAAATATATAAATAAAAATCTCAATTCAAATGAATTGAGATTTAATATTATCTGTTATAGAATTCTACGATTAATGCTTCGTTTATTTCAGGATTTAATTCTTCACGTTCAGGATATCTTAAGTAAGTTCCGGAATTTTTCTTTTTATCCCATTCAACATAAGCAACTCTGTTAGTAGTATTTTCTAAATTTTCTGTAATAACTGGATGATTGATAGAACTTTGATGAATACTTATTTCATCATTAGGTGTTACTTTAAATGAAGGAATATCAATTCTTTTACCGTTTACTAAAATATGTCCATGATTTACCAATTGTCTAGCTGCTTTTCTTGTTTTAGCAAATCCCAACCTATAAGCAATATTATCTAGTCTGCTTTCCAATAGAATAAGTAAATTCAAACCTTGCATACCTTTCATTTTCCCAGCTGATTCAAAAGTTTTTCTAAACTGCTTTTCATTAAGTCCATACATCAGTCTTACTTTTTGCTTTTCTTGTAATTGAATACCATACTCACTTAATTTTCTTCTGCTAGTTCCATGTTGTCCTGGAGCTTGCGGTCTTTTAGCAATTTCCTTACCAGTTTCCAAAATAGAAAAATTTAAACGTCTTGATTTTTTATATACAGGTCCTGTATATCTTGCCATAGTATTTTACCTCCTTTGTATATTTGTAAACAAAGGCTTATTGTCTTTATTCATAGGGTGTTTATTTTAATATTTTCGCTTTGGCAGAAGCTACTCATATACTTGAATGTAATAAACACGTTATAAATCAAACAATGCTGCCAAATGAATACTAGATTAAATTATATACTATTTTATGAAAAATATCAACTTATTTTATTATATAAATAAAAAATGTAAAAATTATTGGTAATAAGTTTTAATTTTTATTAAAAATCTTTTAAAAATAGTATTGTTATGCTAAAATATAATATGGAGATGATTAGAATATGTCAGATAGCACTCTGGTTTTTATTGGTATAACTTTTTTAATTGTGGCTGTTATAGTATCAATATCTTTCATCATCTTCTTAAGACATAAGATAAAAGCAAAATTTGAAAAAAAGATTAATGAGTTAGAAATGGGAAAGAACATGATTATTTCATCTTCTTTAATGACAGAGTTAAGTAAAGCAGAGGGATTAGCAAATAATGAGACCATAAAGACTAAATATAAAAAATGGAAAAATCAGGTTGATGAGATAAAAAATAAGGATTTATCTAAAGTAAATGAAAAAATATTAGAAGTTGATAATTATGTTCAAAGTAAAAAATATAAAGAAGTATATAAAGCTTTAGCAAATGCAGAAATGGATTTGTATTTTTTAAAAACTAAATCTGATTCTCTTTTAGAAGATATAAAGAATATAACTATGTCTGAAGAGAAGAATAGAATAGTGGTTACCAAACTTAAGGCGAAATATAGAGAGATTTTAAATAAATATAATTCCAACAAATCAGATTATAAGGAAATTATAAATCCAATTGAACTTCAATTTGAAAATATAGATAGATTATTCAGTGCTTTTGAAAAATCAATTGATAATAAAGAGTTTGAAGAATTAAGCAAGATTGTAAAAGCTCTGGACGGATTAATAAATAACATGCACATTGTTATTGAAGAGAGTCCAACTATTTTATTTATGGGTAAAATTGTAATAAATAAGAAAATAAATGAAGTTACAAATATCTATAAAAAAATGCTTAGAGACGGTTATAATTTAGAATATCTAAATTTTGATTATAATATAAAAGAAACAAATAAGAAATTAGAAGAAATTCTAGATAGATTGAATGTATTGAATTTAGAAGATTCTATTTTTGAACTTAAAACAATGCTAGATTATTTTGAAGGTTTATTTGCTGATTTTGAAAAAGAAAAATTAAGCAAGAAAACTTATGAAAACAGTATCAAGAATATCTCCAATAAATTATCAAGATTATCAAGAATTATTAAAAATATTTATTATGAATTGGGAGATTTAAAAGTTTCTTATGATTTGACTGATGAAGAAATTTCTGTTATTGATGGAATCAGTAAGGATTTATCAGTTATAAAAGATGAATTTAAATTATTGAATGACAGGACTCTTACAAAAGTAAATCCTTTTTCTAATTTAAGTAATGATTGTGAAATGTTAACTATTAAATTATTAAAATTAGAAGATAAACTGGATAATACTCTCAGAAGTTTAAGCAGTTTGAAAGAGGATGAGTCAAGAGCAAGAGAACAACTGGAAGAGATTAAAGAGTTACTTAAAAAATCCAAGTATAAAATCAATGATTATAAGTTACCGGTTATTCCGAAAAATTATAATGTAGAGCTTAATGAAGCCCAGGAGGCTATTGAGGAAGTAGTGAAGGAATTGGATAAAAAACCTATTTCTATTCAAATACTTAATACCAGAGTTGATACAGCAAGGGATCTGGTTTTAAAAGTGTACAACACTGCAAATGAAACAATTAAAACTGCAGCTATGGCAGAAATTGCGATAGTATATGGAAACAGATATAGAAGCAATATTAAAGAAATAGCTAACGGTTTAGCAAAATCAGAAAAAGAATTCTTTAAGGGAGAATATAAAAATTCATTGGAAATAGTTTTAAATACTTTAAATATTATTGAACCGGGAATTCATAAAAAACTATTAAGTGCTTATGAGAAATAGTTTGGTAAATATTAAGGTTTTATGCTATAATCATAGAAGGTAGAGTGATTTTTATGGCAAAGAAAAAGTTAAGAAAAGAAGGCGAAAAAAAGGAATTTCAATACACTAAAGAACTTCAGGGTTTATTATTGGTTTTAATTGGATTAATAGGTTTTGGAGATTTTGGTATAGTTGGTGGTTTAGTGAAGAAATTTGCTATTTTTTTGTTTGGTAATTGGTATGTTTTATTCCTGATCTTATCTTTGGTTTTGGGAATTTATCTTATTGCAAAAAGAAAATCTCCTAACTTTTTTACAGCAAGACTTATTGGAGTCTATACAATATTGATAGCAATACTGTTGTTTTCACATATAGATTATTTAAAAGATACTGATCTATCAAATATGGGAATACTTAGAAGCACTTTAGATAATATTATGGCTGCCACAAGTGATATTACGGATTTAAGTAACACCGGTGGAGGTATGATAGGAGCTTTGTTTTCAGTACTATTTGCAGCGCTTTTTGATATAGAAGGCACTAAAATAGTAGTAATAGTATTAATACTTTTTGGATTAATTATGTTATTTGATATTACGTTGATAGATCTGTTTGAGTTCATCACTAGACCTGTAAAAAGATTAATTGAAAAGAGAAGAGAAGGTAAAAGAATCCATATTGATGACATGGCAGGAGATGAAGAATCAGAAGATGATGGAAGAATAGTGATCTCCAGCATGGACGAATTAAGCATTCCAAAGCATGAGCATGAAGTTGTCAATGAGCAATTAAGTATAGAGGAATTTGAAAGGACTTATGCCTTTCCACCTATAGATTTATTATCACCGTCTAATAATAAGGGTAAAATTAATTCTACGGAATTTATAGTATCAAATACAAAAATATTAGAACAGGTATTTAAAGATTTTGCAATTGTTGGTAAGGTAGTTGAAGTGCATCCCGGTCCAACTGTCACTCAGTATGAAGTAGAGCTACAGGCGGGAACAAAAGTTAATAAAGTCTTAAGTATAGAAAAAGAAATCTCTTTGGCATTAGCAGCCAAGGGTGGGGGTGTAAGAATTCAAGCTCCTATTCCAGGCAAGAATACTATAGGTATAGAGGTTCCTAATCCGGTTATAGCTGAAGTAAAAATAAGAGATATTTTAGAAAAGATTCCAAGAAAACTGGATTACTCAAAATTATTGGTTCCCCTTGGTAAAGATATAATGGGAAATGCTCAATATTTTGAAATAAATAAAGGACCTCATATGTTGATTGCAGGAGCCACTGGAAGTGGTAAAAGTGTATGTATAAATAATTTTATCACCACTATTCTCATGAGAGCCAGACCTGATGAGGTGAGACTGGTTCTCATAGATCCAAAGAAAGTTGAATTAAGTGTCTATGAAGGAGTGCCTCATCTGCTCAGACCTGTTGTTACAGATCCTAAAAAAGCCAGTGTAGCGCTTCAAAAATTAGTTGAAGAGATGGAAAGACGTTATGAATTGTTTAATGAAACTGGAACAAAAAGTCTAGCTACTTATAATGATTATGTTAAAAAGAAAAACAGTAGAAATCCGGAATCTAAAATAGAAACTTTACCTTATATATTGATTATTATTGATGAAGTTGCTGATTTAATGATGGTAGCTGCAAAAGAAGTGGAGGAGTCTATTACAAGAATTGCTCAGTTGGCAAGAGCTGCCGGAATTCATTTAATCGTAGCTACACAGAGACCTTCAACTGATGTAATTACCGGACTTATAAAAGCTAATATTCTTACAAGATTATCTTTTGCGGTTCCTTCCAGTATAGATTCTAGAACAATACTAGATAGAATGGGAGCAGAGAAATTATTAGGAAAGGGAGATATGCTGTTCTTTCCAATGGGAGACAGTGTTCCTACAAGAATACAGGGATGCTTTATTTCTGATGATGAAATTAAAAATGTTGTGGATTTTGTAAGGAGAGGTCAAAAGCCGGTATTTGATGATAAGTTTATAAATTTAGAAAAAACAGAAAAACAAGAAGAATCTGCTTATGAATATGATGATGATCCTCTTTATAATGAAATATTAGAGTTTGCAATTAATACTGGTAAAATAAGTGCTTCTTTAATTCAGAGAAAATATCATCTGGGTTATAACAGAGCTGCTAGAATTATTGATTTATTTGAAGAAAGAGGAATTGTTGGAGCTGCCAATGGTAGTAAGCCAAGAACTGTTTTAGTAAAACTTGAAGATAAGTAAGGAGTGATTTTGTGCCTACACCTCATATAGAATCAGAAAAAAATGAAATATCTAAAATTGTATTAATGCCAGGAGATCCTAAAAGGTGTGAATTTATTGCTAAGGAATATTTAACGTCATATAAGCTTGTGAATGATGTAAGAGGTGAAACTGCTTATACAGGTTACTATAAAAATAAATTGGTGACCATTTTTCCTAGTGGAATGGGAATTGCGAGCATGGGTATTTACAGTTACGAGTTATTTAAAGACTTTGATGTGGAAGTTATTATTAGAATTGGAACTGCTGGAAGCTATGTGGAAGATTTAAAACTATATGACATTTTTTTGGCAGAGAGTTCATTCAGTGAAACCAGTTATGATGAGGAATTGGAAGAAAAAAACACCAATATTGTAAATTCCAATGCTGAGGTAAACGACAGAATAATTGAAGTTTCAAAAGAATTGAATCTGGAATTAAAGGTAGGAAGAGTTCATACTACAGAAGCCTTTTATAAAAGTAATGAAAATTTTGAAAAATATTATAAATATAATTGTAAGGCAGTTGAAATGGAAAGCTTTGCACTCTTTCTTAATGCAAGAAAATTTAATAAAAAAGCTGCATGTATTTTAACAATTTCTGATGAATTATTATTTAAAAGAGAAATCAGTTCTGAAGAAAGAGAAAAAAAGTTAAATAAAATGATTGTTTTAGCTTTAGAAAGTATAATAACACTATAAATTTGGGTTATAATATAAATTGAGGTGTGCTTCATGGAATATAAAAAACTTAAAAAAAATAGTTTTAACATACATATAATTAATACTGATAGATTTAAAGCTATTAATCTAGATATCTTTTTTACTAAAAAATCAAAAAAAGAAGATATCAGTTTTTCTAATCTGCTTTGTAATATGTTTGTTTATTCTTCAAAAAAATATAATACTAAAAATAAATTATCTATTAAACTTGAAGAATTATATTCAACTAAAATAAATTGCAATTACGGTATAAATGGAAATATTCAGTTTATAAACTTTGGAGTTGAGTTTTTAAATCCAAAATATACAGCTGATTCAATGTATTATGAAAGTGTAGATATATTAAAGGAAATCATTTTTAATCCGAACACAATAAATAATGAATTTGACAATAAGACATTTGAACTTTGTAGGAATAATATAATAAGTCAAATAGAGGCATTAAAAATAAATCCTTTTTTAAAAAGTAAATTAAAATATAAAAGTATTATGTTTGAAGGCTCACCTACAGCTTACAGCAGTTTGGGAAATGATAAGGATTATTACAATATTACAGCTAAAGACTTATTTAAATTTTATAATAGATTATTTAAAGATTATAAATTGGATATATTTGTTTCTGGAGAAATTACAGAAGATAAAGAAAAATTAATAATTAATCTGTTAGAAAGAGTTTTTAGTAGAGTCAATAACAAACATTTATCTTTAAATCCTTTTGTTGAATATAAGATCCCCAAAAAATCAAAAGAAATAATTGATAAGGATGATTTTAAACAGTCACAGTTATATATGGGTTATAGAATAGATGATATTTCAAATTATGAGCTGTATTATGTTATGAAGCTTTATAATATAATTTTAGGTAAAATAAATAATTCTATTCTTTTTGAAAAATTTAGAGGAGAAAATTCTTTGTGCTACTTCATATCCTCTTCAGCCTATACTCACAATACTTCTATCAATATTGAATCAGGTATAAGTAAAGATAATTATGATATAGCGGTAAAATTAATAAAGGAAAGTATAGAGGATATGAAAAATGAAAATAAAATAAAACCTTTATATGATGTTGCACTTAAGACAGTAAACACTATATTAAATGATTTCTATGATGATGTTTATGAAATTATAGATTTTTATTATAAATCCGAGTTTGAAGTATTAGACAGCATAGAGGAAAAAAGAGAAAAATTATTAAATGTTAGTATTCAGGATATTGTTGATTTAGCAAAAAAATTAAAATTATCCTTAATTTATTTTCTTGAAGGGAAAAGTGAAGAATGAAAGAAATAGTATTTAATAATTTATTTGAAAGTATATTTAAGGCAGAATTAAGTAATGGAATGAAGGTCTATTTTTATCCAACAGGCAAGAGTAAAAATTTTTATATTTCCATAAATGTAAAATATGGTTCAAATATAGTCAGATATAAAAAAGGAAATCAAAAAAAATATAGTGAAATAATACCTGGATCGGCACATTTTTTGGAACATAAAGTTATGGATTTAAATGCACATAAAAAAGAATTTGAAATTGTAAACAATCTAGGATCTTTTTCCAATGCATACACTACATACAATGGGACGAACTATAATATTTTTGGAAGTGAAGATATTTTAACCAATATGAAAATCTTATTAGATTTAGTATTTATGCCCAATATAACAGAAAAAAATGTAGAAGCAGAAAAGGGAATAATTGAAGAAGAAATAGATATTTATAAAGATGATATTAATACATATATTATGAATAAAATGTTTCAGAATATTTTTAAAAAATCTTTTGCTAAAAACAGTGTACTTGGAGAGAAAAGCGACATTAGAAAAATTACTGCCAAAGGTTTAAATAAAATATATAAAGATTTCTATAATGTTCATAATATGTTTATTGTAGTAACTGGTAATTTTGATAAAAGTGAAGTGTTAAAATTTTTAAATGATTATATGAGCAATCTAAGAAGATATCCAAAATATGATATAAAAATTAAAAATGAGAGAGAACCAGAAGAAGTTAACATTTCTTATGAAGAAATACAAAAAGACTTTGAAGGTTCAATAGTTCTTTATGGAGCCAAAGTAAAGCAAAAGACTTTTAAAAATATAAATAAAATAAAAAGAAACTATTATTTAATAATATTATTAAGCTCAATGTTTTCAACAACTTCACAAATATATGAAAAATATAAAAATGAGAATTTAATAAACAGTTTAATATATTCTGTCATAAATATTGATAAGTATACTTTATTTCTAATTGATGCCTTAACGAATAATCCAAGTGAATTTATTGATAATTTACAAAAAGATATCAAATTAATTGATATAGATGAGGATACTTTCAATAGAAAGAAAAAAGTGTATTTAAGTGAATTAATTATGATATTTGAAAATATTGAAGATGTGGAAAATCTAATAGCAAAGCAGATATTTGGTGAAAATAAGATAATAAACAATATATATGATTTAATTAATGAATTAAGTTACAGAGAAATAAAAGAAGTGGAAAAGAAATTAAAATTTGATATTTACTCGGTAATTAGAACTATTAAGTAAAATTAGTTGATTTTTTCAATATAATATAGTATTATTAGTAAGTAAGTTTTTTCTTGGTTTAAGCCACTCCAAACTTATACTAAGATAAGACGGTTTTTAAAGAAATGGAGGAATTTTTATGTCATTAACTAAAGACAAGAAAGAAAGCATCATAAAGAAATACGGAAAAGATGCGAATGATAGCGGTTCTGTGGAAGTACAAATAGCGCTTCTCACACAAAGAATAAATGATTTAACAGAACATTTAAAAGAACACAAACAAGATAATCATTCTAAGCTGGGTCTTTTAAAAATGGTAGGTAAAAGAAGAAGTTTATTAGACTATCTAAGAAAGACGGATGTTCAAAGATATCGCGAAATTATTAAAAATTTAAATATAAGAAAGTAGGCACTTGTTTTGAGTGTCTATTTTTTTGGAAAAAGAAAGAGGTTAAAATGAAAAAAACGTTTGAATATGAATTCAATGGTAGAAAATTAATAATTGAAAGTGGAGAATTAGCAAAGCAATCAAGCGGATCAGTACTGGTAAGATATGATGACACTGTAATACTGAGTACATCAGTTATGAGTAAGAATGTAAGTACTGCTGACTTTTTTCCGCTTACAATTTTATATCAGGAAAAATTATATTCTGTAGGAAAAATTCCTGGAGGATTTATTAAAAGAGAAGGAAGACCAACTGATAGTTCAACTTTAGCGGCAAGAGTTATTGATAGACCTATAAGACCAATGTTTGATGAGAATTTTAGAAATGAAGTTCAGGTAATAAATACAGTTTTAAGTGTTGATAATGATTGTTCACCTGAAATGACTGCCTTATTTGGCTCTTCACTATCATTAGGTATATCAAATATTCCATTTGAAGGACCGGTAGCTGGAGTTGTAGTAGGAAAAATTGATGGAAATTTAGTTATCAATCCTAAGGCTGAAGATTTAGAAAGAAGTACAATAAATCTTACTGTAGCTGGAACCAAGGAAGCAATAAACATGGTTGAATCAGGAAGTAAAGAAGTAAGTGAGGCTGAAATACTTGAAGCTCTTACATTTGGACATGAATATATAAAGGAATTATGTGAAATACAGGAAGATATAATAGGTGAAATTGGAGAAGCAAAAATAGAAGTCAAGCTTGCCAATATAGATGAAAATATTGAAAATGAAGTAACAAACAAAATTAAAGATAAAATGCTAGAAGCAATTCAAATTAAAGATAAATTGGAAAAATATGCTAAGATTGATGAAGTTAAAGAATACGCTTTGAGTACATATAAAGAAGAACATGCTGAAAGTGAATCTTTAAATGATGAGATTGATCAGGTAATAAAAATTGCAAATATGGTTGAAGCCAATGAAGTCAGAAGATTGATAATAGATGAGAATAAAAGACCTGATGGAAGAAAGCTTGATGAAATTAGAGATTTGTCTGCTGCAGTTGATTTATTGCCTAGAACTCATGGAAGTGCATTATTTACACGTGGACAAACTCAGGCTTTGGCTATTACAACTTTAGGAGCAATCGGAGAACATCAAATAATAGATGGACTTGGAATTGAAGACACAAAAAGATTTATGTTCCATTATAATTTTCCGGCATTTTCCGTAGGAGAAACTGGAAGATATGGATCTCCAGGCAGAAGAGAAATAGGACATGGCTCACTTGCTGAAAGAGCATTATTACAGGTTATGCCTTCAGAAGAGGAATTTCCATATACAGTAAGAGTAGTAAGTGAGGTATTGGAAAGTAACGGTTCTTCTTCACAGGCAAGTATATGTGCCGGATGCATGTCTCTTATGGCTGCAGGTGTTCCAATAAAAGCTCCAGTAGCAGGTATTGCAATGGGACTTATTACTGATGGAAAAAGTTTTGATAAATATAAAGTTTTAACAGATATTCAAGGTTTGGAAGACCATATGGGAGACATGGATTTTAAAGTGGCTGGAACTAGAAATGGAATTACTGCTTTACAAATGGATATCAAGATTAAGGGAGTAACAAAAGAAGTATTAAAAGAAGCTATTGACAATGCCAAAACTGCTCGCATGAAAATATTGGATGTAATGGAAAATATTATAAAAGAGCCTAGAAAAGAATTAAGTCAATATGCGCCTAAAATTAAAACGTTTAATATAGATCCAGAAAAGATTAAAGATGTAATTGGACGCGGTGGAGAAATGATTACAAAGATTATTCTTGAATCTTCAAATGTAAAGACAGTATCAGATAAGGATGCAGTTAAAATAGATATTGAAGATGATGGAAGAGTAATTATTTATCATACAGATTATGCTGTTATAGAAAAGGCTTCTAAAATGATAGAAGAAGTCATCAGAGAAGTAAAAATCGGAGAAATTTATACAGGAAAAGTTGTGAAAGTTGAAGACTTTGGCTGCTTTGTAGAATTGTGGCCTGGATGTGAGGGATTAGTTCATGTATCTCAGTTAGATTTTAACAGAGTTGAACATCCAAGTGATATGGTTAAAGTTGGAGATGAAATAATAGTAAAAGCAACTGGTTACGATAAACGTGGAAAATTAAATCTTTCAAGAAAAGAAGCAATGCCTAAACCGGTTAAAAAAGAAGATAAAAAAGTTGATAGTTAATCAACTTTTTTAATTATTAATTTAATTGAAAAAAAAGAGCTTATAATATATAATAATATTAGAATAATAGGTAGGAGTAGATAAGAAATGTATGAAGGTTTAAAAATAGATAAGAAATTTATAATACAGTCTATAATAATATGCACATTTATATTTGCGGTTATAACAATAAGCATAATCTTATTAAACAGTAGGAAAACAGTTATATTATATGAACAAGAGAATCAATTGAAAAATGCGGCAATGGAATTATTTAAACAAAATTCAAAAGATTTGCCACAGAACATTGGAGATTCTGTAAATATCACATTAAAAACATTGATAGAATATGATTATATAAAAAGTATTTCAGATGGAAATAAAAATTGTGATGCTGATTCTTACGTGAAAGTAACAAAAATTGATATTGATGAATATCAATATGAACCTTATTTAATATGTGGAAAATACTTAACTGAAGAAACATGGGATGAATGGAGTGCATGGAGTGAAAAGACTCCTGAAGCAAAAGAAAATGTTCAAATAGAAAAAAAGATTTTATATAATTACAGAGAAGTATCAGAAAATGTAAATGACTGGAGTGAATGGACAGATGTGGAAGAAAAAGAAAATGATAAAAATTTTGAATATGAATATAAAACACTATATCAGTATCAGGATATGATGTGGAAATGGTATAATGAACATCAAAAAAATTATGCTGATGGTTATTACACCAGTGCTCCAGAGACCGGATATGTTAAAGATGAAACTCAAAAGGGTTGGACAAGCTGGCAAACTTTAAAAAGTGGAAGTTTAACAGCAAGCAGTGTCAAGCAGATCCAATATAGAAATAAGGATAAAAAAGTTTACACCGATAAATATCATAATTATGACTATAATTCCTCAAAATACACGAATAGAGTTAGCTGGGATGGCACTGTTGGTAATTGGATATATAAGTATTACACTGAAGGAGCTAATGGATATTCTTATAGCTTTGACAGTAACAGAACCGGTACATTAAGTATAAGAACAAGAACATTATCCGGAGCAGACTGGCAAACATTAACCAATGGAAGTGCAACTTCAAGTGCTTCAAGAGAAGTAAGATTTAGAGATAAAAAGTACAGATATAGTAGATATAAATATGGTTGTGTTCCTACTACTGGAACTGAAAATCCAACATATTGGGCTACTTATGTTTATTATTCACAATATGATTCTTCTCCATCAATGTCAAAATGTCATTCAATTTGTGATGGATCACTTCTTGCTGAATATCTTGATTCTTGCTTTTATGTTTCTGGAAGTGCTCAGTCAAAATATGGAGATTATGACAGACATGAAAGTAATGGAACAGCAACTATCTCAACTGGATACGGCCGTAAGTCCTGGACAGCTGATGGTGCAGGACAATATTATGATTATGAAACATACAGTGGAACTTTAACATATGATGATGCAAGAAGAGAAGTTCAATATCGTGATCTAAGTAATTATTCCTCTTATTCTGCATGGATTTCAAAGACATCTGGAAATTATTCTGTAAGTGATATTCAAGATATTGCGTATCGTGAAAAATTATATAAATATTATTATGTAGACTGGAACTACTGGAGTGCTTCAAAGGAAAGCGGAACTTATACAGTAAGCAATAACATTCAGGTTAAATACAGGGAAACCGCTTATAAATATTATAAGGAAGGTCCTGGAACTACTGATAAATATTATTCTGAAGCTCCTGCTGGCTATCCAGTAAAACTAGAAGCTGAATCTATTTTAAGTAAATGGAGTGAATGGAATGCAACAAAACCTGAAGAAAAGGAATATAGAACAATTAATGAAAAACTCCAGATGAGAAAAAGAGTTGCTTCAGGAAATATTACTGAAAACTTGACAAGATCAGAATTGGAAGAAATGTATGGTAAGACTTTAGAAGAATTGCAAACCGATACTGCTGTAAGTATTTCAACTCAAATATTATACAGATATCGTACAAGAATTATAGAATAAATAAAAAGTTCATATAATATGAACTTTTTTTATGTTAAAATAAGTATGATGATTTATATGATAAATATAGTTTATCTGAAATTTCTATGAATACTGAAATAATTAATTTTGATACACTATGACTTTAAAGAGGTGAGATAAAATGATTAATACACATATTGTTAGTTGTGCAGCAATAATCTATAATGACAAAAATGAAATACTGTTAATTAACAATCCAAAACGAGGTTGGGAATTTCCGGGAGGTAGACTAGAACCTGGAGAAACTCTTTATGAAGCCTTACATAGAGAAGTTAAAGAAGAAACAGGTGCTAACATAGTAGTAGAATATTTAGCAAATATAAATTCTGTAGTTAATACATTTATAGGATCTAACGGAACAGAAGTGCCAACACAAGTTATATTTGATTTTGTATGTCATTATAAAAATGGTACTTTATCTACATCTGAAGAAAGTAAAGAAGTAAAATGGATAAAAAAAGATGAAGCAAAAGAAAAAATGTCTTTTGATATTGAGAGAGACAGATTTATATCAGCAGAAAAATATAACGGCCAAGTTATTTATAGAGTTTTTGAAGTGAAGCCATATAAACTAATTAGTGAAAATTTAATTAATGATGAGGAAAATAATATATGATAAACGTAGTACTTTTTGAACCTGAAATTCCTATGAATACCGGGAATAATTAATTTTGTTACACATATATTAATAATTAAAATTTAAATATGGAGAAGTATTTGCTCCATAAAAACATAGGAGGAAAAATGAAATTAGTAATTATATTTGGACCACATGCGGTTGGAAAGATGACAGTAGGACAAGAGTTATCAAAGATAACAGAACTTAAACTGTTTCATAATCATATGACAATAGATATTGTTTCGGACTTGTTTGAAAATTTACCTAATGAACGAACAAAGTTGATAGAGTTATTTCGTAAAGAAATATTTGAAGCTTATTCAAATAGTAATGAATATGGTATGATTTTTACATATATGTGGGCATTTGATTGCAAGGAAGATTGGGAATACATTGAAAAGGTAGAGAAAATATTCAAGTCAAGGGGAGCTAGTATTTATTATGTTGAACTAGAAGCAGATTATAATCTGCGTTTAGAACGTAATAAAACAGAAAATAGATTGTTAAACAAACCAACTAAAAGAGATATTGAACATTCAGAAAATTTATTTAAATCATTAGAAGCTAAATATCGTCTTAATTCAAATTATGGTGAATTAAAAAAAGATAACTATATAAAAATTAATAATACAAACTTAGCTCCAGATATCGTTGCACAAACAATCAAAAAAGAATTCAAATTATAATTTTAACAAGGAGAATAATAATGATAAACGTAGTTTTATACGAACCAGAAATACCAACTAATACAGGCAATATTATGAGAACTTGTGTAGCAACAAATACAATGCTGCATTTAATAAAACCCTTAGGTTTTTCTCTTGAGGATAAATATATTAAAAGAAGTGGTGTAAATTACATTAATGAATGTAGATACAGCATATATGAAAGTATTGAAGATTTTTTCAATAAAAATAAGGGAACTTATTATTTTTTAACCAGATATGGGCATAAACCTCATACCAGTTTTGATTATGGTAATAAAGCTGAAAACATTTATTTCTTTTTTGGAAAGGAAAGTACAGGCATTCCTCCTGAGATTTTAAAACCATTTATAAATACCTGCATGAGAATTCCTATGACTGATAAAGTAAGAGCCTTAAATCTTTCAAATACAGTGGCAATAATGGTTTATGAGGCTTTAAGACAGCAGGATTATAGAGATTTACTTAGAGAAGAACCTCATAAAAGCAAGAATTTTATAGAAAAATCATAATATTTCATCAATCTTTCACATTTCTTTCATAAATTTATCATTTAAAGAAAATATAATTATTTATGAAAGAGAGGAAATTTATGTTTATTTTAAAAAATGCCTGGCTGTCTATTAAGAGAACAAAGGGAAGAAATATTTTAATAGGAATAATATTACTTTTAATAGCAGTTACTTCTTCAATAGCCTTAGCTATAAAGAGTTCGGCTAATGAACTTGTAGACACTTACACTATTAAGAATGATATTATTGGCACTTTAAGTTTTAACAGACAGAAAATGATGGGAGATGGAACTGGAGAGCAACCTTCTAAAGAAGACAGAGAAGAAATATTTTCAAATATATCATCACTTACTTTAGAAAATATAGAAGATTATGCTGACAGTGAATATGTAACCAATTATTATTATTCAAACAGTGTTTCATTAGATGGCAGTAGTATAGAAGCTGTGACAAGCACTTCTTCAGAGGATAGTAATATGCCATATAGACCGCAAGGCGGAATGCAGAGCGGAGCTGGAGATTTCACACTAACAGGATACAGCAGTTTAGATGCTATGACAGATTTTGTAAATGGTACATTTACAATAGAGGAAGGCAGTGTATTTGAAGATTTTGACAGTAATTACTGCATCATTTCAAATGAACTTGCTACGGATAACGATTTAAGTGTAGGAGATACAGTAACTTTGGTATCACCATATGATGAGAATTCAACTTATGAATTGGTTATATCTGGAATATATGCTGATAATGACACTGAAGAAAATCCATTCAGCATGATTAGCAACAGTGCCAATAGAATTATTACAAATGTTGCTTTTGTAAATTCCATAATAAATGATGATACAGAAAATTATGATAACAATTATTCAGTTTCATTTGTAATTGCAAATGAAGCTTCAATAGAATTATTTGAAAGTGAACTTACAAAAAAAGGACTTGATGAATACTATTCATTAAATACAAATTTAGATGAAGTAACTGCAGAATTGCAACCTATTGAAAATGTAAGCAGTTTTGCAACAACATTCTTAATAATGGTAATAGTAATAGGAAGTATAGTGCTGTTTATTATAAATCTCATAAATATTAGAGAAAGAAAGTATGAAATAGGTGTTTTAAGAACAGTTGGAATGAAAAAGAAATTGGTTATTTCACAATTTTGTCTGGAATTATTCATTGTAGCATTTGTATCTATAGCTATCGGAACAGCTTTGGGGTTCTTTACTGCAAAACCGGTTTCAAATTATCTGTTATCTAGTGAAATAGAATCCATGCAGGAAGAAAGTACTCAAATAAGTGGTAATTTTGGAATGGATGGAGAACAGTTTGAGAATAGAGAAAGAAATGTAATTAATAGAAATGTTGATTATATTGAAAGTTTAGATGTAAATTTAAATTATATTGTATTAATTGAAATATTATTGATTGGATTAGGTTTAACCTTAGTCAGCAGCAGTGCGGCACTAATAAATATTTCTAGATTTAGTCCATTAAAGATATTGAAGGAGAGAAGCTGATGAGTGTATTAAGATTGGAAAAAGTTGGTTATACTTATGAAGATGGACCGACTGTAGTACTGAAAGATATTAATTTTGAATTTGAAGAAGGAAAAACTTATGCCATTAAGGGAAAAAGCGGTAGTGGAAAAACAACGCTGTTGTCATTGATATCCGGATTGGAAAAATGCAAGGAAGGTAAAATATTCTTTAAGGATAAAGATCTATCAAAGGTGGATTTAGACATTTATAGAAGCAGACACATAGGAATAGTATTTCAGAGTTTTAATCTCTTACCTCATATGACAGCAATTGAAAACATTATTCTTTCAATGGATATAAGCAAGGTTAAAACCAAGAATAAATATGAACTTGCAGTAAAACTACTTGAAAAAGTTGGATCAAATGATACTATTGGTAATAGAAGAATCTTAAAGCTATCAGGAGGTGAGCAACAAAGAGTGGCAATCGCAAGGAGTCTTTCTTATGACCCGGAAATAATTCTTGCAGATGAACCCACAGGAAACCTAGATAGAGAAACAGAGGATGAAATTATGCAGATATTCAAGAATTTGGCTAAAATGGAAAATAAGTGCATTATCATAGTATCACACTCCGCAAATATAGCGTCTTCTGTAGATAAGATATTTGAACTACATAGTATAAAGAAATGATTTTTTAAATCATTTCTTTTATTAAAGTTGTTATTTAATCAAAAAAGAACTATAATACATATATTTCACAAAGATATCACAAAATTGTAATAAAATTAGATAGAGGTGTTAGTATGACTGTTTTAATAGTTGATGATGAAGAGTTAATTAGAAAAGTAATTAAAGATTATTGTATAAATGAAAATTATAAAATTATAGAAGCCAGTAATGGCATTGAAGCATTAGAAAAAGTTAAAAATGAAAAAATAGATTTAATAATTCTAGATATCATGATGCCTAAATTAGATGGTTTTGAAACTTTAAAACAAATAAAGAATATTAAAGATATACCTGTTATTATTTTATCTGCAAGAAAGGAAGAGTATGATAAACTATTAGGTTTCAACTTGGGAACAGATGATTATGTAATTAAACCATTCAGTCCTAAGGAATTGATGGCCAGAATTAAAGCTATATTGAAAAGAGATAATAATAACATTGATGAATTTATTTATCAGGATTTAATAGTTGATTTTAAGGGAAGAACAGTTGGGATAGAAAATAAAGAAATAAAACTTACTCCAAAAGAGTATGAACTTTTATGCTACTTTATTAAAAATAAAAATATTGCCCTGTCAAGAGAACAATTGCTTAATCATGTCTGGGGATACAATTTTTATGGAGATGCTAGAACTATAGATACTCATATAAAAATGCTGAGACATAATCTAGGGAAATATGGAAATCTTATACTAACTGTAAGAGGAATGGGGTATAAAATTGAAATTAAAGAAAAATAGTTTAACTATAAAAGTATGGATTTTCTTAATAATGTTTTCAATTATAATATTATTGTTTTTATGGGCATTTCAGGTATTGTTAATTAAATATTATTATGAATGGGAAACTAAGAAGAGTATTGAAAAAATATCTCAAAAAGTAAAAAATTATTATAATGAAAATGATTATGCGGAAATATATGATTTACTTTCCTATAACAATAATCTGTGTCTGGAAATCATTGAAGGAAACGATATTCTATATACCTCTGATTTAAAAAGAGGCTGTATCAAATTCAGTCCAAATATGACTAATTACAGACAGAATTTCATTACTTCAGATTTGAATGAAAAAGAATATACATTAACAAATCCTGTATTAAATAATAAAACTCTTATTTATGCATTTAAAATAGATAATAATTCTTACGCATTTATAAATACATCTTTAGAGCCAATAGATTCAACAATAACCATATTAAAAAATCAGTTAATTTATGTATCCATTATTGTACTGGGATTATCATTTATAATTGCTTACTTTATATCTAAAAACATCAGTAGACCTATTATTAAAATTAATGAAAAAGCTCAAAAGCTGGCGGAAGGAGATTATAATATTGATTTTTCATCTAATTCAAATATTGAGGAAATAACTGAACTTGCTGACACATTGAATTATACAAAAAATGAACTGTCCAAGACAAATGAATTAAGAAGAGATTTAATGGCCAATATTTCACATGATTTAAAAACTCCTTTAACTATGATTAAGGCCTATGCTGAAATGTCTAGAGATTTAAATGTTGATGACATTAATAAAAGAAAGGAAAATTTAAATATTATTATAGAAGAAAGTGACAGATTAAATTTACTGGTAAATGATATTTTAGAATTATCAAAAAATTATATACCGAGGGAAGTATGAGAAGAAGATTTCTTGATATA
>CAZKSN010000002.1:0-69703 GCA_964555585.1 uncultured Muribaculaceae bacterium | reverse complement strand
TTTTAGAATTATCAAAGAATGAAACGATATCAGAACTGAAATATGAAGAATTTGATTTAACTGCATTAATTAACAGTATAATAAAAAGATACAAAATATATGAACAGACGGAGAGTTATAAATTTATATTTAATGAAAAGAAAAGAATAAATATAAAGGCTGATAAGCAGAAACTTGAGCAAGTAATTTATAATTTAATTAATAATGCCATCAATTATACAGGAAATGATAAAAGAGTCATTATAAATATAACTGATACAAAAGAAGGAATTAGAGTATCAATAAAAGATACAGGAAAAGGTATAGAAAAAGAAAATATTAATAATATCTGGGATAAGTACTTTAAAAGTGAAAAAAATCACAAAAGAAATATAATTGGAACAGGACTGGGATTATCTATAGTAAAGAGTATTTTAATTAATCATGGCTATAATTATGGTGTTAATTCAAGTAAAGGTAAGGGAACAATATTTTATTTTGAAATATCTGACAAAGACATAATTAGATAGTATTAAAAACGTTGATTGAAATATCAATGTTTTTTTGCATATTTACTTCTTAATATTCATAAGTTTTATTGTAATATGGAAAAGGAGTCAATATATGGATAAAAAAGAAATAATAGGTAGTATTTCATCAAAAGCAGGTGGTGAGATATATTTAGGTGTTGTCGGAGCAGTTAGAACCGGCAAATCTACTTTTATTAAAAAGTTTATTGAAACATTAGTAGTGCCTTATATAGAAGATGAAATAGAAAGAAAAAGATGTTTAGATGAAATACCTCAAACGGCTCAGGGAAAAACAATCATGACCATTGAGCCAAAATTTGTTCCAAGTGCAGGGGCTAATATAAAGATAGAGGAGCTTTCTACCAATATCAAGCTTGTTGACTGTGTTGGTTTTGTAACACCGGAGGCAAAAGGCTATGAGGATGAAAATGGAAATCCAAGGATGGTCAAGACACCTTGGTTTGCAGAAGAGATGCCTTTTATTGAAGCAGCTGAAATTGGAACTGAAAAGGTTATAAAGGATCATGCAACTATAGGTATTGTAGTAACAACTGATGGCTCAATAGGTGATTTATCAAGACATAATTATGTTGAAGCGGAAGAGAAAGTGATAACAGAGTTAAAAAATATAAACAAACCTTTTATTGTTATTATGAATACAACTCATCCGAATAATATAGAAACACAGAATTTATCTAATAAATTAAGGGAAAACTATGATGTTCCAGTTATTCCTCTCAGTGTGGAAAATATGACAGAATCAGATTTAGTAAATGTATTAAAAGAGGCTTTATATGAGTTCCCTATTGAACATGTTGAAGTTAGCATTCCTGATTGGATAGGTATATTAAATAAAGATCATCCGGTTAAAAAGAAATACATTGATACGATGAAGGAATGTGTGGTAAGTGTAGACAAACTCAGAGATATTCAGAATATTAATGTAAATTTTGAATCAAATGAAGAAATAAGCAAAGCATATGTTTCAAACATAAATACTACTAATGGAGAAGTAACTTTGACACTTGAAGCACCTGAAGAATTATTTGACAGAGTGTTAAATGAAATAGTGGGGGTAAGTATAAACTCTAAAGCAGAACTATTAAGAGTATTTCAAGACTTTACTGAGGGAAAAAGTGAATATGAAAGTATTAAGTCTGCTTTAAAGCAAGTTTATCATACGGGTTATGGTATCGCTATTCCTCGTCTTGATGATATGAAGCTTGAAAAACCTGAAATAATAAAACAGGGTGGAAGGTATGGAATAAAACTTAAAGCTGTAGCTTCTTCAATACACTTATTAAAGGTTGATGTAGAAAGTTCTTTTGAACCAATAATAGGTAGTGAAGTTCAAAGTAAAGAATTAATTGATTTCATAATGAAAGATCAGGAAAGTAATCCAAACGGTATCTGGAAAAGTGAAATATTTGGTAGAAGTCTGGATGTTATAGTTCAGGAGGGCATTCAGGCAAAACTGGCAATGATGCCTGAAAATATAAGATATAAATTACAAAGTATATTAACGAAAATTGTTAATAAGGGATCTTCAACAATGATAGCTATTGTTTTATAAAAACATAAGTAGACAATTTGTCTACTTTTTAAATTTAAAAAAATAATTTTACATTAAAATATTTGTATGATATATTTTAATTATAAAGAAGAGGTGTTATATAAAAATGAATAAAAAGGTAATTTATATTGTAGGAATAATTGTTTTCTTATTTTCATTGTTTTTCTTATTGAATTTTAAATTCAAGTGGATCTTCAGAGATAACTTTATAAACAAAATTCAAGAAAAATATGAGGATTTGGATTACAGCTTTGTATTAATGAGTGATATTGATGTAAGTGAAGCTCTTGTTACAGTTTATGATATTGAATATTTACACAATACGAGAGCAGAAATATATGACTGTTATGATAATAATGATGATTTTTCTCTTGATGATATAAGAATCTATATAGATGAGGATGATAAATTAAAATTAGATTCAGAAACTGATTCTAAAAAATATAATGTAGATATAGACAATCCTAAATATGTTTATAGTATTGATACTGATAATAGTGATTGCAATAAAGAAATATATGTTTTAACGGAAGATGGAAGTATATACTATTTGGATTTGTTGAATTTATATGATGAAACTTTATCAACTATATCAGAATCCTTTGAAAAAATTGATTCTAATTATAAATATTCTGAATTAGGAATTTTTAAGGGTGATTGGTACAGTGAAGCTTATCGTATTCTAGTTGGAAAAACTGCTGAAAATGAAATGATAATAATTGAGAATGAAATGAAAGTTAATGATTATATGCCTTATTTTTCTACAGTAATAACAAATTCAGATTACGGTGATGGTGCTCTTGATATAAAAGGTTTTTATATAAATAATGACCGTACCATGTATTCTATCAATTCTGAAGAATATAATAAAAGTTTGGAATTTTTAACTTATAATGGAAAGAACATACTTTATAAAACTTATTTAGATTATATTTATTCTTCAAATGAGGAGAGTTATGTATTATTAATAGATACAGATAATAATATTTATAAGGTTTCAGAAAAACAGGATTCAGGAGCGTTAAAATTGTTTTCAACAAAAAAAGTACACTCTTATGGTTTTAAAGAAAATGACTTTTTTACTTCATATGTAATTATATATGAAGATGGAAATTATTCTAAGATAAATTGAAAGGAAAATAAAAATGAATATTTATTCAAAAGAAAATTTAAAAAAATATTTACGTCCTACTTTTTCACCAGAAGTAGAAATAAGTTCAAAACCTATTCATGTTGTTTCAGCTAAAGATGTTCATAGAATCAATCAAAGACTTCAGCCGATAATTGAAGCAAATGCAGTTGAAAGGCAAAATAGCCTGAAATTATCAAGAAATCTTTTTGTAAATAGGTAAAAATACAATATTTACCAATAAAATCGGGGAAAATGCTTGATTTTTATTAAAAACCTGTTAGAATTATAAATGTAAGCATAGTATGCTTAAAATATTTATGGGAGGTAATTTAAGTGAGTAAACAAGATTTAGTTGAATTCGTTGCTGCAAAAGCCGGATTAACAAAAGCTGATGCTGGTCGTGCACTAGAGGCTACAATTGAAGGTGTTACTACTGGTCTTAAAAAATCAGGAAAAGTAACTTTAGTTGGATTCGGAGTTTTCTCAGCTAAAAAGAGAGCTGCTAGAAATGGTATCAATCCATTAACAGGAAAACCATTAAAAATTCCTGCAAAAATGGCTGCATCTTTCAAAGCTGGAAGCAAACTAAAAGCTGCTTTAAATTAAAAAAAGGCCTTAGGCTTTTTTTTTACTCATTTTTAAGAATATATGAATAAATTTATATTAAATATTTTAAAAAAAATAGAAGCTTCTGGTTTTAAGGCATATATTGTCGGTGGTTTTGTAAGAGATACTTTACTTAATATACCCAGTAAGGATATAGATATCTGTACTGATGCTTTACCGGAAGATTTAAAAAAACTTTTTGGGAAAGATTTAATTATTTTTGAAAAGTATGGAGCTTGTCATTTAAAAAATGATAAATTTTCAATAGATATAAATACTTTTAGAATAGAGTTAGAATATTTTAATAATAAACCAGTGAAAATTCAATATACAGCAGATTTAAAAACAGATCTTATTAGACGTGATTTTACTATAAATTCACTTTGTTTTAATAGTAAAAGCGAGTTGATAGACGAATTGAATGCCAAGAAAGATTTAGACAATAACATCATCAGAGTAATAGGTGATGTTAATAAGAAATTTGATGAAGATGCCACCAGAATTATAAAAGCATTAAGATTTATGTGTGTTTTAAACTTCAAACTAGACATATCAATAATTAATTACATTAAATATAATAATGATTTTTTAAGAAGAATCAGTTTCAATAAGATAAAGGAAGAACTGGATATGATATTTGAAAGCAATCCGAAAATATTTATAGATTTCTTAAAAATTAACAATATGGAAAAGCTTTTTGGAATTAAAGAAGATTTTATAATTTTTAACAGTAGAATAGGAATGTATTCTCAAATGAAAATAAGTGATAAGTTTCCTTTTAATAGAAAAGAAAGAAGATTATATCAAAAATATAAAGATTATTTAAAAAAGGGGTTTAATATTCTTGAAATATATGAAATAATAGAAAATAACTGAAGGTGATTTTTATGAAAGAAATGAAGGAAGTAATAAAGAGTAAAGCTTTTGTTGTAAATGAATTTTTATTAAGAAATATTAAAAATCTAGATATTAATCTAAATGAATTTCTACTAATTTTATATTTTATTAATATTTCAAATACTTTAAATATAAAATTAATAAATAAATATTTAAATTTTACTGAAGAAGAAGTCCTGAATATATTTAACAGTTTAATTAATAAAAATCTAATAGAAATTATAGTAAAAAAGGATGGAAAACAATTAGAAGAAGAGATTTCTCTTGAAGTGTTTTATGATAAACTGATATTGAATAAAAAAGATGAAGTTAAAGATAATTCAGATATTTTTTTAATGTTTGAAAATGAATTCGGCAGAACATTGTCTCCAATTGAATATGAGACTATCAATTCCTGGTTAGATAAAAAAATAGATGAGGATTTAATAAAAAAAGCTTTGAAGGAAGCTGTATTAAATGGAGTTACGAATTTAAGATACATAGATAAGATTATTTATGAATGGAATAAGAAAAAAATAAATAAAAGTTTTTCTAAAGAAAATGAAATAGAATTATTTGATTATAACTGGTTGGAGGATAATGATGAAACAAGATAAAATTATTGGGGCATTAAATTACTACTATCCTGATCCCAGATGTGAACTAAATTATAAAAAAGACTATGAATTGGTGTTGGCAGTTATGTTAAGTGCTCAGACAACAGATAAGAGAGTAAATATGGTAACTGAAAAGTTGTTTAAAGAATATGATACATTGGAAAAATTGAATCAGTTGACTTTATCTGAAGTGGAAGAAAAAATAAAAAGTATTGGATTATATAAGAATAAAGCAAAACATTTTAAAAATATAGTTGAGTCACTTATTAAAATAGGTAAGGTTCCTAATGATAGAGCCATATTGGAAAGCTTATCCGGTGTTGGAAGAAAGAGTACTAATTTAATACTATCTCAGATATATGGAGAACCTTGCATTGCAGTTGATACTCATGTTACAAGGGTCAGCAAAAGATTAGCTCTAGCAGAAGAAAAAGATGATGTACTGGCTATTGAAAAAAAATTAATGGATTTTTTTCCGAAAGAAATATGGTCAAATGTTCATTTTCAAATAGTTCTTTTTGGAAGATATAGATGCACAGCTAAGAAGCCTTTATGCAGTGAATGTTTATTAAAAGATATTTGTAGATATTATAAAGAAAAGAACAATCAATAACGATTGTTCTTTTTTAAGTTACATTTACAGTTTGTGTGATAGTCTTTGTATATATCGTACCATTGATATCTATTGAAACAATATATTTTACCTGATATACTCCGACTGCTTTTGTAATGTCATTTACTGAAGTTATTTCTTCACCGTCTTTAATTGCTGAGTGAAAATTGATATCTGTTATATCGTATTCAGTAACATTTACTCCATTTACAGTAATAGATATTGAAGCTATTTCACTTTCACTTATTCCTGGCCATGCTGCATCTTTTAATAGGTTCTTTGGATTAAATGAAATATTTATTACGGGAGCTCCTTCATAACTTTCCAAGTTCTTTTTAACTCCTTCACTTGCATTGGACTTAAATATTGAATAAGCAGATTTTACAAGTATTGAATCATAAGTTCCTGAATATTTTGTTAAATCAACGTTATAGTTAGTATTTTGAGTCCATCCAACATAAGTTTTTGAATTTCCGTGTACTAGATATATGTCAAATCCGAATGAGCCGATATTCTTATTATTATATGTTATTCTTTCATTATAATATTTGGTTGCGAATGCTCCATAATTATTATTAAAGTAATCTGTTAAATATGCTGTATCAATTGCAGAAGGAATTCCGGGAGAAGTCCAAGAAATATTAACAATGTTCAGATCTTCAGCAACAGTAACATTTGAAGGATTTGTTAACTTAGAATATCTGGTTGATATTTCTGTAGGTTCTGTTCCGCTGATAAATAAATATGATTTTACTAAACTACTTGGAGTATAATCACTAGGCAGTTGAGCAGGTATCGTTCCAAATTCCACTTTGGAACTCACTACACCTCCAGGTGATTTAAACTTAGAATTTTTTTCCATTATATTATTTACCAAATATCCCTGTATTTTATTTCTCTGTACAGTAGTGGCACTCATTAAGTTGTAATATTTATTTTTTACCATTTCCTGATCTATTTTATCATATCCATACCACATGGTCATAGTGTAATCAGGACTATAAGTTGCGATCCAGCTGTCTCTAATTACTGAAGTGGTTAAACCTAATGATTCTAATAAATCTGAATCATAACTACTAGTACCTGTCTTTGTAGCAATCTGAGTTCCAGATACTTTTACTGTACTAGGTGTTACATCAAACAATATATTTGTAATTAGATATGCTGTTTGAGGAGACATAACTCTTTTCTTTGTAACGTCAGCCTCATATTCTTCATCAGTTTCTCTAAGAACTATTTTTGTATATGAATATGGTTTAGTATAGTAGCCACCGTTTGCAAATGCTGTGTAGGCACCTGCCAATTGAACTGGAGACACTCCAGTAAATCCTCCTACAGAATGTGCCTCATTTATAAATGTATCATCAAGTCCAGTAGTTTCCGGTTTAATACCCAATGAAGTGACAAAATCGTATATTTTTGCATTGTCTATTTGCTGAAAAGCTTGAAGAGCACATGTATTCCTTGATTTTGACAAACAATCAGATAAAGAAAGCATTCCCATGAATTTTCCATCCCAGTTGTTCATTCTTTTTCCACTTGAATATTTTGTTTCTTTATCATCAAAGAATGGAGTATAGGTAGACCATTTTAAATATTCTATTCCAGGTCCGTAATCAAATATAGGTTTTGCTGTTGAACCTGGATGAGCATCTGTCATTGTAGCGTAGTTGAATGTCATTTCTTTTGTCTTATTTCTTCCGGCTCCGATTGCTATAAGAGCTCCAGAGTCATTATCAATGACTGCAACTCCAAGTTGAACAACATTATCTTTAAATTTATATCCAAGACTTCCATTATATAGATCATTGATCACATCTTGTTTTTCCGTAACCATGGTAGAATATATTTCCATAGGCACGTCATATGGATTACTTCCAGTATTATCTATAACCTCTTGCACAACTGTATCAATGAATCCCTGATATTCACTTACAACTGTTGTATAGTCATCTCTGAGTAGGCTTTCAACTGATATTTCCTTAGCTGCATTAGCTTCTTTTTCAGAAATATAACCATGTCTCACCATTAGGTTTAAAACCTGATTGCGTCTTGCTTCAGCAGCTTCAGGATTAATATAAGGATCATATGCTCCAGGAGCCTGAAATAAACCTGCAATTAATGCAGCTTCAGGTAGTGAAAGGTTATTAACGCTTTTACCAAAGAAAGTTTGACTGGCCTGTTCAACTCCATAAGCACCGCTTCCTAAATAGGGAGCATTTACATAAAATTCCAATATTTCTTCCTTTGTATAATATTTTTCTATTTTAAATATTGCCATGTAGATATCGGTGAATTTTCTAATTATTCCTGCAATACCTTCTGCTTCAACAGATGTAAATGTATTCTTTGATACTTGCATTGTAAGAGTTGAACCTCCACCTGCACTGCTGTTACCCATTAATTGTCCTAAGCTAGCTTTTAAGAATCTTGGCAAATCAAATCCATTGTGTTGAAAAAACCTTGAATCCTCTGTTGCAACTATCGCATCAACCAGTATTTCAGGTAGTTCATCATAAGTAACTTTTTCTCTTTTTTCTGTACCTAAAGTAGCAATAAGTTTATTTTCAGCATCATAAATTAATGTAGCTTCTTTTTCATATAGTTTTGTTGGATCAAACTCAGGTGCGCTTTTAACTATGTAATATCCAAAACCAACAGTAACCAATATTGCACAAATGCCTAATATTGTAATTACTATTAATATTAAATTCAGTAATTTATTCTTTTTTCTTTTAATTTTAGAATTTTTTTCTTTAGGTTCCTTTACTTTTTTTACCCTTGATTTTTTAAAATTTAATTTACTTAATTTACTTTTTTTAATCTTTTCAAAATTTAACCTTTTCATTTTTCCTCCATATATACAGAATCTATCACTTTTAAATAATCAATACTTGGGATATATCCTTCATTTATTTTATATGCATATTCCTTAATGTATGAAATTGGAATAGATTTTCTTTCATTTATTTTTATAAATTCCAGTAAGGTTTCTCCCTTTAATAAATAAAAATTTTTATTTATATATATAATAAGGAAAATAATTCCACCATGTTTAATAGCATTTTTTATATGCTCCAATTGATGTTTTTTAATATTTGATAATGGAAATGACGAAATATTTCTACATTCCTTAGCATCAAATTCTATATATTTTCCTTTGTATATACCATTATAATCTAAAGTTGAAATATTTTCAAATACAGCCTTATCAATAATAGCCTTATTGCTTGGATAACAAACATTAATTACTTTTATTGGAGTAGGCTTTTTAAATATTAATGCCTTATCCTTACTTAAATAGAATGTATTAGTATCATTTATTAACTTTTCTAAAAACATACCTCTATTTTTATAAGAAATGTTTTTCATGCGTTTCACCTTTTATAATTATACTACTTATAAAAATTTTTATCTACTTAAAATCTTATAGTATTTTATAATTTGTAAATAAAAAATTTATTATGTTATAATAATGATAATGGAGTTATGAATGAAAATAAAATTTATTATCAATCCTAAATTTATTGCAATTTTATTGATTGCTAGGTGTGAATTTAATGAAAAACTTCTTTCAATAATAAATGACTTAAAAGAAGATCATTTAAAAGAATATGAAGAAATAATGAGCTTATCAAGGTATGATTATATTAATAATTTAAAAAATGAATTTCTTAAGATTTTTATGGCAACTGATTATTTTAAAGAATATTTAAAAGAAACTGAAGTTTATTGCAATAATATTGAAGAGTATTGGAAAAGCAAAGAAGAATATGTTAATAACTTTTTAAAAAATATACTTAGGATATCCATTGATAGAGAAATAAAAGTTTATATTTCGCATCCTTTTACTTGTATTGGTACTTCAAGAGGCAACGATGTAATTTATTGGGGACATCGGATAGGACAAGAAGATGCAAACTATAACATAGTTTATTTAGTTCATGAGGCTTTGCATAATATTTTACCTTATAAAGAAGGAATGACGTATGAACAAATGGAAAATCAGCATGCAATTATTGAATTAATTTCAGACTATGAATTATATTCTATATTATCTAATGAATCAAAAATAAAAGAAGGACATTCTCTTTTAGAAAAAAGCAAATTAGAAGTTTATCCATTATGGTTGGATTATTTAGGATTGACAAAAGAGGAGAAAATGGACCGAATGAAATTTGATAATTTAAAAAATCTTCGTGTTTTTGATAATAATTTAAATAACTTAAATATTTACGAATTTATAGATTTTGTTAATAGTTATACTTTTGATTCAAAAGAAAGTATCATAAATAAAATTAAGTAAATTTTATCTATATTAGAATTTTTTGAAATTTATAAATTTTATTTGTGTTTTTGCATATATTATGATAAAATACATTTGACTTTAAGAAATATTCACACTTTTTGATTTATTTTCTCTAGTGCCTTATAGGTGAGAAAATAAAGAAGAGATAAGTGGGTGAAAAAAACGAAGGAGGAAATTATATGGCAGTTATTGCTAAAAGTTATTTATTAGAAGCGGGTGTACATTTTGGTCATCAGACAAAGAGATGGAACCCAAAAATGGCAGAGTACATTTTTACATCAAGAGATGATATATACATTATAGATTTACAAAAAACTGTTGAAAAAATAGAAGAAGCTTACGCCGAACTTCTTAAAGTCTGCGAAAACGGTGGAAAAGTTTTATTCGTAGGTACTAAAAAACAGGCTCAAGAAGCTTGTGTTGAAGAATCTAAAAGATGCAACAGCTATTATGTAACAGAACGTTGGTTGGGAGGAATTCTTACTAATTTTAAAACAATTAGAGATAGAGTGAAAAGACTGACAACAATAGAAAAAATGAAAGAAGCAGGTACATTTGAAGTTTTACCTAAAAAAGAAGTAGCTAAAATACAAAAAGAATATGATAAGTTAATTAAGTTACTTTCTGGTATTAGAGATATGGAAAAATTACCTAAAGCAATTATAATAGTTGATCCTAGAATTGAAATTAATTCTATTAAGGAAGCAAGAAGATTGAATATTCCTGTATTTGGAATAGTTGACACTAATTGTGATCCTGATGATGTTGATTTTGTAATTCCTGGAAATGATGATGCTGTTAGAAGTGTTAAAGTGGTTTTAGGTGTATTGGCTAATGCGGTATGTGAAGCTAATGGATTACCTTTAGTAGATTATGTTTCTGAAGACGAATTTTCTTCAAGAAAACCTAAAAAAGAAGAAGTAGTAATCAGAAATGTTAAAGAAGATGAAGATAAAGTTTCTGATAAGGAAAATATTAAAAAGACTGAAGTAAAAGAAGTAAAAGAAATAAAAGAAGTAAAAGTTAAAAAGGAAACTAAGAAAGAAGTTAAACAGGATTTATCTTCATTAACTGTGACTGAATTAAAAAAATTAGCAAAAGAAAAAGATATAAAAGGTTACAGTACTATGAAAAAAGATGAGTTATTAAAAGCTTTAAAATAAGGAGAATATCATGGAGATTAATGCAAGTTTAGTAAAAGAATTGAGAGACAAGACTGGTGCAGGAATGATGGATTGCAAAAAGGCTTTGGTTGAAAGTGCTGGAGACATGGATAAAGCCTTGGATTACTTAAGAGAAAAAGGTATTTCAAAAGCAGCTAAAAAGGCTGATCGTATTGCAGCAGAAGGACTTACCAATATCTATGTTTCTGGAAATAAAGCAGTTGTTGTTGAAGTAAATTCAGAAACAGACTTTGTAGCAAAAAATGTAGATTTTATAAATTTAGTTGATAAAATAGGTAATGCAATATTAAACAGTGATGCTACAACTAAAGAAGAAGCTCTGTTAGTTAAAGTTGAAGGAAAAACTATAAATGACTTAGTTATTGAAGCAACTTCAAATATTGGAGAAAAAATAGACTTTAGAAGATTTGTAAAATATATTAAAAATGATGATGAGACATTCGGATCTTATCTGCATATGGGTGGAAAAATAGCTTCACTTATTGTAATAACTGGAGATAATGAATCACTTGCTAAAGATTTAGCTATGCAAATCGCAGCTATGAATCCAAAATACATTAACAGGGAAGAAGTTCAACCAGATGTATTGGAACATGAAAAAGCTGTTTTAAGGGAACAAATTCTTAATGAAGGAAAACCAGCTGAGATGGCTGATAGAATTCTTGTAGGAAAGGTTGAAAAGTATTATCAGGATGTGTGTTTAGTAGATCAAACTTACATTAAAGATGGTTCATTGACTATTAGCAAAGTATTAGAACAATCAAAATCTGAAGCTAAATTTATGACTAGATATGAAGTAGGAGAAGGAATAGAAAAAAGAGTTGATAACTTTGCTGAAGAAGTAATGAGTCAATTAGAAAATAAATAAATATCAAATAAACTATTAGTTATAAACAAACTAATAGTTTTTATTTATATAATGAAAATAGAAATTCAAATATTGACAACCTATTAAGATATTGATATGATATTCAACATTATTTGAAAAGGAGAGGAAAAATTAATGAGAGAAGAAATAACTAAAATAATTGTAAGTTTAATTTCTAACATTGGAGGAGTTCGTGTAATAAATGGCGATGTGTCTCTTGATAACAGAGAATCAATGAATGTTCTTGGAAGAAACACTGCAGCTGGGATAGAAGAATTAAAGGTAAGATGGCCAGAACTTAATACTGAAGAAAAATATGAAATTGATGCAGTAGTAAGGACTTTACACAAAATACATGATTAATAAAATTAAAAATCAAGAAATTTGTTGAATTTTTGTTTTAAAATAAATAAATATTAAATAAACTATTGGTTTTAGACTAATAGTTTTTAATTTACTTGAATTTATTTACAAAATGTTGTATAATTTTTCTGGTAAATGAAGGGAGGGTTGTAAAATGACTCACGTTGAAGTAAAAGATGGTAATGTTGAAAGTGCTTTAAAAAGATGGAAAATTAAAGTGCAAAGAAGTGGTACCCCTTCTGAAATTAAAAAGAGAAAGGAATACTCTAAACCAGGAATTATTAGAAGAGAAGCAAAAAAGAATGCCATTAAAAATGCTAGAAAGCATAATAAAAACAATAATTACTAAAAAGGGGAATAAATATGACTTTATATGAAAAAGTATCATCAGATATGATTAATGCTTTAAAAAATAGTGATAAGGAAAGTCTGGGAACAATCAGACTTCTTAAGAGTGCTATTGATTTATATAAGATTAACAATAGATTAGAATCTATTTCAGATGAAGTGGTAATAGATGTGGCAAGTAAACAAATTAAAACTCACAAGGAGTCAATTATTCAGTTTCAGAGTGCTAATAGAAATGATTTAGTTTCTAAGCTGGAAAAAGAAATAAATCTATTAGAAAAATATCTTCCAACTCAATTAACAGAAGAAGAAATAAATAATGAAATTGATAGAATAATTGATGAAGTGAAACCTAATGGAAGAAGCGATTTAGGTAAAGTTATGAAAGAAGTTACTAATAGATTAAAAGGTAAAGCAGATTTTAAGTTAGTAAGTGAAATTGTTCAAAGTAAATTAAATTAAATATTAAAGAAGTAATGTGATTACTTCTTTTAATATGCTTTTTTTCATATACTTTTTTAGGTGCTAATATGATTGAAAATCTTATTAACTTTTTAAAAGCCGATGAATTTTTAATAGGTGTATTTGAAAAAAAAATACATATTTTTAATTACAGAAAAATAATAGATATAAATGTTGATAAGATTACTGTATTAGTAAAAGATAAGAAAATTGAAGTGAAAGGACAAAGTTTAACAATTAAAAAATTGGATAAAAATGAAATACTTATTAACGGTAATATAAAAAGGGTTGATTTAATTGATTAATAAAAGTACTGTATTAATTCGTATAAAAAATAGTGATAAATTAAATGTTGTCAGAAAACTATTAAATAGAGAAATACTTTATTATGAATTTAAAGAAGATAAGAATTCTTTTTTAATTAAAGTCAATTATAGTGATTTTTCAAAAATAAGAATTATATTCGGAAAAAAGAATGTCAAGGTAGTAAGGTATTTTGGTAAATTAGGAATCATCAAGTTTATTAAGAAACATTATATAATACTAATCTGTCTATTGTGGGGATATATCTTATTGACTTTGTTATCCAATACTATTTTTGAGATTGAAATTGTTTCCAATGATAATAAAATGATAAAAATTCTATTAAGGGAATTAGAATATAACGGGATAGAAAAATATAGATTTAAAAAGAGTTATTCTGAATTGAATAAAATAAAAAACAATATATTAAATGAGAATAAAGATATTTTAGAATGGATTGAAATAGAAAGCCATGGTACAAAGTATATTGTCAATTTTACTCCAAGAATTATACCTGAAGATAATACTGAAGATATGAAGCCTCAAAATATAGTTGCTAAAAAGGATGCGGTAATTAAGCATATTGAATCTGATAAGGGTGAAATTGTAAAAGAAATAAATGAATATGTTAAAAAAGGCGATGTAATAATAAGTGGAAACATTATGAGAAATGAGGAGACTTTGGTTTCTCAGGTCAAAGCTTCCGGAAAGGTATTCGGTGAAGTATGGTATACCGTAAATACTACAGTGCCATATAAATTTACTGAGTATTCTCCATCTGGAGAGATTATTAATCATGTATATATAGATATTTTTGGTAAGAAAATGACTTTAATAGGAAAATATAATTCAAAATATTCTCATATTGAAAAAGAAGTTTTAATAGACAAGCCATATTTATTTTTTAAGGTTATTAAAGAAAAAAAAGAGATATATGAATATAAGGAATATACTTTAAATAAAGAAGAGGCATTGAAAGAAGCAATAAATAGGAGTGTAAAGAGTGTGGAAGTGAAATTAAATAACAATGAATATATATTAGATAAAAAAGTTTTGAAAATTGAAGAGTATAGTAGTAAAATAAATATAGAGGTGTTTTTTAAGGTATATGAGAATATAACAGATACTTCGCTTTTGGAAGAGATTAAAAAGGAGAATGAGTAGCAGTGAAAGAAACAGTCTTAGCAATATTTGAGACTTCTTGGCCAACATTGGTGATTTTTTTGTCAATAGTGGTAATTTTAAGAATAGCTTATTTGAAACATAATAGTAAAAAAATAATATTTTATAAAGAAATCTTATTTTTGGTATTTTTGGCATATTTATTACTTTTATATCAGCTGGTTACATTTAAGGAAATTGAATTCAGCAGCAGTAATTTAATTCCATTTAGAGAAATATTAAGATATGAATTAGGTTCTAAAGGCTTCTATAATCAAGTACTTGGAAATATTTTATTATTAATTCCATTTGGTTTTTTTGTTACTGACTATGTAAAAATCACTAAATTGAGAATAATATTTTTTCTTACATTGTTAACCAGCCTGGTTATTGAGAGTACACAGTATTTTATTGGCAGATGCTTTGACATAGATGATATCATATTAAATGTTTTAGGTGGCATTATAGGATTCTTACTGTATGTAGGCTTATCTGCCATTAAGAATCATTTGCCAAAACTTTTTCAGAAGGATGCTTTTTATAGCTTTATCTGTTTCCTTTTTATATTATTTATAGTATTATATTTTCTAGGAATATTTAAATGGAGTTTTTAAATGGATTATAATATTGTGAATATAAGTGATAAGGAGATAGACACTGTTGACATAAAAAACATATGCGATATTACTTTTAAATTTTTAAAAGTTAGAAATCCTATATTTGATATAATAATAGTTAATAATGATAAAATAAGAGACATTAATAAAAATTACAGAGGAATAGATAAGGAGACGGATGTTATATCGTTTGCTTTTGAAGAAAGTAACTTAATTAAAGAAAAAAATATTAGATTTCTTGGTGAAATATATATATCAATTGATAAGGCAATTGAACAATCTGATGAATATAATCATTCATTAAAAAGGGAGATATGTTTTCTTACAGTTCATGGATTACTGCATTTACTTGGTTATGATCACATGAATGAAGAAGCTGAGAGGATAATGAGAGAATTAGAGGAAAAGATATTAACTGAATATGATGTTAAAAGGTAGTGGAGGTAAAGATGAAAGATAAATTAAAAGAATTAATAAAAAATAGTTATGCACCTTATTCAAATATGAATTTTGCCTGTATAGTTGAAACAAAATCAGGAAAGTTCTATGAAGGAGTTAATGTAGAGAATGCTTCCTATGGAGGAACTATATGTGCTGAAAGAAATGCCATTAATAATGCGGTAAGTCATGGAGAAAATAAGTTTAGAGCCTTATATCTAATGAATAATAGTGAAAATATTATTTTTCCTTGTCATATTTGTAAGCAAGCTTTTACAGAGTTTTTTGATGAAAATGTGATATTTAATATAATGAACATAAAGGGAGATATGAAGGTACTTACATATAAAGAGATTATGAACACAATATTCAGCAAGGAAGACATTATATGAAAAGTGGTTTTGTAAGCTTAGTAGGAAGACCAAATGTCGGAAAAAGCACACTTATAAATTCACTTGTTGATGAAAAAATATCTATAATTTCGGACAAGCCTCAGACAACAAGAAATTTAATTCAGGGAATATATAATGATGAAGAGACTCAGATAGTTTTTATTGATACTCCTGGAATACATAAACCCAAAAATAAATTGGGGAATTTACTTAACAGTCAGACTTATTATTCAATAAATGATGTCGATGTAATTCTTTTTTTAGTTGATGCCAGTGAAGCTCTTGGTAAAGGGGACTTATATGTAATTGATAAATTGTCTGAGATTAATAAACCGGTAATATTAGTCTTAAACAAGATAGATAAATTGACTGATGAAGAGATATTAAAAAAGATTACTGAATATAAAGACTTATATGATTTTTCTGAAATAGTACCTATTTCAGCTTTAAAAAATGATAATGTATGTAGACTGGTAAGTGTAATAAAGAACTATTTGAGCGATAATGTAAAATATTTCTTAGATAATGAAAAAACAACATTGTCTTTAAATTTCAGAATTTGTGAAATAGTAAGAGAAAAAATATTTGAACAAACTAATGATGAAATTCCTCATTCTATTACTTGTATATTAACTGATTTTAAAGAAGAGACTGATGTTACACATATAAATATTGATATTATTGTGGATAGAGATTCTATTAGAAAAATAATAATAGGCAAGAATGGATTGAAAATAAAAAAAATAGGTATTGATGCCAGATGTGATATAGAAAAAATATTAAAAAAGCATATATATTTAGAATTATATGTAAGAGTTCTTAAAAAATGGAGAGATAAGGAAAAATATTTAAAAGAACTGGGTTTTAAAGAAAATATTGAATAAAAGAGTTTTATTTTCCTCAAAATAATTATAGAGGAGATAAAAATGAATAAGAAAGATGTTTGGAAAGAATTTTCAAAAACAGGAAAAATAGAGTATTATTTAAAATATAAGAAAGGCAATGAAGAAAAACAGTAGTTAAATTATGAAAATAGTTAGTGTAGAGGGATTTATATTAAACAGTATACCTTACAAAGAGAACAGTAAAATTTTAAATATTTTTACTAAAGAATATGGAATATTAGGTGTTATTTCTAAGGGATGCAAAGGCAATAAAAGTAAATTAAAGAATATAAGTGCAAATTTCACTTATGCGGTTTTCCATATTTATTATTCTAAGGATAAACTTTCTACATTAATTGGAGCAGATATATTAAATTATTTTTTTAATATTAAAAGTGATATATTAAAAGTGAGTTATATGACTTATTTAAGTGAACTTACTAAAAATGTATATAAGCAAAGTGAAGAAAATGATATATATGATTTATTTATGAGTGCATTAAATAAAATAGATGAAGATTTTAATCCCTTAATAATTACTAATATATTGGAATTAAAATATCTGGATTATTTAGGTGTGAATTTTAATCTTGATGAATGTGTAATTTGTGGAAGTAAGAGTATTGTGACATTATCATTTTTTAAAGGTGGTTATGTATGTGCAAAATGTAGAGATAATGAACCCATATTAGATGAAAAGATATTAAAAATGTTAAGAATGTATTATTATGTTGATATTAGTAAAATATCTAAATTAGAAATAAGTGACATAGTTGTAAATGAAATAGATAAATTTTTAACAAATTATTATGAACACTTTACAGGTATATATATTAAAAGTAAAAAATTTTTAAAAGAAATTAAAGTTAGTAATTAAACATATTTAAAATATGTTTTTTTTATTGTATAATATTAATTAGGAGGCTCTAATGAGAATTGTTGTTTCTGCAGGTGGTACAGGTGGACATATATATCCAGCTTTATCAATTATTAATGAGTTAAAGAAAGCTAAAAATAATAAATATTTATATATTGGAACAAAGGATAGAATGGAAAGTGATATTGTTCCAGCTTTAAATATTCCATATGAAGCTATTGAAATATATGGACTTAAAAAAAATATAATAAGCAATGTTAAAAATATAGGTTTAATTTATAAATCTTATCAACAATGTAAAAAAATTTTAAAAGAATTTAAACCTGACTTAGTATTAGCTTTTGGAGGTTATGTTACTTTTCCAGTTGTACTTGCTGCAAGAAAACTAAAGATAAAAGTAGCGCTTCATGAGCAAAATGTTATACCGGGAAAAGCGAATAAGTTTTTAGCAAGATTTTCTGATAAAATATTTATTTCATTTGAAGAAAGTAGAAAATATTTTAAAAATAGTAATATTATATATTCTGGAAATCCAAGATTAGAAGAGGCAAAGAATATTATAAAAGAAGATAAGACAAAATTAGGATTTGATAAAACTAAAAAACTTATTATTATTGTTATGGGAAGTTTAGGAAGCAGTGTAGTCAATGATAAATTATTAGACTTTTTAAGAACTTTTGAAGAAAAAGATAAAGAGATATTATTTATTACAGGAAAGAAAAGTTATGATTCTTTAATTAATAATTTAATTGTACCAAAAAGTACTCATATAGTTGATTATTTTGAAAATTTGCCTAGTATAATGAAAAGTGCGGATTTAATTATATCAAGGGCAGGAGCTTCAACCATAAGTGAAATATTAGCTACCAACATTCCATCAATTTTAATACCAAGTCCATATGTTCCTAATAATCATCAATATTATAATGCATTAGATTTAGTAAATAAAAATGTTAGTATTTTAATTGAGCAGGAAAATCTAAATCAATCAGTATTAAAAGAAAAAATAAAAGAAATATTAGATAATAAAAAAAGAAATCTAGAAATAATTAGTAATTTAAAAGCAATAGAAAAACCTTTATCTAGAACAATTATTTATGAAGAAGTAAAGCAAATGATAAAATAATAGGAGATATCATGCAGGAAACGAAAAGAATAAAAAAGAAGAAATTTAATTTATTAAAATTTATAATATTTTGTCTTTTTATTTATTTATTGTTTTCAATAATATTGTATTTTTTTAATAAACCTATAAAGAATATAATTATATTAAATAATTATTATTTGGATGATATTGAAATTATAGAAAAAGCAAAAATAGAAAATTATCCTTCTTTCTTTAAAACTTTAAAAAGTTCTATAGAAAAAAGAATTAAAAAAATAAATCTTGTAAAGGAAGTTAAAGTAAAAAAGAAGTTTAATTATATAGTAGAGATAGATGTAACAGAATATAAAATATTATATAAACTAAGAAGTAATAATTTATACGTATTGGAAAATGGAAAATCTTTAGATATAACTGAAGATATTGATGGAATTCCAACCTTAATAAATTATGTTACTGATGAAATTACTGAAAAATTAAATGATAAATTCAATAAACTGGATATAGATATAATAGCTAAAATAAGTGAAATCGAATATACTCCTAATGAATATGATGAAGAGAGATTTCTTCTTTATATGGTAGATGAAAATGAAGTATATATTTCATTAAATAAAATAGATAGTTTAAATAAATATTTTGAGATAGTGAAACAGTTAGATGGTCATAAGGGAATATTGTATTTAGACAGTGGAAACTATTTTGAAATAAAGGAATAGGAGAAAAATGAAGAAAATATTATTAACTGGTGCAAGTGGAAATGTTGGTTATGAAGTATTGGAGCAATTAGTGGAAAAAGATAAATATGATATTACAGTCTTTGATGTTGATAAAGGAAATGTAAGAAAGAAGTTTGCATCATTTGAAGGGAAAATAGATATTAAGTATGGGGATATAACTGATGAAGACTTAGTTAAAAAAATTATAAAAGATTTTGATGTTATAATACATTTGGCTGCAATTATTCCTCCAGCTGCTGATAAAAATCCAACCAAGGCATATAAAGTAAACTTCGAAGGAACAAAAAATGTAGTGGAAGCAATAAAAGAAAATGGTAAAGGATTTTTGTTGTTTTCTTCTTCAATAGCGGTTTATGGAGACAGAATTGAAAATCCGTATATAAAAGTTACTGATAAATTAAATTCCGGAAATGACTATTATGCTGAATTAAAAATTAAATGTGAGGAACTTATTAGAAAATCAAATATAGATTATTCTATATTCAGATTAACTGCTATAATGAATTATAAGCCAGCTGTTGATCCATTGATGTTTCATATGCCACTTGATACTTGTATGGAGATCTTGACTTCAGAAGATGCTGCCAGAGCTTTTGTAAATGCAATTGAAAAAACTGATTTATTAAATAATAAAACATTTAATTTAAGTGGTGGAAAATTGTGCAGAACTACTTATAGAGACTTATTGAAGAATATGTTTAAACATTATGGATTAAACTTTAAATATTTGAAAGCAGTGGCTTTTGCAAATTATAATTTTCATTGTGGTTATTTACAGGATGGAGATGATTTGGAAGTTTTATTGCATCACAGAAGTGAAAATTTAGATGATTATTATAGAAAAGTAAGAAAAGAAACAAAAAATATAACAAGATTTTTTACTAGAATGATAAGTTTTCTTATAATAAATATTTTACAAAAAAAATCCGAACCTTTAATTGCAAAGAAAACACATAATTTGAAATTATTATCAAAATTTTGTAAAGAATATAAAAACTACATATGATGTAGTTTTTTTATTTTCTAAAAGAGTTTTATCAATCAATCAATTATATAATATTAGGGAGGAAAAATGAGTAGAAAATACATAGTAAGACAAAATGGTATCAAGGATTGCGGTGTCAGTTGTTTATTATCAATAATTAGGTATTATAATGGAGATATTGCCAGAGAGGAATTATCGTATTTAATAAAGACGGATCAGAATGGAGCAAATGCTTTAAATATGATTGAAGGAATGAAAAAAATAGGATTTGATGGCTATGGAATGAGAAAAACTTCTAGAGAATTATTTGAAAACTGTGAGATATTACCGGTAATTGCACATGTAAGAACAAATAATTTATTACATTTTATTGTTATATATGAAATAAATAAAAATAAAAAATATATAAAGCTAATGGATCCTTCATATGGAATTAAAAAAGTTTCTTTTAATGAATTCAATGAAATGTTTTTAGGCACTATTCTATATTTTTATCCTATAAAAACAATACCTGAATTAAATAATAAAAAAAATATAATAAAAGATATTTTTGAATTAATAATGACAAAAAGGCAAACAATTATTAATATATCTATACTTTCATTATTTATAATAATTTTTACAATTATAAACAATTATTATTTTAAACTCGTTATTGATATATTCTTAATTAGTTATTCAAATACTGTTTTAATAAGTGCAACACTCATTTTTTTAGTTATCATATTCCTGAAAAATATGTTTAGTTTTATTAGAGGTAAATTGCTGATTGAAATAAATAATCTAATAAATATTTATTTAACAAATTCATCCATTAAACATATTATGTTCCTCCCATATCAATTTTTTAAATCTAAACCAACTGGAGAAGTAATAAGTAGAATCAATGAATTAAATAATTTTAGAGAAATTGCTTCCCAAATATTTATAAATATATTTATTGATATATTTCTAATTATTATTAGTTTAACAGTATTATTTATTATAAATAAAAATTTATTATATATTTTATTATTAATGGTGGTATTGTATATATTTGTTGTAGTAATATTTTCAAATATTTATAAGAGAAAAATATATTTGATTCAAACAGCTGAGGGAGAATTTAATAAAAATCTAACTGAAGCTGTTGAAGGATTTGAAACAATAAAAAATTTAAATATAACTTCTAAAATTATTGAAAAATTAAAAGTAAATTTCATTGGTTTTATGCAAAAAATTAAGAGTTTTGAAGATTCAATAATAAAACAAGGTTTTATTAAAAACAATATTTTTGAAATCGGAGTTTTATTTATTCTAAGTATCGGTACATATTACGTAAATAAAAATATAATTACTCTTGGGGATTTAGTCGTTTTTAATACGTTACTGTTACTATTTTTAGAGCCGATAAAACAATTAATGGATTTAGAACCAAATTTAAGGTATTTAAAAACAGCATATGACAGAATTAATGATTTAATAATGATAACTCCAGAAAATTCAAATTATTTAAATAAAAAAATGATTGAAGGAAATATTTTAATTAAAAATTTAAAATTTTCATATAATGACTTAAATTATGCTTTTAGTAATATAAACTTAGAAATAAAGAAGACAGACAAGTTATTAATATATGGAAAAAGTGGGATAGGAAAAAGTACTTTAATAAAAATTATATTAAAATATATAAATAACTATGAGGGGGATATATATATTAATAATTATAATTTATTAGATATAGATAATGATATAATTAAAAATTCTTTTACTTATGTTTCGCAAAATGAAATTTTATTTTCAGATACTTTAATTAATAATATTATTCTGGATAGAAATATTTCTTTGAAAGAATATGAGAGAATTATTAAATTATGTAAAGTGAATAAAATAAGAGATGATAAAAAATTTAGAAATATGTTTTATATTGAAGAAAATGGTTTTAACTTAAGTGGAGGTGAAAGACAAAAAATTATTTTAGCAAGAGCTTTATTGAAGAATAGTAATTATATAATTTTAGATGAAGCTTTAAGTGAAGTCGGTTTAAAAGAAGAAATTGAAATTATAAAAGGAATATTTAATAAATATAAAGATAAAACTATAATTTATATATCTCATAAAAAAGAAATAAAAAAATTATTTGAGCATAAATATGAGTTTTATCAGAAAGGAGAAGTATGCTAACAACAGAGGAACTACTAAATGTATCTGCTGGAGCAGTAAGTTGGGGTTTTATTACTGCGATGACTGGAATAATTGTTTTCTTAATTGGAGTAGTGGATGGATACCTTAGACCTCTTAAATGCCGTTAAAATTATATGTTAGAAAAAGAAGAACTATTTTATATTAATGGTGGTTCACTAATATCAGGAACATTAATAAATGCTTTTGTAAGAGCTATAAACGCCGCTTTAGATGTAGGAAGATGTTTAGGAACTGCAATTAGAAGACTAATTAATAAAAATACTTGTAGTTTATAAAAGTCAGTTTATACTGACTTTTTTTGTATAAATATTAATTATATATGTTAATTAAAGTAAATAGAATGAATAAGACAAATCATGATTCAATACTTATTATAAATATGATATACTTAATTTAATAAGTATTATGGAGTTTGATGTAATATTATGAATGTAAGTGCAAAAAGTGGTTTTATTGAAATTAGAGTAGATAGAAAAACAGAATTGTTAGGAATAATCCAAATAATAAGTAATTATAGAAAAAAGTTTCCACAATTATTAGAAAAACATGGTAATAAGGACTATGTAGAACAGATTGAGAGACAATTCGGTAAGTATAAAGATCATAGGGTTGTAAAACTATTTGATGAAATAGTTTTAAATGATAATTTTAGCTATGATGCTCCAGTTGATTTATTTCTGCAGTTAAATGATGATTTCTCATATACGAGTTTAAAAGATTATCCATTTAAAACAAGGCTGGAAAGTGATTCTAGAGTAATAGAAATGTTAGATTTACTTCAAAGTTTTGCAAAAGAGATAGATTTCGAAAAATTTTATGAACAGAATAAAGCAAGATATAGCATGTTTATTAATAATACTTTATCTCAACTTGGTAGTAACAATTTAATAGAATATATATTAAATTATTATAATTTACCAAATAAAAATAATTTTATAGTAAATCTTTTACCATTTCAAACTTGGGGAAATTATGGTATTCATATTAACAATGATTTATATTCAAATATTTGTGGTTCTCATGAAACAGATAAAGAAACTGAAATATTTCCGGATGAAACAATTCCTAATGGCTTAATTTATTTGTTACATCACGAATTTAGTCATAGTTTTATTAATCCTTTAACTGATAAGTATAATATTATTAAAGATGATGATACAATATTTAGTGAAATATTTGAAATTATGGAGAATCAAGCCTATGGAGATAATTTAACAATAATTAATGAACATATAATTAGAGCTCTTACTTTAAGATATAGACTTCATGTAACAGGAGATATTTCTAGGTATGAACAAAGAACTAATGCAGAAAGAGGATTAGGATTTATTTATATAGACAATATACTTAATTCTCTAATCATGTATGAAAACAATCGAGATACATATAAAAATATTGAAGAATTTTATCCTGTTATTATAAATAATATGATTATGAACTATGAGATTTCAAAGGAGAATAAAAGATAACTTATTAAAGTCAGTTTATACTGACTTTTTTATTTGAAAGAATAATAAATTTTTGTTAAAATTATTATATTGAAAGGATTTAAAAATATGAGATATGATTTGATTATAAATTCAATCCTATTATGCGCTAATATAAAAATGCAGGTATGTGAAATTATTATTGATAAAGAAAGAGTATTAAATGCATTAAATGAAGTGTTATCAGACATTGAAAACTATAGAAAACAAAATGAAAGTATGAGTTATAAGTTTGCTGAGGAAATAAGTTGTGAAACATTTGAAAATGCTAAAAAAAAGTTAATGAAAGCATAAAAAATAAAAATTTATAGAAAAAAGTATTTTATTTAATTGCATATATTTTGTCATATTTGTATAATTAAAGTAGTGAGGTATTATGGATAACAAGTTGTTACGTTTTTTTAATGAAATAAATTTTGATGAAAAATATCATGAATATTTTTTAAATTCTAAAATTGAAAAAGTAGAAGTAAATACTAAGAAAAAAGCTTGGATTATTTATATTTCCTTTGAAAAGCTAATTAATGTAAAGCTGTTTGATTTATTATGTGAAGAAAGTAAAAAAATTAATAAAATAGATAAAGTGTATTTTAAATTTAAATTTGAAACTGGAAATGAACTGCTTCTTGATTATTTTTGGTATTATTTTGAAAAGTTATTATTAAAATACCCAATGCTAGAAGCAATTAAAAATAATAATATAAGATTAGAAAATAATAAAATTATAATTGAAACAATTAACAAGGTCCAAGAAAATAAAATAAAATCATGTATTCAAAAAATTATTACATTTCTTGAAGATTTAGGATTTAACATAGAAATAGAAACATATATAAATGAGGAAGCAAGAAGTGAAGTAAAGAAAATGTTAGAAAAAACTTCTGAAGTAAAACCGACTTTTACAAAAAAAGATATTTCATTAATAAAAGGTTATGCCATAAAAGGTGAAACAACTAAGATAAAGAATGTTATTGCAGAAGACAATAATGTTATTTTTGAAGCATTTATTTTTGGTTTAGAAGTAAAAGAAACTAGTGGAAAATTTACTATTATTACTTTAAAAATAAGTGATTATTCTGATAGTATTGTAGCTAAGATTTTTTCTACAAGTAAGCAAGAAATAGATATGCTAACCGAATCATTATTAGTTGGTGAATGGTATAAATTTAGAGGTTATATTAAGCATGATTTCAGATTAAATGATTATTCATTAAATATTAGAGATATTGAAAAAGTAAATAAAAAAATGCCTAGAAGAGTGGATGAAGCTGAAGAAAAAAGAGTTGAACTTCATTTACATACAATCATGAGTCAAATGGATGGTTTGATTGATCCTAAAAAATTATTAAAGAAAATATCAACTTTAGGACATAGGGCAGTTGGAGTAACAGATAAAAACAGTATTCAAATATTTCCTAAATTGTATAACAATAAAGGAGATATAAAAGTATTATTCGGAGCAGAAATATATGTTATTGATGATGAAGTAAATATAATAACTAAAGAAACAACAGAATCTTTAAAAGATATATTTGTAGTTTTTGACTTTGAAACTACTGGTCTTAATGCTTTTGGTGATGATTCAATTATTGAAATTGGAGCAGTTAAAATAAAAAATGGGAAAATAATTGATAAGTTTAATGAATTAATAAATCCCGGTACTAAATTAAGAGAAGTTATTACTAACATTACAAAAATTACTGATGCTATGTTAAAAGATAAAGAATCTGAAGAAATAGTATTTAAAAGATTTTTGAACTGGTGTGAGGATTTACCTATGATAGCTCATAATGCTAAATTTGATGTTTCGTTTATAAAGAGTGCATATAAAAAGTATTCATTAGGAGAATTTAAAAATACGGTAATTGATACTTTAGAATTGAGTAGGGCAATAGATCCTGATTCAAGAAGTCATAGTTTAAGTAATCTGGTAAAAAAATATAATATAGAATTTGATGAAAATGCTCATCATAGAGCTGATTATGATGCTGAAGCAACTGGTTTGATTTTTCATAAAATGATTGATGAACTAGGAAGCAATTATAATCTTGTAAAAGATTTAAATAACTTAATTAATGTAGAAAATATTGTTAAAACAAGCAGACCTTTTCATATAACTGTTTTTGCAAAAAATAATATAGGATTAAAAAATTTATTTAAGATAATAAGTTATTGTAATACAAAATATTTTTATAAAACTCCTAGAATTTTAAAAAGTGAATTAAATAATTTAAGAGAAGGTTTATTAATAGGCTCTGGATGTGCTAATGGCGAAATATTTACTGCGGCTAAGACAAAGAGTGAAGATGATTTGGTAAATTTAATGATGTTTTATGATTTTATAGAAGTAAATCCTCCAGGTATATTAACTCATTTAATTGAAAGTGAAGATTTCTCAAATATATTTGAATTAAAAGAAAATATTAAAAAAATAATTAATTGTGCTGACAGTGTTGGAAAGTTAGTGTGTGCAACTGGAGATGTTCATACTTTAGATCCGGACGACAATATTTATAGAGAAATTCTTGTTACTCAAAAGCAGCCAGGCGGAGGTTTTCATCCGTTATATAGAAGTAATATAAAAACAATTCCTAATGCATATCTTAGAACAACAAAAGAAATGCTAGAAGAATTTGATTTCATAGATGAATCAAAAGCAAAAGAAATTGTAATAACCAATACAAATAAAATAGCAGATTCTATTGAAGAAGTAGAAGTAATTAAAAAGGATTTATATTCTCCTAAAATGGAAAATTCTGCTGAAATAATAAAGGAACTAGTATATAAGAATGCTACTGGTACTTATGGAGAAGAATTGCCTGAAATAATTTCAGAAAGATTGAATAAAGAATTAACTGGTATTATTAGTGGAGAATATGATGTTATTTATCTTATTGCTCAAAAATTAGTTAAGATATCTAATGATGATGGATATATAGTTGGTTCAAGAGGTTCAGTAGGATCTAGTTTGGTAGCTACATTTTTAAATATTACTGAAGTAAATCCACTACCTCCGCATTATATATGTCCAGTATGTAAAAAAAGTGTTTTTGAAGACAATGGTGAGCCTTTAGCATACAATTATGGCAGTGGTTTTGATATGCCTGATAGAAAATGTGAATGTGGAGCAATGTTAATTAAACAGGGTCAAAATATTCCTTTCGAAACTTTCTTAGGATTTAATGCGGATAAAACACCAGATATTGACTTAAACTTTTCAGGGGAATATCAATCTAAAGCTCATGATTATACTAAAGTATTATTTGGGGAGGAAAATGTTTATAGAGCAGGCACAGTTTCTACGATTGCAGAAAAAACTGCCTACGGTTTTGTTAAGGCTTATGCTGAAGATAAAGCTCTTACATTAAGAAGTGCAGAAATTGAAAGATTAGCTCAGGGAATAACCGGAATTAAAAGAACAAGTGGACAACATCCAGGTGGTATTATCGTAATACCTGATTATAAAGATGTACATGATTTTACTCCATTTCAATATCCAGCAGAAAATACCAGTTCAAATTGGTATACTACTCACTTTGAATTTCATGACATTGAAAGCAATGTTTTAAAATTAGATATATTAGGTCATGATGATCCAACTGCATTAAAATATCTTTGTGATGATGTTAATATTAAAGTAGAAGATATTCCTCTTGATGATAAAAATATTATTGAAATATTTAAACCAAATAATAAACTTAATTTAAGTACAATCGGAGTTCCAGAATTTGGAACAAACTTTGCTATTAAAATGTTAGATGAAATTAAACCTCAATCATTTTCAGATTTAATCAAAGTCTGCGGACTTGCTCACGGAACAGATGTATGGGCTGGAAATGTTCGTGACTTAATATTAAATGGTACTTGTGAATTCAAAGATGTTATTGGTTGTCGTGATGATATTATGATAAATCTAATAAAAGCAGGAGTTGATAAAGGTCTTTCATTTAAAATTAGTGAATTTATACGTAAAGGTAAAGCCTCAAAAGAAGTTGATGCATGGAATGAATTTAAAAAGACTTTAAAAGAAAAAAATGTTCCAGACTGGTTTATTACTTCTTGTGAAAAAATAAAATACTTATTTCCTAAAGCTCATGCAGCAGCATATGTTACAAATTCATGTAGGGTTGCATGGTTTAAAATATATCATCCATTAGAATATTACAGAGTATTTCTTTCAATTAGAAAAGATGCTTTTGATATAGAAGCAATGATAAATGGTAAAAAAGAAATTGAAAGAGTAATGATAGAATTAAAAGAAAAAGGTTATGCTATTTCCAATAAAGAAGAAGCAGTTTATTCTACATTAGAAGTTGCTAAAGAAATGCTTGAAAGAGGTTTTTATTTTGAAAATATATCTCTTACAGAAAGTGATGCAGTAATGTTTAAAATAAATAAAGATAGAACTGGATTAATACCACCATTTAACACTTTAGATGGTATGGGAGAAACAGCAGCTAATAAATTAGTGGAAGAAAGAGATCAAAAACCTTTTGTAAGTATTGAAGACCTACAAATGAGAGGAAAAGTATCTCAAACTATTATAGATAAATTAAGGTCAATGAAAGTACTTGATGAATTACCTGAAAGCTCTCAATTAAGTTTATTTTAAATTTATTGACAATTATATTTTACAATGTTAACATAAATATCAAAGATTTGTAGGAGGTTTTATGGAAACAAAATTAAAAGAAAATTTAATGTTTTCAGCATTTGATTTTAATGGAAAATTTTATGTTATTTATTATTTAGAAGGTTTAGTGCCTTGTAATAACATAAATAAAGAATTAAAAATAGTGAAAATATCAGAAATTTTTCCAAATAATGAATTAAATGAATATGAAATAAATGAATTTATCAAAATAATAAATATGTTTAATGATATTATTGGTGGAACAATTCATAATAAATATGAAGAAATATTTAGTTCTGAACAAATTCAAAAATTTTTAGAAGAATATATTAAAATGTTGAAAGAATTTAAAATTCTTGAAAGCAAATTTTACTATTGTTTAAATCAAATAAAATCTGATGAATTTTCAAATGATAGTATAGTAAAGATTTTTGAAATAATAATAAAGGAAATAAAAATTTTAGCAAAAGAAAATTTATTGTATAATTTAAAAAAAGATTTTTCTGAGTATTTTACTTTAAAAGTTAAAGAACATAATTCAAAAACTTTATATAGTTCTAATGCATATAAAAAACTTTATAGAATTAAAAACGAATTTTTTAATACAATCAAATTTAATCTTATCTCGTTTGAAAAAGATAATATGAATGCAATTCGTATACCTATTAATTTGTATTATGAAGTAGGTAAGGAAAAATTAGAAAATTTTTTTGAAAAATATTTTCCATTTTATATAATATTTGAAAAGGATGAAACTGAATCTACTTTACATAAGGAGGAAATATTTGAAGACTCTTTTTTTGGTTGTGGCTCTCATAATAATGGTCCCTGGCCAACAGGTAAATTTCATGAAGTTGGTCATCCTTATTCACTTAATGATGTTTATTTCAAATATAATTTAAAACAGATTATAAATTCTTTAAAAAATCAATATTATCAAAAAAATAATTCAAAAGATAATAATATTGGTATAGATTGGTGTAAAAGATTAGAAAAAAATAATTAATTGTTGACAAATAAAAAAATAAATGATACGATTAACTAGTAATTAAATTTATTAAATTAAGTTTAGTTACATATTTACTGATTTTATACATATTCTTTATCGATTTGTATAAATATCATAAATGGTGGAAATATTTAATATATTTCCATTTTTTTTATGATAAAATTAATTTAGGTGATAATTATGTTTCCTTTAATAATTTGTAATAAAAATGATAAAGTAATGATAGCATAAATAAATATAACTGATGAAGAAAGAACAAGACTTTTAGCTTTAAGTTTTATAGAAGTTGCAGAAATTACAATAATATTAAAGAATAGGTAAAGAATTTATTATATCTGTTAAAAAAATTAAAAATATTAGAAAAATAGAAAAGTAATATATGATATAATGTTATTGGTGATAAAAATGAAAAGAGCGATTTTAATAGATGGTAATAATTTACTTTTTAGGAGTTATTATGCCACTGCCTATACAGGCAATACATTGAAAAATTCTAAAGGTTTTCCAACAAATGCTCTTTTTGGTTTTGTAAGTATGATTAATAAAGTACTTGCAGAAGAAAAGCCAGAATATATTGTGGTGGCTTTTGATAAAGGAAAGAATTTTAGACATGAATTATATAAAAACTATAAAGATGGAAGAATTGAAACTCCTAAGGAATTATTAGAGCAATTTCCGATAGCAAAACAAATATTGGAATACATGGGAATCAATTATTTAGAAGTAGATAATTATGAAGCAGATGATATAATAGGTACTTTTGCGAGAATGGCTGATGAAGATAGACTTTATGATGCTACAATTATAAGTAGTGATAAAGACTTATTACAATTGATATCGAGTGACGTAAATGTAAAATTATTAAAGCAAAAAGATTATATAATTATGAATGAAAAAACTTTTAAAGAAACATATGGAATAGCTCCAATTAATATGATAGATTTGAAGTCATTACAAGGAGATCCTAGTGATAATATTCCAGGAGTTAATGGAATAGGTGAAAAGACCGCATTAACTTTATTGCAAAAATATGGAACTTTAGAAGAAATATATAATAATATTGAAAGTATAACAGGTAAATTAAAAGAAAAATTAATCAATGATAAAGAGATGGCTTTTTTTTCAAAAAAGTTGGCAACTATATATAAAGATATAGATTTAGGAATGACTTTTGAAGATATTAAAATAAAAGATATAAATGAAGAAAAGCTTTATAATCTATATGAAGAATTAGAATTCTACTCATTTATTAAGAAGACACAAAAAAAATTAGAAGAAAAAATTGAATATAAAAAAGTAAGTAATATTAATATTGAAAATAAAATATCTTTTTATTTAGAAATAGATAATGAAAATTATCATAAAGCAGATATAATAGGTGCTGGTATTTATGATGGAAAACACTCTTATTATTTAACAAAGGAAGAAGTTTTAAATAAAAAGGAATTATTTGATAATATATTAGTGACTTATGATTTAAAAAAAGTTATTGTTACTTTAAATAAATACAATATAAAAGTTAATTCTGAATTTGATACAATGATCGCAGCTTATTTATTAAATTATAATGCGAGAGATGATATTGCATATTTAGCCAATACAGAAAATTATAAAATAATGTTTTATGAAAATATGTTTGGAAAAAAGAAAACAATGAGTGAAAAAGAAATAGAAGAAAATATTTGTCTTAAAGCAAAGTTTTTATATGAAACAAAAGAAAAATATGAAAATAAATTAATGGAAGAAGATATGAAAAATTTATTTTATGATATTGAAATGCCTCTGATTCCTGTACTTGCTGATATGGAAATTGAAGGAATTAATGTCAGTAAGGAAAAACTCTTTGATATGAAAGAAGAACTTGAAATTAAAATAAATAACATTACGAGAGATATATATAATTATGCAGGTATTAATTTTAATATAAGTTCTCCCAAACAATTAGGTGAAATATTATTTGAAAAATTACATTTGCCTTATTATGGTAAAAAAGGTAAAACAGGATTTAGTACGAGTCATGATGTTTTAGTGAAATTGGTGAATACTCATCCAATTATTGAAAAAATATTGGAGTATAGAAATTTAACAAAATTAATGAGTACATATATGGATAGCTTAATTGAATTTATTATGAATGATGGAAAAATTCACACTATATATAAGCAGAATATTACTAGAACAGGTAGATTAAGTTCTATAGAACCTAATTTACAAAATATTCCTATAAGAAGTGAAGAAGGAAGAAATATCAGAAAAGCTTTTTTTCCAGAAAAAAATTTTATTATTATGAGTTGTGATTATTCTCAATTAGAATTAAGAATACTGGCACATATTTCAAAATGTGAAAATTTAATTGATGCATTTAATAATCATGAAGATATACATACAAAAGTAGCTTCTGATATATTTGGTATTGAAGAAAAAGCAGTTACAAAAAACATGAGAAGAACTGCAAAGGCAGTTATATTTGGAATAGTTTATGGAATAAGTGGTTATGGATTAGGAGAAAATTTGGATTTGCCTGTAAATGAAGCAAAGAAATTTATTGAAAAATATTTAAATCTTTATCCTGGTGTAAAAAATTATATGGAAAAAATTGTAATTGAAGCTAAATCAAAAGGCTTTGTAACTAGCTTAATGAATAGAAAAAGAGTAATAGAAGAATTGAATAATACAAATTATATGATTAGAGCTGCAGGTGAAAGAATTGCTTTAAATACTCCAATTCAATCCACTGAAGCAGATATAATAAAAATTGCAATGATAAGAATATTTGATAAATTTAATGAATTAAAATTTAAAAGTAAAATGATATTACAAGTACATGATGAATTATTATTTAATGTGGATATAAATGAAAAACAAAAAGTTCAAGAAGTAGTTAAAGAAATTATGGAAAGTGCATATAAATTATTAGTCCCTTTAAAAGTTGAAATAGATTTTGGGAATAATTGGTATGAAGCAAAGTAGGTTATAATATGACATTTAAAATTATGTTAAAAAGTTTTTTTGTTAATCTTTTTTTAGCAATTATAAAAATTATAGTAAGTTTACTTACTAATTCTAAAACTTTACTTGCAGATGCAGTTCATGGATTATCTGATTTTTCTACTGACATAGTTGCTTTAACAGGTTCTAAAATAGCAGCAAAAAAACCAGATAAAACTCATCCTTATGGACATGGCAAAATGGAATATGTTACAAGCATTTTTATAAGTTTATTTGTTATTTCATTAGGAGTAATGATATTCTTAAATTCGTTTTCTATTAGAAAAATTAACTATTCTTTTTATGTATTTATATTAATAATTGCATCTCTAGTATTAAAAATATTAATATCAAATTATTTATTAAAGAATGGAAAAAAAATTAATAGTAATATATTAATTTCAAGTGGTTATGAAAGTAGATTTGACGCTGTTAACACAACATTTGCTTTATTTATAGTAATAATTTCTTATTTTCAAAAATATATATATGTTTTAAGATATGCAGATATGATAGGAAGTATAGTTATATCTATATTAACTTTAAAAGTTGGACTTAAAATATTTACTGAAAATATAAAAAGTGTATTGGGAGAAAAAGATATAGATCCAGAAAAAAATGAAATAATAAAAAATATTATTTTAAATTATGATAAAGTACTTGAAATAAAAAATATAACTTTATTGAAATATGGTTCTTATATGTCAATGAACTTAGAAATAATAATGGATAAAAATATAAAATTGAAAAATATATATAGAATTAAAGAAAAAATTATTAAAAAAATAAAAAAAGAATTTAATGATATTAAATATATTTTTATAGATGTAAAACCTAATAAATAATATTAATTAAATTCTTTTCTTTTATTTACTTAAAGTAGGATACCAATTATCAAACATCTCAATAGCATATTGTTCTTTTTGAGAAGATAATAATCTATCACTATTTAATATTGAAGTTATAAAATCTTCTACAGTTACAGTTTCTTTATCAGAATTTTTAAAAGTACTTTCAATAATAGATTTTATAAATTCAACTTTTCTAGAAGATAGACTTTTTGAAATATTTGAAATATAATTTAATATTTCAAAAAAAGTAGAATAATCTATATCAATTTTTTTATTATAGTCAGTTTCTAATTTTAATATTTTATTTTTAATACTTGTATCATTTTTTGTTAATTTTTTCTCTGACTTTATATTTATATTATCATTCATTTGTTTAGTAATTGGAACAGAATTTTCTTCTTTTTTAATTTCATTATATAATTTTGTGTCTTCCAATAATTTCTTGATTTTTTTATAACTTTTATGTTTAGCTGCATCATCATCATATTCAAAAATAAATAAAAATTTATATATCAAATTAATTATATCTGTATTAAAATTTTCTTTTTTATACAAATCAAATATCAGTTGATTAGAATTAAGTAAACTAGTATCTGAAATATTGTTTAATTCCATGTGTTTCTTTATAATGTTAAGAAAATATTCATTAAAAACAATTAAAGCTTCTTTACCACCAAAATTAAATTTCATTGTAAAATCTTTAATTTTTACATATTCTAATACTCTTTCAAAAGTGATATTTGAATCACTTAATACTTTAGCTAATTCTTGATTTGTAATAATTGCTGATAAAAATAAAGAAATACCTGCTGCATCAATAGTATTTAATTGTGCATTTTCATATTTTTTTGAAGCTTTAACAGGAAAAGTATAACAAAAAGTATCTGAATTTAATATAATTTGTTCGAATATATTTATTGCATGTAATAAAAAATTTTTAAATTCACTAGTAGCGCAATATATAATATTATAATAATCAGCTTCATCACTGTTATTCTCGTACATAAATCCCCCTTGAAAATGTTATATATTATATCACTTTTAAAAAAATAATTCAATAAAAAGTTATAAAATCAATGGCTTACTTTTATATTCTTTTTCAATTAGACAGTTATTATTTAAAATTAAAGAGTATATTTTAGTTATTTTTAATTCATATTGAAGTAAATTATATTTATTATCAAACTTAGAAATAATAGGATATTTCATATCTTTTTTTATTTTATTTAAATGCATTTTACCATTATTGTTAAAACCTAAAATTCTTATATATTCTATATCTTTATATTTTTTAGTATCTTCTTTAGTAAAGTCAGTTAAAATATGATTTAACATTCTACATATTTTATTAAATGCATATCTTTTGGATTTAATATTGCTTATTAATTCTTCAAGGTTAGTTGATATAGTAGCCGCTTTTATAATTCTGTTTTCTATTCCTTCGTTTACATCTAAGTATATTGTAAGATCTTTGCATGAAAGAATTTTATATTTTAATAAAAAGAAATATTTATCATAATCAATGTTAATATTTTTTAAATATTTATATGTATAGGCAGGTACATAACTTTTTATATTTTCTTTAGTTTTTAATCTATTTCTAATATCAGTCGCACTAATGATTTTTTCACTTAATTTAATATCTTCATAATTTTTATTTCTTAATAAAGGTACTATATTAATTTTATCATTTTGTTTTAAAATCTCTTTAATATATGAAATAGCTAATAATTCATTTGATTCAGATACTGAATAATTTGTAATATCTTTTATTGTCTTAGATATCGCATTAGGATAACTTATTCCTTCATTTAAATATTTTTTTAACTTATTATCAAATCTTTTATTATTTAATTGAGTTCTAGCAACTGTTAATAATTTATTTAAGTCAATTGTTTCACTTCCAAATACTAAGGTATCTATTTTTAAAGCATTTAAAATACTAATAGCTCCTTTAGCAAACACATCAGCTCCTTGAACTGAAAATACATAAGGTAGTTCTACAACCAAATCTACTTTATAATATAAAGCTATTTCTGTCTTTGTCCATTTATCCAAAACAGATATTTCTCCTCTTTGAGTAAAAGAAGAACTCATTACGACTATTATTGTTGAGCCCGGATATAATTCTTTAACTTTATTAATCTGATATAAATGACCATTGTGAAATGGATTATATTCTACCACTATTCCAATTGTATTCATAAACAACCTCTCAATAAGATTATACTTTACAAATTAATTAAATTCAATTGTTATAAATAGTTATAAGTTGTATAATAAAAGCAAGGAGGCAGTTATGAAAATAGATTTAAGTTTGAATGAAGAAGTATATGAAATAAATGGAGAATTTGAAATATCCGAAGAAGATATTAAGAATACAGATATAAAAAGAATAAGTAAAATAAAAGTTAATGGAAATGTTTATAAACTCGATGATGGTCTTTTTGAATTAAATTTAAATGTAACTGGAGTTATGATTTTATTATGTGCATTAAGTTTAGAAGAAGTTGAATATCCTTTTAATATAAATATAAATAATACAGTTGAGCAAGAAAATTTAAATAATTTAGCAAATACACTTGATATTTTTCCAATTGTATGGGAAAATATAGTACTAGAAATTCCAAGTCGAATTGTTAAAGAAGATGTTAATATAAAAACAAGTGGAAATGGATGGAATTTAATTACAGATGATGAAATAAAGAATATGGAGGAGGAAAAATGAAATTAGATATTCAATTATTTGGTGCTTTACCTGCAAGAAGAGTAAGTAAAACTGCTAAAAGACAAAGAAGAACTCATTTAAAAAAGAGTGCACCAACAGTTAGCAAATGTTCTAATTGTGGAGAAGTAGTAGCTCCTCATAGAGCGTGTTCAAAATGTGGATACTATAAAGGTAAAGAAGCAATAAAAACTTCAAAAAAAGAAGATAAAGAATAATTAAAAATTAAAAAAGGATTATATAATGTAGTCCTTTTTTTGTTATTTAAAATTCATTTACATTTTTTTAAAAAAATATTTAAAAAACTCTTTACAAATATATTTATAAATAGTAATATAGTGGTAGAGGGTGACACATAGTGGTGGAAAGTGGGGGATAAGAATGTTAATGGGTGAATATCATCATAGCATTGACGAAAAGAGTCGTCTTATTATTCCTGCTAAGTTTAGGACAGAATTGGGAAATCAATTCATTATAACAAGAGGACTTGAAAAATGTTTATTTGTTTATTCAGTTAATGAATGGAATAAAATAATAAACAAGGTTAATTCTCTTCCATTTACTAAGAAAAATGTACGAGCTTTTGAAAGATCTTTCATTGGTGGCGCTACTCTAAATGATTTCGATAAACAAGGTCGAATCAATATTACCTCACCGTTAGTTCATTACGCCAATTTAAAGCATGAATGTGTGATAATTGGCGTAAATGAACGACTAGAAATTTGGGATAAGGTAGAGTTTGAAAATTACTTTAAATCAAATGAAGATAATCTTTCTGAAATAGCTGAAAATTTATTTGAAACGGATTTAAAAGATGCATAAGAGTGTATTTAAGAAAGAGGTAATTGAATACTTAAACATTAAAGAGAATGGAAAGTATATTGATGCGACAGTTGGTTATGCAGGTCATTCAAGTGAAATACTTAGGAGAATAAAGAATGAGGGGTTCCTTTTCGCCTTTGATCAAGATGAGGAAGCAGTAAAGTATAGTCAGGAAAGACTATCAGATATAAATAAAAACTTTAAAATTTTTCATAGCAATTTTAAGAATATGAAGAATTTTATAAGTGAAAATGTTGATGGAATACTGTTTGATTTAGGAGTAAGTAGTCCACAGCTAGATGAAGATTCCAGAGGTTTTAGTTATCATAAAAATGCCAAATTGGACATGAGAATGGACAAAAGACAGAAATTAAGTGCATATGAAGTAGTAAATGATTATTCATCAGAAAAGCTTACAAAGATATTTTATGAGTATGGTGAAGAAAAATATGCTAAAAGTATTGCCCTTTCAATAGTGAAAAACAGACCAATAAGTACTACTGATGAATTAGTGGAATTAATTCAGAATAGCGTTCCAGTCAGTTATAGAAAGTCACATCATCCAGCAAGAAAGGTATTTCAAGCTATACGCATTGAAGTAAACAATGAATTAGAAATATTAGAAGATTCAATCATGGATGCATTTGATTTATTAAATAAAAATGGAAGATTAGTTATTATAACATTTCATTCACTGGAAGACAGAATAGTGAAGAATACGTTTAAAAAATTATGTGAAGCGGATAATGTTTATAATAATTTACCTTATATAAACAAAGATATTCTAAAAGCAAAGTATATATTAAAAAATGCTTTAGAACCAACTAAAGAAGAAATAGAAGATAACAGGAGAAGCAGAAGTGCTAAGTTAAGAGTAATCGAAAAGGTGATAGAATGAAGACAATCAAGAGAACAAATTTATTGAGAGGAGAAAAATTATTATATTTTTTAATATTTTTATTGGTAGTATTTAATTTTTTAGGACAAGCTTTTTCGATGGCATATCTTTCTAAAACAAATATTGAACTAGAAAGTATTAAAAGTAAAATAAATAAACAAGAAAGTATAAATGAAAGCCTATCTATGAAGATAAATGAACTAGCATCTTTGGATAATGTAGAGGAAGTTGCAACATTATTTGGATTAGAGTATAATAATAATAACGTTAAAATAATATCTGAATAGGAGTACTTTTTTATTATGAAAAAAGCAAGAACAGTTAAAATAAATGTATTTTTTATGATTGGTGTTGCTTTTTTATTTGTAATAATAATATTAAAATTACTTTATGTGTCTGTCAGTGCAAAAGTTGACGGAATAGATTTAAAAAGTTTTGCCTCTTCTAGAGATACTGTAAAGGAAACAATAGTGGCTGATAGAGGCATCATTTATGATAAAAATGGTGAAGTACTAGCTAGAAATGTAAATAGTTACACAGTCATTGCTTTTTTAAGTGAGTCAAGGACAACTGATCCAGATAATCCACATCATGTGGTAGATAAAGAGCATACCGCAGAAGTACTGGCACCCATTATAAATATGACTAAGGAAAGAGTGCTGGAATTACTCAATTATGATGCTTATCAGGTGGAGTTGGGACCAGGCGGCAGAGGTCTTACTGAATTAGTGAAAGAAGAGATTGAAGCTTTAGATTTGCCTGGAATTGGATTTATTTCAAGTACAAAAAGGTATTATCCAAATGCAGATTTTTTATCTTATACATTGGGTTATGCAAAAACAGATGATGAAGGAAATATTGCAGGTGAATTTGGAGTTGAACTTTATTATAATGATAAACTGACCGGTAAAAATGGCTATAAAGAATATCAAAGAGATTTATATGGGTATCAAATTGCAACCACCTATTCTTATACAGAAGAATCAATACCGGGAAATGATGTATATTTAACTATTGACACCAATATTCAGATGTTTGCGGAGCAGGCGGTAACTTCTTTGGAAGCCGTTGGTGTGGAATGGGCTTCGGTAAATGTTTTAAATGCGAAGACTGGAGAAATATTGGCAGTTGCCACTTCACCGAGCTTCAATCCTAATATTAAGGATATAACATCCTATTATGATCCTTTGGTTTCATATGTTTATGAACCAGGTTCAGTTATGAAAATATTTAGTTTTATGGCAGCTATGGAGAATGGGTATTATGATGGGGAAGAGACATATAAGTCAGGTACTATAAAAGTTGATGATGCTAAAATTAAAGACTGGAATGACTATGGCTGGGGCACAATAACTTTTAATCAGGGATTTATGGCTTCAAGTAACGTTGCAGCAACAATATTATCCAAACGATTGGGAAAAGAAAAATTAAAAGATTTTTATATTTCTCTGGGATTTGGTAAAAAAACCGGAATAAAATTACCAAATGAATTAACGGGAAGATTAAACTTCATGTATGCTACTGAAGTTGCAAGCGCTGCTTTTGGTCAAGGTATGTCAATAACTCCAGTTCAAATGCTTCAAGCATTAACATGTCTTGCAAATGAAGGAACAATTATAAAGCCATATATAATTTCAAAAGTTGTAAATCCATCAAACAATAAAATAGTCTATGAAGCAGAAAGAACTGAAGTAAATAAAGTAGCAGATAATGAAACAATTGAAAAAATTAAGGATTTAATGAGAGGTGTTGTTGATGGAAGAGAAACAATGTCTACAGGTAAGAGTTATTATATTGAAGGCTATGACATTATAGGAAAGACTGGTACTGCTCAGATACCGGCGGCTTCAGGCGGATATTTGAAAGGTTCACTAAATTATATAAGAAGTTTTGCAGGTTTATTTCCAGGAGATGATCCTGAAATAATAGTATATATGGCAGTAAGCAAACTTCATAACTCTTCAGCTTTATCAAAGGCAGCCAAAACTCTTATGGAAGACACTGCAACCTATTTAAATATCTACGATGATTCAGAATTAAACAGCAATGCAAACTACCAGGTAGATAGTTATATTAATAAAAACACTGAAGAAGTAGTGAGTCAATTAAAAACAGATAAAGTAAAATATGTTCTGATAGGTGACGGAGAGAAAATTATCAATCAGTATCCAAAAAAATCCTCAACACTTATTACTAATGAAAAATTATATTTACTTACTAACAGTACTTCTTACAAATATCCAAATTTAATTGGATGGTCAAAACTTGATGTTACCAATTATTCAAATCTGATAAACTTAAGTGTAACATTCAATGGTTATGGTTATGTAACTTCAATGAATAAAAAAGCCGGTTCTGAAATAAATTTGTCAGAAACCCTGGAATTAACTTTAGAACAGAAATACATTAAGGAAGAAACGACTGAAGAAGAATAAATTAATAAAAAAATTATTAATTTATTTTTTTCGACAAAAAATTAATAATTTAAAGCATATAATATATTTGGTGATTTAATGAGAATATATTATATTTTTTCTATTAAAAATGATATTTATGAGGTTACTAAAAACAAACCTTCAAATCTTTACATTGCTTTAGAGAGAATTCATTTAATGAGTAATGATGAGTTATCATTAAGTATAAAAATGTATGAAAAATTAATAAAGACCATTGATAAAAAAAATATAGATTTATTATTAAAATCTATAAATAAAGATAATATTAATTATACTTGCTATAATAACAGTCATATAATAAATGATTTTTATACAAACGAAAGTACTAAGTTAATAATAAACAATACGTATATTAAAGTAAAGAGTAATGCCAGTTTTCCTTCTTTCTTTAAAGACATAAAAAATATACCTAATTTATTTGTCTGTGACTTTATAAATATGGATTATTTTTATCTGTCTGAGATAAGCAGTCATACTTGCGTAAAGGTATAAACTTTGATAGAATAAAAAAGAAGAGGAGATAAATAATGATTATTGATATTTTATATGTATTGGGAGGAATTGTTCTTGGTTTAGTTGCAGGATTTCTAATTGCAAAAAAATTAATGACAAAACAGTTAAAAGAAAATCCACCTGTTAATGAGGAAATGATAAAAGCTTTAATGAGGGGTATGGGAAGAAATCCAAGTCAAAAACAGGTTAATCAATTGATGAAACAAATGAGTAGATATCAATAATACTCATTTTTTCTTGCACAAAAACTCACATTAATATAAAATATAGTTAAGGAGTCTTTTATGAAAAAAGTTTCTTTATTACCAGCGGATATTTATCAGGTAGTTAATAAAAGTTTACTTACTGAACAGGATAAACTAATTTTAACCATGCTGTATATGCCTGTAATCGGTAATATAGCAGTAACTTTGTATTTGACATTGTTTAATGAATTAAAGGCTTCCAGTTATATATCAAATGAATTTAATCATCATCATTTAATGACCTGTATGAGTTTGAATTTAGAAAGTATAAAAGAATCAAGAATTAAACTGGAAGGAATAGGTCTCTTAAAGACATATTTTATGGAGGGAAATGTAAATTCATATGTTTATGAATTATATAGTCCGATAAGTGCCCAGGAATTTTTTAATCATCCAATTTTCAATATAGTTTTATATAACAATGTTGGCAAGGAAGAATATAACAGAATTTTAAATTACTTTAAAATGCCGAGTATTAATCTAAAGGATTATGAGGATATTACAACTGCTTTTGACATGGCATATAAAAGTAAAAGCTATACTTCACTGGAAAATGAAAATGTGGATATAGTTAATAAAAATAAATTGAAATTGAATTATGAAATGGATTTTGATTTTGATTTATTGATAAGTTCTATGCCAAAGAACTTATTTAATCCAAAAACATTAAATAAACTGACTAAAGAACTTATAACTGATTTGGCATTTCTTTATGAGCTGGATCCAGTTACCATGTCAGATCTTGTTAAAACTTCAATAAATGAAAAAGGCTTGATAGATAAAGAAGTCTTAAGAAAAAATGTCAGAAAATATTATCAATTTAATAATGACAATAGACTTCCTAGTTTATTATTTAAAAGTCAGCCAGAATATTTAAAAAGTCCTTCTGGAGATAATTCAAACAGAGGAAGAATGATAAAGGTTTTTGAAAAGATCTCTCCATATGAATTTTTAAAAGCTAAATATAAAGGTGTAAGACCGACTTCCAGAGATATGAATCTACTAGAAACACTACTAATGGATTTAAAACTAAATCCAGCAGTGGTGAATGTTTTAATTGACTATTCACTAAGAAGTAATAATAATAAACTTACAAAGGCTTACGTTGAAACAATCGCCGGTCAATGGAAGAGAAGCGGAATTGAAACTGCTAAGGAAGCTATGGAAATCGCAGAAAAAGAACATAAGAAATATTTGAAAAATAGTAGTAATTTCAAAAAAGAAGAGAAAACACCTACCTGGTTTAATAGGAATATAAAATCAAGCTCCTTGAGTGAGGAAGAAAAAATGGAGTTTGAAGATTTTGTAAAGGAGTTTAAATAATGAAGAATTTTAATGAATTAAATCATCCTTATAAAAGAAGAAATTTAATCTCAATATTAAAAAAGAGTTATATAGAAGCATTAGAAGATAATAATTTTGTTAAATTAGTTAATTCTTTAAATGTAGGTGAAGAGTGTTTAGAAAAGAATACTTCTAAATTGGAAAATACTGTTAAAGAACTAAGCAATTGCAGGGGATGCAAAGGTTTAGAGTTCTGTAAGAATAAAGTAATCGGATACGTGGAATATCCAAAGGAAGATAATGATTCTTTGGTTTTTGTCTATAAACCTTGTAAATATGAAAAAAACAAGATTACTGAAGAAAACAATGTAATATTCTTTGAAACTCCCAAATTTCTAAGAGAGGCTAAATTAAGTGAGTTTTATCCTGAAAAAGAAAGACTTGAGATAAAAAAATATATTAAAGAGTTTTTGAATAACTATAATAAAGAAGATAAACAAAAAGGTTTATATCTTCATGGCTCTTTTGGAAGTGGTAAAAGCTATATAATAAGTGCTTTATTAAATGAATTATCTAAAAAGGGCGCAAAATGTGTTAACATATATTATCCTTCATTGTTGAGAAGCTTAAAGGAATCTTTTAATGATGATTTTGAAGATAAAATAAATGAAATAATAACTGCAGATATTTTATTGCTTGATGACATTGGAGCTGAAAAAAACACTGAATGGAGCAGAGATGAAATATTGGGAACCATTCTTCAATATAGAATGGATAATAATCTTACAACTTTCTTTACTTCAAATTTGGATATTAAAGAATTGGAAGAACATTTAAAAATTGTTAATAAATCTATGGATAATGTTAAAGCAAGAAGAATTATTGAAAGAATAAAGCAGTTGACTATTGAGATGGAACTAGTAAGTGAAAATAAAAGAACTTGAAATAAATAATAAAAAGTAGTATAATAAAGATCAATTTTATGGGGGATTTATGAGGAATAATGAAATAAAAAATGATTTTAGTGGGTTAATTAATTTAATTACAGACGCTATTGAATTACCAGAAGCTCTAGGAATAAGTGTGAAACGCTATCCTAATTTAGGTTGGGTATTTGGATTTATTAATGGTGGTTTTATAGCTGAACCTTTTCCAGTAGATATTATAAATACAGATAATTTATGTAAAGATTTACGTGATAGTATAATAGAATCTTTTGGTGAAAAAGCAACACTTGGATATTCTCACGGTTTTGATGGAAGTTATCAATATTTAATGTTTATTGATGATAAAATAATTATATTTTTTCCTGATGATGATTATTTTCAACTTTGGACATATAATCAAATTCAAGAAGATAATCAATTAAAAAGAAGATTAAACAATTAATTTATTAATTAATTAAAGAGAATAAATATTTCTCTTTTTTTTTAGATAAATGTTATAATTGAATTATGAAATACATTTATATTAATAATTTTTTTGAATATTTAATTAATGAAAAAAACTATTCTTCTTATACTATAGTTTCCTATAAGAATGATTTACTTGAATTTTTTAAATTTATTAATAAAAATGAATTGGATATATTGGAATCAGACATTAAGAACTACTTAAATGAATTGTATAACAGAAATTTAAAAGTAAGTTCAATAAGTAGAAAAATAAGTGCCTTAAAGAGTTTTTACAGTTATTTAATAACAAAAAATATTATTACAATAAATCCATTGGAATACATTGGATATCCCAAGAAGGAAAAAAAGCTTCCTAAATTTTTATTTTATGATGAATTGGAGCATATAATTGAGGAAAGTAAATCTGGTAAATTTGGATTAAGAAATTCTTTAATAATTGAATTACTATACGCTACCGGATTAAGAGTTAGTGAACTTGTGAATATAAAATTAAATGATATAGATTTAAGTAGTAGAAAAATAACCGTATTAGGAAAAGGCAGTTATGAAAGAGTAGTATATTATGGAGAATGTGCTGGTGAAATATTAAATAAATATTTAAATAGTTTTAGAAATATAAATGTAAAAAATAAAAAACACGATTACTTGTTTATAAATAAAAATGGTGATAAAATAACGGATAGAGGGGTTAGATTGATCCTAGATAAAATTCTCAAGAATGTAAGTGTAAAAACAAAGATTAGTCCGCATTCAATTAGACATACATTTGCAACTCATTTATTAGATAATGGTTGTGATATAAAAGTGGTTCAGGAATTATTGGGACATAAGCATCTCTCAGCTACAGAGATTTATACACATGTTAGTAATGAAAGACTAAGAGAGGTGTATTATAAATGTCATCCAAGGAGTGGTAAAAAAAATGAGTAAACTGTATTTCAGATATGGAGCCATGAATTGTGGTAAAACCACAGCTTTACTTCAAGTGGCACACAACTATGAAGAAAGAGAAATGAATGTAAGAATCTTAAAGCCTAAGAAAGATACTAAAGGTGAAGACAGTATTGTAAACAGAATGGGAAGTAAAAGAAAAGTGGACTACCTTATTGAAGAAGCTGATAATTTAAGAAGATATTTAGAAAATTGTTATGAGAGCAATATTTCATGTGTTTTGATAGAGGAGGCACAATTTTTAAACAGAGAGCAAATTGATGAATTGTTTTTATTTACTAAAAAATATGATACTCCGGTCATCTGTTATGGCTTAAGAAGTGATTTTAAAACAAATGTATTTCCCGGTGCTCTAAGACTTTTTGAAATCGCTGATGAAATAGAGGAATTGTATACCATATGCAGATGTGGCAAAAGAGCTAAATTCAATGCAAGAAAAGTGAATAATAAATTTACAATCACAGGTGACCAGGTTGCTATTGATGGAAAAGATTCTGTAACTTATGAATCTCTTTGTGGAAAATGCTATTTGGAAAAAGTATTGGGAATAGATATGTCCATTGAGAATAAGAAGGAATAAGAAATTCAATATTTTAAAATTATTGAATTTTTTTGTTATATGTATTATAATAAAAAACATTATTTTTCAGTGAAAGGGAAAGTGTATGAGAAAATTTTTACCTAGTCAGGTTAAGTTGGGATGGTTTTGTGATAGTTTACTTCAAGATGCAGATTTAGAAGGTTTTGTATACAAAATAATAATTTATTTAATAGAAAATGGAAATAGTTGGGAAACTGTTATTACTCCGGAATTGATTACAACAGCTACAGTTTATCGTGATATTGCAATATGTAAGAATGAATTTTTGAATAAGGTAGGAGAAACATATAAAGTAACAGAAAAATTTATTGAGATGGCTTCTGAATTTCAAATAGTTTCACTGGAGGAATTAGAATTAGCTGCAGCTTTGCTTGAAAAAATGCCTACTCCAAGAAATTTTAAAACTGATAAAGAATTATTGTCTCAATATGGAGTAGTGCTTAAATATAATTCTTGGGCAAGTGAAAGAAATAAAGAAAAATTTTCAACCTTTTATGACACTATTTATGTAAATGCTGAACAGCTTTGTCAGCAGGTGGCTGTATTTCATTCTCCTGACTGTGATTCAAAAAAAGGAACAACAGGTCGTCCAATGAATTCTTATTTAAATGAAACTACATATCCTACTGTATCTCAGGCAGTAAGAATGCTTGCAGAAAAAATTAAAATGCAAAGAGAAAAAGAAGCCGCAGAAAGTTTAAGTTTAAAAAGATTCATTAACGATACATATAAATTATAATTTTTATTTCATTTTTATAAATTATATGTTATACTTCTAATAATAAATTATGGGAGTGGTAATTATGAAAGAAAATAAATTTAATATATTTATTGATATTGATCACATTCTTTTTAACTTTATTATTCTTAATCGTTTATTAAAAAATACTAATTAGTTCAATTAGTATTTTTTTTATGTTTAGAAAGGAAAATATTTATGGAAAAAGAAAAAAATACAAGATGTATCAACTCACAGCAGTATGAATTAAAAAATTTATTTTATCTTTGTGAATTAACTGATAAAATAAGAAAAATTTGTGAAACTAAAGAAGGGAGGAGATTTATTTCATCAATGCTTGATGACAAAAGGGCGATGCTTTATTTTAATCAGCCGTCAACCAGAACATTCCTATCTTTTCAAAATGCTTGCTATATTCTGGGAATAAAATGTTCTGAAATAAGAGATGTGAGAACATCTTCATTTGCTAAAGGAGAAAGTGAATTAGATTCAGTTAAGACATTTTCTCAAATGGTTGATTTAATAATAATGAGACATACAGATGAGAAATTTATAAAAGTAATATCTAAGGAATTAAGTGATGATATAAGAATAATAAATGGAGGTTCCGGAACTGATCAGCATCCCACTCAAGCATTATTGGATTTTTACACTATATACAAATATGGTTTGGATAATAAAAAAATTGGTTTTGTAGGAGATTTGTACAGAGGAAGAACTGTCAGATCCTTGGCACTCTTATTAAATAAAGTTGGAAATTTAAAATTATACTTTATAGCACCTAAACCATTTCAAATAAAAGCTGACATCTTAAATGAATTAAATGTAGATTATGAAATGACGGAAGACTTTAATGGAATAATAAGTGAACTAGATGTCGTTTATATGACAAGACTTCAAAAAGAATATGGAGGAATTGATTTTGATTTAGATAGAAGTATATATAGTATAAATTCAAATAATCTTGATAGATTAAAAGATAACGCTATAATAATGCATCCTCTTCCAAGACTGGATGAAATATCAGAAGCTGTAGATAAAAGCAGTAAGGCAAAATACTGGGAACAGGTAAACAATGGAATGTGGATAAGAGTGGCTTTAATTGCTTCAATGTTTAATATTGATGATGCAATTTTAAAAAGGAAATACAAATAAGTTTTGTTGCTTACAATAAAGAAATTATGTTATAATCAGTAAGTATGACAAGGAGGAAAAAATACAATGGAAAAATATGTATATATGTTTAAAGAAGGAAATAAGGACATGAAGAATCTTCTTGGAGGAAAAGGTGCCAATTTAGCGGAAATGACTAACATTGGACTGCCTGTTCCAAGAGGTTTTACTATTACTACTGAAGCTTGTACAAAATATTATGATGACAAACAGGAAATTAATGAAAGTATTGTTAAAGAAATATTTGAACAACTGGATACTTTGGAAAAAGAAACTGGAAAGCAGATGGGAAACATTAATAATCCTTTATTGGTTTCAGTTAGAAGCGGATCAAGAGCAAGTATGCCCGGTATGATGGATACTGTATTAAACCTAGGACTTAATGATGAAGTTGCCAAAGGATTTGCAGAGGCAACAAATAATCCTAGATTTGCTTATGACTCTTATCGTAGGTTTATTCAAATGTTTGCAGATGTTGTTAAAGGGTATTCAAAAGCTTCATTTGAAAGATATTTTGATAAAATTAAAGAAGAAAAGGGAGTTAAAAGTGATTTGGAATTGACTGCTGAAGATATGATGGAAGTAACTGAAAAATTTAAAGCTAACTATAAAGAATTATCTAATGAAGATTTTCCACAAGATCCAAAAGTTCAATTATTAGAAGCTATTAAAGCAGTATTTAGATCATGGATGAATGATAGAGCTATTACTTACAGAAGACTTAATGATATTCCAAACAACTGGGGTACTGCGGTTAATGTTCAAGAAATGGTTTACGGTAATCGTGGAAATGACTGTGGAACTGGAGTGGCTTTCACAAGGAATCCATCTACTGGAGAAAAACATTTATATGGAGAATACTTAATAAATGCTCAAGGTGAAGATGTAGTTGCAGGAATAAGAACTCCTCAGGTAATTGATACTTTAAAGGATGAAATGCCTGAAGTATACAATGAATTTATTAAAATAGCTGATATTCTTGAAAAACATTATAAAGATATGCAAGATATGGAATTTACAATAGAAAACGGTAAATTATTCATGCTTCAAACTAGAAATGGTAAAAGAACAGCTGCGGCTGCATTGAAAATAGCAGTGGATTTAGTAGAAGAGGGAATGCTTACAAAGGAAGAAGCTTTATTAAAAGTTGAACCAAAGCAATTAGACCAGCTTTTGCATCCTAATTTTGATGCAAATGCTTTAAAGGAAGCAGAACCTATTGCAACAGGTTTAGCTGCATCTCCTGGAGCGGCTACCGGAAAGATATATTTTAATGCTGAAGATGTTGTAGAAGCGCGTAAAAACGGAGAAAAAGAAATATTACTTGTTCGTCTTGAAACTTCTCCAGAAGACATAGAAGGTATGAATGATGCTAGTGGTATCTTGACAATTCGCGGTGGTATGACAAGTCATGCAGCAGTAGTTGCTCGTGGCATGGGAAGATGCTGTGTATGTGGCTGTGGAGAACTAAAAATAGATGAAGAAGCAAAAACTTTAACTACAAAAACTGGTAAAATATATAAAGAAGGTGACTACTTGTCTTTAAATGGTTCTACTGGAAACGTCTACGGAGAAAAAATTAAAACTGTTGAACCGGAGATAAGTGGAGATTTTGAAAAATTCATGGCTTGGGCTGATAGTGTTCGTAAATTAAAAGTAAGGACTAATGCAGATACTCCTAGAGATGCTCTTCAGGCAGTAAAGTTTGGAGCTGAAGGAATAGGATTGTGTCGTACAGAACATATGTTTTTTGAGGAAGATAGAATTTTTGCTGTAAGACAAATGATTGTTGCTGAAACTGTAGAACAAAGAGAAGCAGCCTTGAATAAAATTCTTCCAATGCAAAGAGGAGATTTTGAAGAATTATTTAAAACATTAAAGGGATTTCCGGTAACTATTCGTTATTTGGATCCTCCTTTACATGAATTCTTACCTCATGAAGCTGGAGAAATTAAAGAACTTGCTGAATCTCTTGATATGACTTTTGAGGCTTTAAAAGCAAGAATTGATTCACTGCATGAGTTTAATCCAATGATGGGACATCGTGGATGCAGACTGGCAGTTACATATCCAGAAATAGCTAAAATGCAAACAAGAGCGGTTATTGAAGCTGCCATTAATGTTAATAAAGAAGGAATGAATGTGATTCCTGAAATAATGATACCTTTAGTCGGAGAAGTAAAAGAATTAAAATTTGTTAAGAATATAGTAGTTGAAACCGCAGAGAGTGTTATTAAAGAAAATAATGTAGCTTTGGAATATAAAGTTGGTACTATGATTGAATTGCCAAGAGCGGCATTATTAGCAGATGAAATTGCAAAAGAAGCTGAATTCTTTAGTTTCGGTACTAATGATTTAACTCAAATGACCTATGGTTTTTCAAGAGATGATGCTGGAAAATTCCTGGTTGATTACTATGAGAAAAATATATTTGAATCCGATCCTTTTGCAAAATTAGATCAAGAGGGAGTTGGGCAGCTGATTCAAATGGCTGCTGAAAAGGGTAAATCAACAAGAGCAGATATTAAACTAGGTATTTGCGGAGAACATGGTGGAGATCCAAGCAGTGTTGAATTCTGTCATAGAGCTGGATTGAATTATGTATCATGCAGTCCATACAGAGTTCCAATAGCAAGATTAGCTGCAGCTCAAGCTGCCATAAAAACTAAAAATAATCAATAAAAAATTAAATTAAAAAGTCAAGAAAAGCCTGTATTTACGGGCTTTTTTGATTGTAATAAATAACAAAATTTTTGCACCACTTGCTGTAGTATACTATTAAATTATAAATAATAGACTAAGATAGAGAATGTATGTCGCATATCTTAGTCTTTTTTTAGTGTTTATGCGATATTGCGGAAAGGTGGTGAAATAAGATGAAAAGATTTTTTATAGCAACTATTGATGATTTATCTCAAGGTTTAAGAATCAACTACATTAGAAGATTTAGAAAACTTACTCAAGATGATGTTTCAAATGAACTTGGTCTTATTGGGTCTTAATGCTGCGGAAGAATTATCATATTTAAATAATGAAAGTCAAAAGTTAGTTTACTCAGCAATCAAATATTATGAATGTACACCTAGTATTATGCAATCTAGACAAATAAGAAAGTTAAGTAATGAAGATAAATTAACATATGATGAAGTAGAAAAAATATTGAAAGAACCAAAAGGTAATCAATAAGAACAAATAAAATTTAATAAGTAAAGAATAGAAGAAGTGTTACCCTTTGATTTATTAAAAAGAGATAAAAGATATATAGAATAATATATAATAACAACGATAAAGGAATACAAAAAATCAAATTATTAAGTTTGAAATCTTTATGTTCAATATAATACATGATATAATATGAAATATATAGGAGATAATATTATATGGATAATAGAATTAATAAGATAGAAGAATATATAAAATTGAAACCAGTAGAATTTAATCCACTATTTTCAACAATATACAATGATAATTTTAATCGCTATGATGAGTTAGTATTTAAGTATAATTCTCATGTGGGGTTTTTAAAAGGTAAATTTTTAGAACAAGATTTCAACGCATTGATTAGATATGATAAAATATGGAACATGTTATATAATGATATAAAGAGCAAGGAGTATGATCATTTTGACTATTTACATATAGTATGTCTGTTTGAAAGTATAGTTAACAAAGTTATTAAATATTCCGAATACATTGATAGTGTTTTTCCACAATCTGATCAGCCTATTGATAAAACAATTGAAGAGTTATCAGACCCTAATGTTTGGAAAAATTTTGATGATAATGAATTAAAAATCAGTTTAGGGATAGAGGATATTATGAGTTATTTTATTATAAATATAATGAATAACCTAGATTCTGATTTTATAAAAGAATATATCGATTTATATTATTTTATTAAAAATTACGCTGAACTTGGTTTAGAAAATATTTATCCAAATATTGTTCGAAATTTTGAGTATGATATTTTAAATCTCTTAATTCGATTCAAAATGGGGAATCTTTTGTTTGAATTTATTTCTATTAATGGGATTCACATTGATAGTTATGGATTGAACATTTATAATATATTGCCACTAGTAGAAAATAGTGAACATGCTCAAATGTTATATTCATATACTGAAAAGTCAAAAATTAGATGGAAAAATTTAAATAAAAAATTAGATACTTATTATCTTAAAATAAAAAATATTGTTTTAGATTTTAGTGAATTAAAAAAGTTAGAAGGACTTTTAAAATATACAGACATCTCAAACTTTTCTTTTACTGAAAAAGTAAAACTTTTTAATAATATAGAAAAAGAACTATTTTTAAAACTTAGGATTGGAAAAGATTTCAAGTTAAGAATTAGCAATATATTTACAAAATTTTTTCAAGAAAATACGATAGAAGAAGATATTAATGACAATATAGAAGAATTATTTGAAAATAATAGTAAACGAATGATAGAAGATAATGTATTATACTTTGAATTAGTAAAAATTTATTCTGAAATGGCATCTTTATTTAGTAAAATGAATAATATATTTGATTTTTCTAAGAATGAAGCTTTAGATTTTAAAAAAGATATATTGGACTCGAATTTTTTTGATTGTGCATTGAAAGATACTCTCGAGTTGGTAAACATTTGTGATTTAAAAGAAATTTCTGAGTTTGCTAATAAGCGAGTTTTAACTGCTGAATATGATGAATCTAAAGTTATTGATTCGCTACGAATTATGTATGAAAATTTAAATATATGTAATTCAGAAGAATTAATAAACAATATATTAAAATATTCTAAGGTCAAAAAGACACTATTATCAGCAACTTACTTTTGGAGTTTGTATGAATCTACACAAAATATGAATATAGATAAAGATGGACAAGAATACACACCTATAGTAGCAAACTATTTTAAAGCTGTAGAAATCTTATTAGCTAGAAAAATCAGAGATTTTTATTTAGATAGAAGTAAAAAAGGAATTCAGGTAAAAAAAATATATAATGTAAAAAGTGAAGTTGTCGATATGGAAACATCTAATTGGGGTGAAAATTTTACACTTGGGGAAATGTGTAAGTATATAAAAAGAGAGTCCTCAATAATAAAAGATGGTTATTCTCAAACAGATTTTATTGAATTATTAGAGTATTGGATTAAAGAAATCAGAAATTCACATTTTCATAGGGATCTAATTCTTTCAAAAAATAAAGCTTTAGAAATAAGAAATCAAACATTAAAAATGATATCTGAAATTCTAATATATCTAGTATAAGTATAAATTTAAAAAGATATATTTCAATAAGGAGGGATTTCATGCCAAATAATTGTCCAAAATGTGGTGGTAAGTTAAGATATAGAATGGGTAAATTTGGAAGTTTCTATGGTTGTTCTAATTATCCGGAATGCAAATATACAAGAAGCGGTTTAATAGAAGTCGGTGATACTGTAAACTTGAAAAATATGAAAACGGGTGAAATAAATCATTATAGGATTGTAACTACATATATTGAATATTCAAGCGTTTTTGTTGGTTTTGGCAAATATGGACCAAAATATAATAATATTCTAAAGAAAGTTTATGGAGGAAATCCTACTGATTCAGTAGACCCTACAATATCGTCTGATTCAGAAATTGGTAAGTTATTAGTTGGAAGTCATCTTGGGGCAATTATTAGATATGACGATTATGTATATGAGATAATTAGACACGATTTTAAATAATACAATTAAAAACTGTTTTTTACCAATATATATGTAGTAAATTGCTTTGAAAGACCTACACAATTAAAATATATGAATACAATACAGTTTTTAGTTATCAGTCAAAACTTAGGTGTTTATATATAAATATTTTTGTGGTAATATATATGCATAAAAGTTGTTTGTGTTGTTATTCGCCCACCTAATATTGCTGTGGTACAAGCGGCATTAAAAAAATAATTCAGTAGGTATGTTAATGGATAAAATAGTAGACTTTAAAGAAGAAGGAATTGCTGCGATTGAGGATAAAATAGAAGATATAGCAGAAAATGTGATTGAAATATTAGATAGTGAATTTTTTTCAGATTTTCTTGATTCAATTGAAGATGAGGAACAGGGCAATGTTTATCATGTTCTTGTAATAGATGAATACATAGATGAAAATTTTAAGAATTGTTCAGCAGCTGTTCAGCATATCATTAATAAAGTTCATGAAAATGTAAAAAATATGTTGGATTTATTAAAAAAAAGATTTTTAATAAAAGTAATGTATGGTGAAATAGCTTTATGGAAAAGTATAAAAAAAGATGCCCCTGTTACTTCAGTTATTTTATTTACAGGAATTTCTGATGAATGTGATGAACTTACTGCTATTTACTTGTCAAAGCTGTTTAATAATATTAATGAAATTGATTATGCATATATTTTTAATGAATCAGAATATGGTACATATAATACAGTTCAAAGAAAAATACTGAAAATATTAAATGAAAATCCTGAAATATACGGTAAACCTTTGATAGAGAAAATATCAAAACTGAAAAGAAAAAAAAATTAAAAAATTTATTGCTTTTTAAAAAAATATGATATAATGAAATAGAGCCTAGAAGTTCTCACGGCTCTTTTTATTTATTTATGTTATTTATTTATGGAGGTAATACTAATGACTAAATATGTGTTTGTAACAGGAGGGGTTGTTTCTGGTTTAGGAAAAGGGATAACCGCATCATCAATTGGATTGTTATTGAAATCCAGGGGATATAAGGTTTTTATGCAGAAATTTGATCCTTATATCAATGTAGATCCTGGAACTATGTCACCATATCAGCATGGTGAGGTATTTGTAACAGCTGATGGAAGTGAGACTGATTTAGATTTAGGTCATTATGAAAGATTTATAGATGAAGAATTGAATTATACTTCCAGTGTCACTACTGGAAAAGTTTATCATTCTGTGATTGAAAAAGAAAGACGTGGTGAATTCTTAGGAGCGACTGTTCAGATAGTTCCCCATATTACCAATGAAATAAAAAGTAAAGTGTATGAGGCTGGAAGTACTTCTAAAGCGGATGTTGTCATTACTGAAATAGGTGGTACCATAGGTGATATAGAATCACTTGCATATTTGGAAGCATTAAGACAGATCAGATATGAATTAGGTGCTGAAAATACATTTTTTGTTCATACAACTTTAGTGCCAAGTATATATGGTTCTGGAGAACTTAAAACGAAGCCAACACAGCATAGTGTAATAGAATTGAGAGGTCTGGGAATACAGCCTGATGCAATAGTATGTAGAACTCCAATTAAAATGGGAGAAGAATTAAAAAAGAAGATATCATTGTACTGCAGTTTACCTGAATACAACATTATAGAGGCAATAAATGTAAAGAATATATATCAAATTCCATTAAATTTTTATGAACAGAAAATTGATGAAGTCATATTGAATCAATTTAAACTTCCTCTAAAGAGAATAAATTTAACAGATTGGAAAAAACTTACCACTTTAGTTGAATCTTTAGAAAATGAAGTTGAAATTGCTATAGTAGGAAAATATGTGGAGCTGCATGACGCATATATTTCAGTAACTGAATCATTAAAACATGCAGGTTACTATCACAATACAAAAATTAAAATTAACTGGATAGATTCTGAAAAGTTGGAAAAAAACAAGAATTTAAGTTTAGTATTCAAAAACATTGATGGAATGGTTGTTCCAGGTGGATTTGGTAACAGAGGCATTGAAGGTAAGATTAAAGCAATAAAATATGCCAGAGAAAATAATATTCCTTTCCTGGGACTTTGCCTGGGACTTCAATTATCTGTTATAGAATTTTGTAGAAATGTTTGTGGAATAAAAGATGCGAATTCTACTGAATTTGATGAAAATACCAGTAATCCGGTTATTGATATAATGGAAGAGCAAAAAAACATTATAAATCTGGGTGCAACTATGAGATTAGGCAATTATAAATGCAATATTAGGGAAAAGACATTAGCTTATAAATGTTACAATAAAAAAATAATTTATGAAAGACATCGTCATCGTTATGAATTTAATAATAAATATAAAGCGGTTCTAGAAGAGCATGGATTAGTATTCTCTGGAATAAATAAAGAAAGTGAATTGGTTGAAATCATTGAATATCCATCTCATCCACATTTTATAGCCTGTCAGTTTCATCCGGAATTTAAGAGCAGACCTACAAGATGTCACCCTTTATTCAATTCATTGATTGAAGCAAGTTTAAAGGTAAATGCTAGATCTGTTAAAGAATTAGTAAAAATAAAATAAACACAAAAGTGTTTATTTTTCTTTGTAAAAAAGTTATAATTGAATAAAGAGGTGAGTTAATAGTGTTTGATAAATTTGTACCTGATATGTATCAGAAAAGTATATATACAATTGATTATAAAAAACTTAAAAAAATGGGAATAAAATGTATTCTTTTCAGTTTGAACAACACTATTATTCCTACTTCAGTCGATAAACCGGATAAGAGATTAAAAAAGCTGTTTTATGATTTAAAAAAAATGGGTTTCAAATTAATAATAATTTCCAATTCTCCTAAAACAAGAGTAGAGGTTTTTAAAGATGAACTGCAAGTGGATTCAGCTGCTTTTTCTTTCAAACCAAGAAAAGATAAATATATGAAAATAATCAATACTTATGGATTTAAAGCTAATGAAATAGCTGCCATTGGAGATAAGCTGGCAACTGATATTTATGGTGCCAATAGAATGAATATAACTTCCATACTGGTAAATTCCATGAGTGAAAAGGATTTTTTTACTTCATTCTTTAATAAAACGATTGAAAAATTTATATTTAAATTTTTAACCAGAAAAGAATTATTTGTAAGGGGAAAATATTATGAGTAGAAATTGTAAAGGCTGCGGAGCAGTTTTACAAAGCATTTTTAAAGATAAAGAAGGCTATGTGAATGAGAATGTAAAAAACAAAGATTTTTGTGAAAGATGCTTTAAGATAAAAAATTATGGTGAATGCAGCATTATTGAAAAGGCAAAAGACTTTAATCAAATAATAAGTGATATAAATAAATCAAATGCCTCTGTTGTATATTTAATTGATATATTGAATATTACAAATGAATCTTTGGAGTTCATCAAATATTTTAATAATAATGTCTTTATTCTTCTTACAAAAAGAGACTTATTGCCAAAAAGTGTAAATGATAAAAAAATCGTTAAGTACTTTAAGGAGAATTTTTATGAAAATACAGAAGTAATGTGTATAAGCAGTCATAAAAAGTTAAGCATAGATAAATTTTTGAAAAGTGTAGAAAAATTAAATATAAAAAACCTTTATATTGTAGGCTTGTCAAACAGTGGAAAAAGCACATTCATAAATGCTCTTCTTGGAAGTGTCGGAAGTAAATCTCTGATTACAACCAGTATCATTCCAAATACTACAATAGATTATATAAAAATTAAATTGAATAATGATTTGACAGTTATAGATACACCTGGTTTTTTACTTAAAAATTCCATCTATAATTATTTAAATTTAAAGGATATAAAAAGAATTACTCCTAAAAAGGAAATAAAAGTTAAGACATTACAAATTAAACCGGGTTTCTGTGTGATAGTTGAAAACCTTTTAAGAATAGATTATGAGAAAGGTAAGACAAATAGCTTCAGTTTTTATATGAATAACAATCTTAATTTTGATAAGATAAAAATCACCACAAGCGATAAATTAAAAGTTTTACCTAAGAAGAACATTCATATAAAGGGAAAAGAAGATATTGTAGTAAATGGACTTGGATTTGTGAAAATCGTATCTGAAGCAGATGTTGTGGTATACACTTTGGATGAAAATCTGATTAGTGTAAGAAAAAATATGGTGTAGTATGGGTGTTATTAAAGTAATGGATGAAGTGCTTGCTAATAAAATAGCAGCTGGAGAAGTTGTAGAAAAAATTGCAAGTGTTGTCAAAGAACTGGTGGAAAACAGTATAGATGCAAGTAGTGATGTTATAAAAGTTGAACTTATTTCCTCCGGAATTAAAAGAATTAAAGTAACTGATAATGGAATTGGTATGGATAAAGAAGATGCCATTCTTGCTTTCAGTCGTCATGCCACTAGTAAAATAAAAACTGAAAATGATTTGTATTTTATAAATACCTTGGGTTTTAGAGGTGAAGCCCTAGCTTCAATAGCTTCTGTTAGTGAAGTTGAGCTGGATACTTATAATTCCAGTGAGGCTACAAATGTTTTAATTAAAGGTGGAAAACTTATTTCAGTTAAAAAAGGAAAAATAAGAAGAGGCACTTCAATAACAGTAGATAATTTATTTTATAACACACCTGCAAGATTAAAGTTCTTGAAAAGTTTAAATACAGAACTGGCTAATGTAACAATGTATATGGAAAGATTGAGTCTTTCTCATCCCAATATTTCTTTTACACTTATAAATGATGAAAAGGAAATATTAAAAACAAGTGGAAGTAATGATTTACTGAAGGTGATTCATGAAATCTTTGGATACAGCACAAGTAAGAATATGATAAATGTTGCTGGAGAAAATATTGACTACAGTATTGATGGATATATAGGAAATATAAATATAAATAAAAGTTCTAAAAGTGGAATGATAGTTTTAGTGAATAAAAGAGTTATCCAGAATTCAGTAATAAACAGAATCATTAAAGATGCATATCATACTTTTTTAGCGGAAAATAAATTTCCAGTAGTGGTATTAAATATTGAAACAGATCCGACTTTAATAGATGTAAATATTCATCCGACAAAACAGGATATTAAATTAAGTAAAATTGATACACTGGAGGACTTGCTATTTAGTATGATAAGGAATACTCTTAATAATAGTGATAATACATACAAGGCATATAATGAAGTAGAGGAAACAGTAAGCAATACAGAAGCAAAAGAATATAAAGAAATGATCTTGGATTTCAACTTGGCTGATCAATTGAATGAATATGATATAGAAGCAAAGAGTTTGATTACTCCGGTAGGATTAGCTTTGGGAACTTATTTAATAGCACAGGCAGAGGATATAATGTATTTAATAGATATTCATGCTGCAAATGAAAGAATCAATTATGAAACCTATTTAAAAGCTTTAAAGGAATCCAATGTAAATTCAATTAATATGTTATTTCCTATAAACATTGAACTGTCTAAAAATGAATTTCTAATCATTAAGGAATATGAATATATACTAAAAGAATTAAAATTTGAATTTGAGGAATTTGGAATTAATACATATAGAATTACTGCTCATCCAACCTGGATAAAGGAAGGCTTTGAAGAAGAGAGCATTAGAAAAATATTTGATTTAATATATAATATCAATGAGAAATTTGACAGAGTGAAATTCAATGAAAATGTGGCAATTACTCTTTCATGCAGGATGAGTGTTAAAGCAAATACAAATATTTCCTATGAGGAACAGGAAACTTTGATAAAGAGGCTTTTTAAATGTGAATTTCCCTATACATGCCCTCATGGAAGACCTACAATAGTGGAATATAAAAAATATGAATTGGAAAAATTATTTAAAAGAGTAGTATAAATTGACTTTTCATTAAAAAAAGATTATAATATTGAACTATTCAAAAGGGGGAATAGAAATGGGTATGTATACAGATGATCAATTATTTCATATAAAAGTATATTTAGAAAAATTAATAAAAAGTGAAATTTTAAATGTATCTTCAGATGATTTTAACCGATTAGCAGCGGCAATTGAGAAACATAATGACATAGAAACTCAAAAACTTGCTTTAGCTAAAACAGTATATCAAACCGGTAGTCATACTTATACTCCTAGAAGATAAAGAAGTAGATAATAACTACTTTTTTATTTGTGAATATAAATAAATAAAGAGGTGATAAAAAATGTCAAATATAGTTGAAAAAATAATAGAAATAGATAATGAGATAAGATGCTGTAAACTGTGTGATAATATGGTTGATAAATATGTGGGTATAACTACTGTATCATTTGGAAAAAGCAATCAAATACTTCTCATCGGAGATGCTCCAATAAGAAAAGAGAATAAAGAATTTTCTCAAATAAATGAAAAATTATATTCTCTGGATGCTACAGTTAAGAAACTATTTGAAATATTGAATCTTGAATTAAATGAAATTTTCTATATAGAGGCTATGAAATGTTTTTTAAATGATAAAAGAAATATTAATAAATGTATAAACAATTGTAGAAATTTTTTATTAGCACAAATAAATATAATTAACCCTAAGATCATTTTTACCTTAGGAGATAAAGCAACTAGATCTTTATTAGAATATAGAGATTTTAATGATATAGTTGGTTTACCTCGTAAAATAATAATAAATGAAGAGGAAAAATATATTATTCCTTTATATAGTCCTTTACTAAGAAATTATACGAGAAACAAAAGAATAATGAAAGATTTGAAAAAATTATATTTTGTATCTGAAGAAGTAAATACTTTAAAAAGAAAATTATATTAATTATAGTTTGTTTTTGCTATAATTTATTTGGAGAATTTTATGAATAATAATAAGATCATAGTTATTGTTGGACCCACAGGAGTAGGTAAAACCAAGTTATCTGTTGAACTTGCTAAAAGGCTGAATGGAGAAATAATTAATGCAGATTCCATGCAGGTATATAAAGAATTAAATATAGGTACTGCTAAAATAAAAGAAACTGAAAAAGAAGGGATAATTCATCATTTATTTGATATAAGAGAAGTTAATGATAATTATTCAGTTTTTGACTATCAAAAAACTGCAAGAAGTAAAATAAAGGAAATTCAAGAAAGGAATAAGCAGGTTATCATAGTTGGTGGAACAGGACTTTATATAAAGGCATTACTGTACGATTATACCTTTGAAAAGGAAAATACTGATAATGATTTTGAAAATTATTCTGCTGAAGAACTGTATAAAATGCTTATAAACTTGGATAAGAATATTGTTATAGATAAAAACAACAAGAGAAGATTAATAAGAGCATTAAGTTATTATATAAAAAATAATAAGTCCATAAATGAGAACAATAAAGGAGATAATCTACTTTATGATGTCACTTTTATTGGGCTTACTACTAATAGAGAAAAATTATATGAGATTATAAATAACAGAGTTGATATTATGATAAGAAATGGTTTGCTTGAAGAAGTAAGAAATTTATATGATAAAAAAATTCTAAGTAAGCCAATAATCAATGGAATAGGCTACAAAGAATTATATAAATATTTTAATAATGAAATTTCCTTGGAAGAAGCAGTTAATTTAATTAAATCCAATTCAAGAAAATATGCTAAAAGACAATATACCTGGTTTAATAATAAAATTAAAAATGTAATCTGGTTTAATGTTGATTTCAATAATTTTGAAAACACTGTAAAAGAAGTATGTAAATATATTTAATTTGTTTCTATAAAGAACGATTCATCAAATTCATGATATTCATCATCAATACTTTTTAATTCTTTTGTATTAATTAAAAGAAAATTTGATTTTATTAATGGAGAATTGTCATTATCATCCCAAGTTACATCAACATGCAACCATTTATTATCTATATATATCAAATTCCATATATGTTCCTTACTTGATACCTTTATGTTTGGAATATTTAAATAATCCATAAACAAGGCGAAAGCATCACTGTAGCCACTACAGACTCCATATCCTTGGATTAATACACCATAAGCTGTATCTGAATTATAAACACTTGAACCATTGTCTGCTCTTTCCAAATCATATTTCGTATTATTTATAATATATTTGTGAATTTCAGTAATACTTTTCTTATCATTTAACATTTGTAAGCCTAAATTCTCTGATATCTCCAATACTTTGGCTTTAAGAGTATCTATATCTTCAGCTGAATAATTTTTTTGAACATTGATTGTTATTTCACCAAATGAAGTGATAGTGGTATCAATTATTTTAAAGCTGTTATATGGATTAACGTAATTATTAATATTACTTAACATGTTTTCATCTGAACTAATCAGCTCCAATTCATGTAGACAATCCTTATATTCTGTAGGACAGTAAAAGGTAAAGCTGCTCCATCCGTTATTTAAAACATTATAATATATGTTTTTCAAATCATCTATATTTTCAGGAGTATAATCATCAGAATTATAGAATTTTTCATAAGTATAATTTCTTTGATAATCATTTATCTCAGATATTATGATTTTTTGTTCTTTATTAAATATATAATTAAATAAAAAAATCACATCATTATAATTTAATCTGATTGTATAAATTGATAATAAAATCACAACTACTAAGACTCCACTTTTAAATTGTTTCATAAAGCCACCAAACTCATTATATCAAATATTTTTATTATAATCAAAAAAAAGTAGTATTAAACTCCTACTTTTTATTATTAACTTTCTTTGATAAATTTGATTTGTATCTATTGCCAGCATTTTTTTTGATTATGCCTGAAACTTGAGCTTTGTCAATTTTTTTAACGACATTACTTAAATTATTTTTAGCTTCTTCAATTTTACCTTCCTGAACTAATTTATTAAATTTCTTAATTGCAGTTTTCATGCTAGTATTAACATCATTATTTAATATAGTTTTTTTCTTAATTGTACGTATTCTTTTCTTTGCACTTTTAATATTTGCCATAAAGTCACCTCCTTAGAAACTGTTATAATATTACCAGAATATTGTAGAAAAATCAATCTTTATTCCCAAATTTATTATTTTACTTTTTTTCTACAAAATTTTAATAAAGCAATTAATATAATTATACTATGAAAAGAAAATTTATATTTAAAAAAAATAAAATTAAATTTATATTAAATGTTTTAATATTATTTTTTTCATTTTATATATTTTTAGGAATATTATTTAATGGGAAAATTATAAACATTAAGGATATCTTAATGAATAGTTCATTAAAGGAAATTTTGAATGAGGAAAATTATTTTATAAAGAAATTAGATATAAATCTTACCACTCCAAAAAACATTTTATATGTTTCTTTAAATAAAATTATACCTAAAAAGGATTTAGAAGTATTTTCAGCAGATGAGGAAACAGATTTATTCAATTATGAAAACAGTTTAACAGAGTATGTGGAAGATCCCAATCCAATAAAAGTCAAAGAACCAATTGTTTATATATATAATACGCATCAACTGGAGGAGTATAGTCTAGAAACTCTTTACGACTACAGTATAAAACCTAATGTGATGATAGCCTCATACATATTGAAAGAAAAATTAAATGAACTTAATATGCCTTCAATAGTGGAAACAGCTAATATAAAAGAATATCTGGACAAACGTAAATTAAAATACAATTACAGTTATGTTGCAAGTAGATATTTTGCAGAAATAACTTTAAATAAAAATAAAACCATAGAATATTTAATTGATATTCATAGAGACTCTACAAGATTAAAAGGAACACTGTATGAAAAGGATGGAAAGGAATTTGCAAGAATCTTGTTTGTAGTTGGGCTTGATAATAAAAATTATAAAAAGAATTTAGACTTGGCAACAAAATTAAATGAATATATAAAAAAAGAATATCCTGGCATAAGTAGGGGAATACTTAAAAAAAGCGGTAAGAATGTAAATGGTGTATATAATCAAGATTTAAGTCCGAATTCAATGCTTATTGAAATAGGTGGTGTAGATAACACTATTGAACAAGTTTACAATACATGTGAAGTTTTAGCTAAGAAGATTAGTGAATTTATAAAGGAAGTGAAAAATGGAACCTAAAAAAAAGAAAAAAAATATAGTATTGATAGTATTAATAATATTGTTTTTAATATATATATGTTTTTATTTGACTCAAATAAATGGATATTATGAATTTACTCAATATAATAAGAAGACAATTACTGAGGAAGCTATAAAACAATTTGAAAAGGATTTACAGGAAGGCAAAGAAATTAGTATGGAAAACTATGTTTCAAGTTCCTATAAAGATTATTCAAATAATATTTCAAATTTAGGTAAAAACACCAGTACAGCTATTGAAAAATTTATGACGAAGGGTATTTCAAATATATTTAAAGTATTTAAAGCTTTATTTGTAGACTAAAATTTTTATTTTGATATAATAGTCTTGTTATGAAAAAATATTTAAAAATTAATCAGAAGGCATATGATTTAGTTGCAAAAGAATATTCAAATAAAGATTTATTTGGAGGAAACAATTATTTATTTTATGAACCTTGGATAAATCTGATTTTTTCTGAATTTGATCTATCAAAATACCATAAAGCTTTGGAATTGGGAGCGGGAGCCGGTCAATTCTTGAAAGTTATGGAAGAAAATAATTTTGAAACAACTGCTATAGAATTTTCTGATGAAATGGTAAAATATATAAGATTGAATTCTCCAAACACAAATGTTATAAATAAAGATATTTTAAAAGTTGAACTTAAAAGCAAATATGATTTGATAGTTGCGATGGCTTTTATTCATTGTTTTGAACCTGAGGATTTAGATTTAATATTAAAGAAAGTCTATAAATGGTTGGATAATAATGGCTTTTTTGCAATATGCACTACAATTCATACTAAAACAGCTGAAGGTTACTTTGAAAAGAAAGATTACAATAACATTCTAAGATTTAGAAAAAAGTGGAGTAAAAATGAGCTTGAAGAAATATTATTAAAAAATAATTTCAAAATAATAAAAGAGTTTTATCATAGTGAAATTACTAAACCTAAATCATGGATATCTTATCTTTTAAAAAAGATTTAAATAAAAAAGTAGGACCACTTATATTTAATAAACTAGATAACTAAATCTATATATTAAAATGTGGTCCTAATAATATTATTGCAATATAGTATAAAAATATTCCATTTTTTTTTTAAAAAAAAGTAGGACTACAATTTTTTTATTATAGAATTTCTATAACCATTGTAGTCCTACTAATATATTATTCATTATGGATAAAAATATACATAAAAATTAAAAAAGTTTTGAAGTTGCTTTAGAATAAGCTCTCGTTAAAGGTCCCTTGCCTAATAGTATACCTCCAAAGTATCTTACAATAACTATTAAAATATTATTTAAGTTTTTAACATTAATAATATTTAAAATAGGTTTACCGGCAGAGTTCGCTGGTTCCTTGGCTTCATACTTCTTTTCAGTATTATTTATTTTATATGCATAAACAATATGTTTTGCCTTCTTATGTTCACTTCTTATTTTATTTAGAATGCTTTCCACTTCATTTATATTATTTATTTCATAAGAATAGCCATAGAATTTAGATTTTTTTATTTCATAAAAACTTTCATTTATCATTTTCATATTAATATTATAACATAAATTAAAAAGAAAGTTATTTATCCAGCTTTCTTTTTATTTCAGCTTCTTCTAGTTTATCTATTCCTTCAACAGTAATTCTACAGATATCTGCTTCATCATTGTAGATTGCAAATTCATCATCATGAATCCAGGAAACACATACACCACATAAAAAATCTTCTAAAATGCTGCAACATTTATTACCTAAAATAATATAACTCCATTTTTTCAATTTATATTTTTTACTTAGATCATCAATGGATAATTTTTTCTTATTATCAATTTCAGCTTGAAGATTTCTAAGTGGCAATGTAATCAATAAACTTAAACTACCCGTAACAGCACATTCACTTAAATCATAAGTTAATAAAGATTCATATATTAGACTTAATAATTCTTCAATATCATCACTATTTAATTCAACGTAGCCGTCATAATAGTTTCTTAATTCAAAATATTCGTTTTTATTCTTACCACTCTCTAATAAATAATTATAGTCATCAAGAGATATAACTCTGTATTTATAAGCACTGTTTTTTGTATATTCTTTTATATACTTTTGAGAACTTTCAATAACCGCTCTTAAATAACCTGTCACTTGTTCACTTATTAAATCTCTAGCTAATGGACTTGTTCTATTGGTCACAGTATCACCTCTTACAATTTTATATTCTAACATAGTTAAAATTAAAGTCAATTATTTATAATATTTGATATAATATAAATGGTGAATGTCTATGTTTAAAACTGAATTAAGCATTGTTCCTAAAAAAAGCGGTTGCTATTTAATGAAAAATGAAATAGGAACTATTATTTATGTTGGCAAGGCAAAAAACTTATTCAATAGATTAAAGAGTTATTTCACTGGAAGAACGGAAGGAAAGACCAGAGTACTTGTAAGTGAGATAAAATCTTTTGAATACATTGTGACTTCAAGTGAACTGGAAGCTTTTATTTTAGAATTAAATTTAATTAAGAAATATAACCCGAAATATAATATATTATTAAAGGATGATAAAAGTTATCCGTACATAGAACTAACTAATGAAAGATTTCCAAGACTTATTGTAAGAAGAGAGTTGAATATAAGCAAAAGGAAAAAACTTTTATTCGGACCATACCCTAATGTATATGCTGCAAGAAGATTGGTATATCTCTTAAACAGAATATATCCTCTTAGAAAATGCATCACAATGCCTAAAAAAGAATGCTTGTATTTTCACATTAATGAATGCCTGGGTTTCTGTATTAAAAAAGAAATAGATATTACAGCAATGAAAAGTGAAATAATTAGTATACTGAATGGAAATGATGATATTTTAATTGATAAAATAAGAGAAAAAATAGAATATTACTCAGAAAGTTTAAATTATGAGCAGGCATTGGAACTGAAAAAAGAATTAGATTATATGTCTATAGTTTTTGAAAGGCAAAAGGTAGAATTGAATGATGGGGTAAACAGAGACATATTCAGCTATTATTCTAATAAAGGATATATTTCCATACAAGTATTCTTTTTAAGAAATGGAAAGCTTATTGGAAGCAACAGTTCAATTAAGCCGATAATAAGTACAGAAAAAGATGAACTAGAGTATTATATTCTGGATTTTTATCAAAGGAAAAATTTAATTCCTAGGGAAATACTGGTTCCTGCAGGAATAGACAGTAATATTTTGGGTGAATTACTAAAGACCAGAATACTGAATGTTCAAAAAGGAAATAAAAAGAGACTGCTTGATATGGCTTATGAAAATGCAAAAATAAATTTAGAAAATGAAATAGAGCTTATATACAGAAATGATGAAAGAAGTTACAAGGCTAATGAGGAGTTAAGAGAATTATTGAAATTAGATACTTTGAATGTTATTGAAATCTTTGATAATTCAAATTTATTCGGCACTTTTACTGTATCCGGCATGGTTGTTTTTATTGATGGTCTTCCCAGTAAGAAAGAGTATAGAAAATTTAAAATGTCTTTTGAAAAAAATGATGATGTGCAGGCAATGAGAGAAGTAATTTATAGAAGGTATTTTAAGGCAATTAAAGAACATTTAAGGTTGCCGGAATTAATCATAGTAGATGGTGGAATCAATCAAATTAATGTATGTAAAAGTGTATTGAATGATTTTAATCTTAATATAAAAGTATGTGGTTTGAAAAAGAATGATAAACATAAAACAAATGAACTCATTGATGGAGATTCACTGCAGATTGTTAATGTAGATAAAAAAAGTAATGTATTTTATTTACTGTCCAGAATAGGTGATGAAGTTCACAGATACACAATAAATTATCATAAACAGATTAGAAGCAAAGGAAGTTTAAACAGTATTTTAGATCAAGTGGAGGGAATTGGAGACAAAAGAAAAAAAGAATTGATAAATACATTTGGTTCTCTTAAGAAGATTAAGGAAGCTTCAATTGAAGAACTGGAAGCAATACTGCCAAAAGCTGTATCAGAGACTTTATTTAATTTCTTAAAAAAAATATAAAAATTGATTGAAGGCAAAATATTAAAAGAAGAATTACCATTTGCATTATCTAAAAATAAATAAAAAATATTATGTTTAATTTACATAATATTTTTTTTATTATATAATTCTAATAGGAGTATTTATGAGCAAAGAAGTAAAACTAGGATATTTGTCGTTTATGATGCCGGAATATATTTATATACCATTTGATAATAAGGAATCATTGAAAATACCAAAAAGCAAAAATATTTATTGCGGTTCATATCTTGGAAGCAATATAGATAATGAAAATATATTTTCCACGGTATCTGGCAGAATAATTGGTGTAAAATCATTAATGACGACAACAGGATTAAATAATGTATTGATTATAGAGAATGATTTTAGAGATAAAAGACAAAAGATTATTGGTTCAAAAAAAGATTTATTGAATTATAAAGTGAATGAAGCTGAGGAATTACTGAAATATTATAATACAGATAGAAACTTTAATAACAAAAAATATTTAATTATCAATATTTCTTATGATAAAAAGAGTGATTTATCTAATAATTATCTTATTAATAAAAATGTTCATAAATTTTTAGAAGCCGCAGATGCCATACAAAGCATATTTAAATTAATAAAAGTAATTTTTGTTATAAATTCAAAAGATCACTTTTTAAGGGAATCTTTATCAAAGTATATTGGAACATATACAGATTTTAGTATCTTTATTACTAAAGAAAATATTAAAGATGAAGTTTTAGCGAAGTCAATTTATGGTAAAAAGTGTAATGAATGTGTAGTATATAATTTTTTAGAATTGTTTGAAGTTTACAATACTTTAAAAAATAATAAAGTTTTAACTGAAAAATATATTACTGTATTCGGACATCATATTGAAACGAAAGTACTGTATACAAAAATTGGAGTTTCAATTGAGGATATATTATCTGTATTGAGAATAAAGACAATTGCAAAAAAAGTATCTTTAATAACCAAAGATACTGAAATTAATATTGAAAGAAATGAAGCAGTTGTAACAAAAGATGTAATCGCAATAAAAATAATTTAAACTATTATTTATATATAGTTTTACAATTTATGCAAGAATTTTTGTGAACACAAACATAGTTTGAACAATTTTTACATTTCCATTTTTCTTCTTCTGAAGATAAAAAATTGGATATACCGTTATTTTTTATATTATTTAAATTTTCTATCATACTCATACCATATTTAGTACGATATCTTTTATCTAATTGTTTTAATCTCTGACAGGGATATTTATCACATTCATAGCAGAATCCTGTTTTATTTCTTTTAATTGTTTCACAATTTTTTATTACACAGCTCTTGCTGTCCTTTGTAACATATCGTTTATCAGGTAAATATTTGCATCCAATACATTTATTTTTATCTCTCTGATAACCAATACATAAAGTACAGTTCATTCCACAGGGTGCAATTAATTCTTCCTTCATAATACCTCTTAAATATTTAATTTTTTTGAAAAACCATTAGTTTTAATATATTCACTTACTATTTGCATAGTAACCTCATTTGTCACTTCATTATTTGAATTTAATAATTCATTTGCAACTTCTTTATTAAAAGTTATTTTTGCTCTAGGATTATGAAAGCTTAAGTTTTGGCATATTCCTCCAATTATTTGAAAATGAGATAATCCGGTACTGACTATTAGATTGTAATCAAGATCAAGAAATAAAAGTCTGATATCATCACTTTTAAATTCTTCTACAATTACCTCATGTAATTTATCAATTCTGAATTCATGAATATTATTTATTTTCATATTTGCAAATAAACTAGATGCAAATTCTAATTCTGTAATTATATTATCCATATAAAACCTCCATACTAATTATACAATAAAAAAATAATTTATTTAAGACTATAATTATTTTTTTAGAAGTGTTACAATATAATAGGAGTGAAAAAGTATAAAAAGGATTGAAATTTTTAAAAATTTAAAAGAAACCTGGAAATTTGCAAGAAAGCAGAAAAAAGCTTTAACTATGTATTTT
>CAZKSN010000001.1:140381-200414 GCA_964555585.1 uncultured Muribaculaceae bacterium | reverse complement strand
AGTGTATAAAATGCTGCCTCATATGATAAAAAGAGTTGTGTTTACAACAAACGATATGATAAGTGATACCAAACATCATATTAATTCAGTTAATAAGGTATTGAAAAGACTTGTTGAGATCAAACTGCTGGAGAGAACTAAAAAGTCAGGAACTAACAGAAAAACATATAAATATACCAATATATACAACATTTTAACCAGTGAAGAGTGATTTTTCTTGAAAATTTATTGATTTTGTAGTATTATCTTATGGTATGTCAAAAAAGAGGGGATAAATATGGACAAGATAATAAATTTTGCTGTTGTGGCGCATGTTGATGCCGGGAAAAGCACATTGGTTGATGCCCTGTTAAAACAAAACGGAGTATTTAGAGAGAATGAAGAGGTCGTGAACGTGGTATAACTATAACCGCCAAGAACTGCTCAATAAGATATAAGGGTTATAAATTAAATATAGTGGATACTCCAGGTCATGCAGATTTCTCCAGTGAGATTGAAAGAGTTATTAAAACAGTTGACACTGTTGTGCTTTTAGTTGACTCTTCTGAAGGTCCAATGCCTCAAACAAGATTTGTATTAAAAGAGGCATTGAAAAATAACTTGAATCCCATTCTTTTTATAAACAAGATAGATAAAAAAGATGCCAGAGTAGATGATGTAGTAAATATGACATTTGATTTATTCTGTGAATTGGGCGCAACCGATGAACAACTTGATTTTAAAATAATTTATGGAATTGCCAAAGAGGGAATAGCAAAATATGAAATTAATGAAGATAATAATTCAATAGAACCTTTACTTGAAACGATAATTAATCAGGTGAAACCATATGAAGGAAATATCAATGATAATCTGCAGCTGCAGATATCCTCTTTGGAATATGATGATTATATAGGAAGACTTGGTGTTGGAAGAATATCCAAGGGAAAGATTAAGGTTGGAGAAACAGTATCCTTAATTAAGAATGATGGAAGCATAACTTCATTTAAGGTTAATAAATTGTTTGTTAATGAAGGAATCAAAAGAATTGAAGTTAATGAAGTATATTATGGAGATATTGTTACGATAGCAGGATGCTCAAACATTTCCATAGGAGATACGATCTGTACAAAAGATATAATTGATCCATTACCTCCGATTGAAATTGAGAAGCCTACATTAACAATGAATTTCCTGGTTAATAATTCTCCATTTGCAGGAAAAAGTGGAAAATATGTAACAAGCAGACATTTGAGAGACAGACTGTTTAAGGAACTTGAAAGAAATATTGGACTGGAAGTACAGGAATTGCCTAATCAGGATGGATTTAAAGTTTCCGGCAGAGGGGAACTTCATTTATCAATATTACTTGAAAATATGAGAAGAGAGGGATATGAACTTGGAGTTTCAAAGCCTGAAGTTATATTAAAGGAAATAGCAGGTAAGAAATGTGAACCCTTTGAAAAAGTTATAATAAATGTTCCTAACTATTATTCTGGAACCATTGTAAATGATTTAAGTGAAAGAAGGGGAACTCTTGTTTCAATCAACAACAGTGAAGATAATTATACAAAATTAGAATTTTTAGCACCTACAAGAGGTCTTATTGGATATAGAAGCAATTTTATAACCAATACAAAAGGCAAGGGAATTCTTGTAAGAAGTTTTGATTCCTATAAACCATATGTTGGAGATATCGTTCATAGAAAGAATGGAGTGCTGGTTTCTATGGAAAATGGAATAGCATTCGGATATTCACTATGGAATTTAAGTGACAGAGGCTCAATGATTATTGAACCGGGAATTCACGTTTACAAGGGAATGATTATTGGCATCAATAATAGAGACAATGATTTGGATGTTAATCCCTGCAAGAATAAAGAAATGTCTAATACAAGATCTTCTGGAAGTGATGAAGCCATAGCGCTCTCAAAACCAAAAGTATTCACATTAGAGGAAGCTATAGAATTCATAAAGGAAGATGAATTGGTTGAAATAACTCCTGATGCTATAAGAATCAGAAAAAAGATATTGGATTCTAAAGAAAGATTTAGAAATAGATAAGAAGATATTTTTCAAATATCTTTTTTTAATTGATTTTAATATAATTTTAGTTTATAATTAAATCTAGAATAGTAGGAGGAAAGAATGAATAAATTGAAAATTGCTTTATCAAGATTTTTTAAGAATAAGAATACTGTAACAATTGTAGCTGTATTGTTATCTTTATTAGTATTATACTTTGCTTATAACTGGAGAATTGATCAGAGAACTCAACCGATTAAAGTTCCTTATGCAAAGGTTGATATTCAACCTAGAACTTTAATTACTGAGGATATGATTGGATTGGTTGAAATACCGAAATCAATGGTTACAACAAATACAGTTAGAACAATCAGTGATGTTGTTGGAATGTATGCTAATTTTAATACGGTAATTCCTGCCGGAAGTATTTTTTATGATAGTGTGCTGGTTACCTGGAGTGAGATGCCGGATTCTGCGTGGGCGGATATTCCGGATGGCTATACGGTGGTATCCTTACCGGTTAATACTGAAACTACTTACGGAAATTCAGTATTTCCTGGAAACTATATAGATTTATATTATTCTGCATCCGATGATACAGGAAAGTTGATTCTTGGAAAATTAATTGAAAGCATAGAAGTTTTAGCTGTAAAAGATTCAGGTGGAAATCACGTATTTGAAAATAGTGCCAAACTAGGAACACCGGCTTCTCTGATATTTGCAGTTCCTGAAGAACTACATTTACTATTAAGAAAAGCTTCATATCTTTCTGGAGAAATAATTCCAGTTCCAAGAAATGCCAGCTATTCAGAAAATCCATCAGCAACAAAGGTAAGCAGTGAATATTTAGAAGATTTCATATTGTCTCAGACTGTTGTAATTCCTGATGTAGACCTGCCTGAACTGGAAGACAATATAGAAGAAAATCCAACTGAATAAAAAATAAATAAAAAGGGAGTCCATTATGAACGTTAATTTTTCTCAAATAGACTTTGGACCATTGTCTGTATTATTAAGTGATGAAGATATTACAGATATTTCATATTCAAATAGTGGAAGATTATGGGTGAAAAGTTTAACAAAAGGTGTATATGCAGTTGAAATGCCGGAAGTAAATAATGCACTTATGGAAAAAATTGCTTTCCAATGTTCTAACGTTGTTGGAAGTACGTTTAATATGGCTCATCCGACACTGGATGCAGAAAGTTCTGAATTACGTTTGAACTTTATTCATGAATCAATAGCAACAAACGGAATAGCATGTACAATTCGTAAGACTCCGGCTAAGTTAAGATTAAATAAAGAAAAACTGTTAAATGAAAAATATGTTTCACTGCAGATTCATGACTTTTTATTTAAATGTGTTGAAGGACACTGCAACATAGTTGTTAGTGGTGAAACCGGCAGTGGTAAAACTGAACTTGTTAAATATTTAGCAAGTCATACATTTGAAAATGAAAAAATAATTACAATAGAAGACACCTTGGAACTTCATTTAGATAAAATATTTCCTAAGAGAGATATAGTTGCAATTAAAACAAATAATATTGCGAGTTATACAGAGGTACTGGTAACCTGTATGAGACAAAATCCAAGATGGATTTTACTATCAGAGGTACGTAGTGCTGAAGCGGTAATGGCAGTCAGAAACTCTATTTCTTCAGGACATAATATATTGTCTACAATACACTCTGACAAAGCTTCAAACATTCCAATGAGAATGTACTCGTTATTGGAATCAAACATAGATATAGATCAGTTCTTAAAAAGTATTCACAGATATGTACAGATTGGAGTGCATGTAAAACAGATACAGGCTAAAAGAAGAGAAATTATTGAAGTATGCGAATTTTATGTGGATGATGATAATAATGCAAAGACTAATTTTTTGTTTAAAAAGACTCCTGATGGAAAGGAAACTTACAATAATCCGACAAAGTATCTGATTGAATACTTGAATGCTCAGGGTGTTTCAATACCTAAAAACACTTTTATAGATGAAAGTATGACAATGAAAGAGGTTCCAATAGAGAATTTAGAATTTTAAGATTTAGAAAGGATGATTTAAGATGTATATTGAATTTATTATAATAGGTTTTGTAATAGTATTTGCAGTAATGTATAGAAAAAACACAGGTGAAAATGCATACAAGTTTATAATAAATACTATTTCTAACACTTATGAAAAATATGCACCTTATTCATTTAAAGTAGTTAGAGAAAAAACAAAAGAGTTAGGACAGGAATACACACCAAGAGAATATACAATACAGATATTATTGTTTGCAGGTTTTGCAAGTGTTATAGGATATCTGTACTTTTACAGCCTGATATGGGCTATAGTTTATGCTTTTGTAGCTGTAATGCTTATTCCATATTTGGCATTTTTAAGATGCAAGAAAATATACAGTGAATTTATTTTTGAACAAATTCAGGTATATACAACTAATGTAATAATGGAATTTAATGTAACTCAGTCATTTGTAAAGGCTCTTGAAGGAGTAGTGGAGTCAGGTGTACTTGAAGATCCAATACTTACCGATGTCAAGCAGATGATTGCAATGACATATGCAAACGGTACAATTGAGGAATCACTTGATTTTATGGATAGCAAGTATAATTTTTATGTTGTAAAGAATATGCATCAATTATTTTTACAGATAACTAAAGAAGGTTCTAAAGATTCTGGAGAAGCTTTGGAAAACATGCTTCAGGATATAGATATGCTGGTTGAAAATGTGTATAGAGACAGAATCAACAGAGAATCATTTCATAAACAGTTTATTACTTTTGGTTTAGCTTTATATATGCTTATAATGTTAATACAATTACTGCTTGGAGTGGAAAGTTATTTAAATTTAGTTGATTTATGGTATGTTCAGATAATGTTGCATATTGTCATCATAGTAAATACTTACTTTATAATAAATGGTGAGAAGTATTATCATGAGAATGTAGGTGGTGAATAATGAATTATATAGAATTTATAGTAATCGCTGCTTTAATCCTGTTTGCATTTAATTATAACGGAGCAATAAACTCCAATCTGTTCATTAAGGATAATTCAAAGTTATTCTTTAAATTAAAAGAAAATGACTATGACTTTTTAGTGGCTTCAAAATATGGCGGTGAAGTTGATCCTAATAAACTGTTTTATAAGAGAATTCAGAATTCAATAATAATCTTATTTGTATTAGTGTTAGCCTTTATATCAAATTTTACGTTTATTAATTTAATAATAGCAGTAATAGTGGCTTTTGTAGTATTTAAATCAGGATATTCAGGATTAAAAGGTTATTATAAGAGACATCTGCATGATATTGATTTACTGTTGCCGTATTATTTAAAAAGCTTGGAAATATTGATTCAGCACTATACCGTTCCGGTAGCAATAACAAAATCAATAGAGGATGCTCCAGGAATGTTTAAAGGAGGCTTGAGAGAATTGATTGCTTCAATTGATGCAGGTGATTCCACAATAGAGCCATACATGAATTTTGCGAGAAAATATCCTGTCAGAGATTCCATGAGAATGATGAGATTACTATATAGACTGGGTTTAGGAAATCAGGAAAGAAAACAGGATCAACTGATTGTGTTTTCAAGAACTGTTTCAACGCTGCAGGCAAAAAGCAGAGAAACAAAATACAAGGAAAGACTGGAAGCCATGGAAAAGAAAACAATGTTTATGCTTACTTCAGTAGGAGCGGGTGTAATGGTGATACTTTTACTTTCAATTTTACAGATATTTTCATTTTAAACTTATATCTCTTGATAATTTAAAAAATAATAAGTATAATAAATGTATAGTATAGAGGAGGAATATAGATGAAAGATGCAGTTGGAGAATTAAATATGACTGTTATTACTGTGGTTGCAATAGCTGCAATAGCTGCGTTATTTTATGCTTTTGTTTGGCCGACAATTCAACAATCAATAGCAAGCAATACTTGTAAAGCTGCCTATGGTGAAGATTATGAAGCAGTAAAGCAGGAACAGCTGGGTGAAACCAAAGCAGCAGGATGGGATTGTTGTGAAAATGGAACAACAAACTGCCATGAAATGCCAGCAGATTAATAAAAAGGTGTAAATAATGAGAGAAGCGATAGGTGGTACTTGGTTACTGGGATTTGTAGTTATTTTTATTGTACTTTTTTCTGGATATCTAGCAGTGTCAATCAATTACACTAAAGCTTTTAAAATCAAAAATAAAATAATTAGTATCATTGAAGAAAATGAAGGATTTACAGAAAGTTTAAATGCTGATTTAAATGCATTATCAAAAACTGAATTAGATAAAGATGAAAGTGTTCAGGCTGAAATCTTTAAGTATTTGAAAGCAATAGGTTATTATAATACTTCAGATGTCAACTGTGATGCTGATGAACAAGAGTATGATAATGGTTACTGTATAAAAGCTGTAACAACTGATTCTGGAAGTGCTTATTATAAAGTTAAAACTTTCATTAAGTTTAACTTGGATATGGTAAACATATCAGTTCAAATACCTATAAGTGGTGAAACAAAAGTTATTTACTACGATAGAAATTCTTAGGAGGTCATTATGAACGTTATAATAGCTAATAAATATAAAGAAATGCTGATGTCACTTGACATAGAGGTAATAAAATCTATGGAAGGTGTTTTTTCTGTTGATGAGTTAATTAACACTTTTCAGAATTTCTTCTTTAACAGGATGATTTTAGATATCACTTCCATTGATAATTATCAAGATATTAATAATATACAGAAGCTATCACTGGCTTTTGATATGAGTAAAATTATTCTGGTGCTGGACAATAGTCCTGAAAGTGAATCAAGAGATTATCTATCAAAATTGATTTCAATGGGAATCTATAATTTTACCAGAAATATTACAGGAATAAGTTATTTAATGTCTCATCCAAACTCATACAGGGATGTGGTTCATATTCAGAATTTACAGGCAGCACAGAAACAGGATGAACCTCAGATAATAAATAAGGTTGATGAGACAATATATGTTGAAAGTCCAAGATTAAATATTATAGGCATTAAATCCTTGACACAGCATTCCGGAGCAACTACACTGACTTATTTATTGAAAAAGGAATTGTCAAATTCAAGAAAAGTAGTGGCAATTGAGGTAAATAAAAATGATTTCATTTATTATAATGATCCGACTTTGATTACTACGAATTCAGAAGATTTGCCAAAAGAAGTAATGAAACATAGAGATTATGAAATAGCATTAATTGATTTAAATAATTATGAAGATGAAGGCATATGTTCAGATGTATTATATCTGGTGGAACCATCAACATTAAAATTAAATAAATTAATGAAAAGAAATAATAAAATATTTGAAAATTTAAAAAATAAAAAAATTGTTTTAATCAATAGTATGTTAGATCAAAAGGATATTGAAATATTTGAATATGAAAGTAAAGTAAAGATTTTTATGAACATTCCACCATTAAATGACAGACATGAAAATATTGAATCTATTATTGCTTTAATTAACAAATTAGGCTTAAATTAAAGAGAATACTTATTGACAAAATATTTTATATAATATAAAATTATAATATAAAGAGAAGGAGAGAAAAAATAATATGAGTGATCCAGCGGAATTATGTAATCAATTAAAACCTATTTTAGGTTTAGTAGGATGGGTTATTTTAGGAATTAAAATTGCAGTTCCAATTATATTAATAGTTATTGGAATGGTTGATATGGCTAAAGCAGTTACTGAAAAAGATGAAAAAGCAATTAAAGAAGCTCAAACAAAATTAGTTAAAAAGGCTGTAGCAGCTGTTATTGTATTTTTAATAGGTACATTAGTAGGTTTATTAATGACTTTAGTAGGAGCAGATGAATGGAGAGAAGCAGGATGTGATACTTGCTTATCTTATCCATGGCAATGTCCAATGAATTTAACTTCTACTCCATCAGAATAATAATAAATATTAAAAAAAATACTTTTATAAGTATTTTTTTTATGTTATAATTTTAAATAGATAAATATAAAGGAGTTTTTACATGAAATTTAATAAATTTATTTTCATTTTATTATTTATATTTATATTTAGTTTGAATATAAATGGATTAAATGCTTGGTCTGAATCTTTTGAAGCAACTGATGGAACAACTTGGACTGAAGATTATTATGAAATTGAAAGTTATGGAATTAGTAATCAAACAGATGTTCCTTGTATTAAAAATAATGAATGCATTTTAGTTTGTGTTCATAGAAGTTATACAGTATATGCTGGACAAGATACAACATCACATTATGTTTATACATATTACAATTTAAAAGATAAAAGAATGCAAGTAGCTTATACATATCCTGCTTTTGATTTAGCAGGTACAAGTTATATCGGAATTATTAATAGTAGCAAAACTGATCTTTATCATATGATACCAGCTTATTACACAGATAATCCCGATTATTATAGAGATTCATCTCACGGTCCTGCTAAACGAATATTGGATAAATTAAATGAAGATTGGGATTGTCCAAATTATGGTTTTGCTACCGCAAGTGATTTTATTGGAGAATATCAATATAGAGGTATACCAAGAGTTTGTTATAGTAATGATGAGTCATCACATTATTGTACTTTTTCAGATTCATTATTTGGTTCTGCTGGTGCTTTTGGAAAAAATTATTTTTATGGAGAATCACATTTAGATTATAATATTATGTATCAAGCTAATGATAATAATACAATTCAAGAGGAAGATGTAAAAAATTATTTTGATAAAAATCATGTAAAATATTTTGCAGATTGGACTTGTAGTAATTGGTATAGTACATTACCAACATTAGTTCAAAATTCTAGTAGTGGTAATTATGCTATTAATTCAGGAACATTTTTAGCAATAGCAGATTTAAGAAGTAAAATGAAATTGCCAGCAGATTATTCTAAATTTTTTGAATACACTCCTTATCCATTTGAAATAATACAAGCTCCTTATGAAGTTCCACTTCCAATTGAAGATTATGCAGAAGATAAAATTAGAGATTACTTAATGTATAATGAAGGAGAAAAGGCTGCTTGTACAGATGAAACTGCAATTACAACATATGGTGATCAATATTATACAAAAAATGGTCGACAATATATAATTCCTTTTTACGGAGTCGATACTGATAAATGTACAAATTATTTGTTGCAACAAATGTTATATAAATGTATGATTCCTTTATATGAACAAAATGCTGAACTTTTATATGATGAACAAATTGACCAAGAAGAGTATGATGCTTTACAAGCTCAAATTCAAGCAGAAACTGAAGCGGCAGCTTCTTATATTTCAGATGCTTTAAAATTTGATGAAGATGATATTATTTTTGTACCTAAAAAATGTTCTGAAATTGTAGGAGATAATTTTATAAAATTTATAAATTTGATTTATTTATTAGTTTTTAAAATATCAACTCCAATATTATTTTTAGTATTATCAATGATTGATTTTATGAAATCAACTGCGATAGGAGAAGAAGCTTTGAAAAAAGCAAGTTCAAAATTAATTACTAGAGCTATAATTATTGCTGTAATATTTTTATTACCATATTTAATTAGATTAATAGGAATTATTACAGGATTAGATACAAGTTGTATTCAAATGTAATTAGAAAGGAAAATGAAAATGAGCTTTATTTTTAGTAATATTATTTCCGTTTTATGGATATTCCCTTTATTACAAAAAATATTTATTTTTTTAGATTCTGTTTTTTATGTTTTAGCTGAAGCAGTTTATGGTTTATTTGAATTATCTACTTTAGTTAATCTTACCAAAGTGGGAATTGCATTTGAAACTGTAGTCAAAAATGTAATGGGATTAGTTGCCATATTTATTTTATTTAGATTAGCTATTATATTTCTACAATTTTTGTTAGACCCAGAAAAATTTAAAAATAATGAAACTGGTGGTTCAAAAATTATTATTAATGTTTTTGTAGTAATTGCAATGCTTGCTTTAGTATATTCAAATTTTCTATTTGGATTAATAAATGATCTTCAATTAATGATTTTTTCTAATGGAAATGAAGAATATTCAGTTCTTGGGCAATTTGGTTTTGAAAATAAAAAAGTAAATTTAATAAATAATATTTTTTCAAGTGAAGATTATACAAGAGATAATTATGGAAGATGGATTACTAGTAAAGTATTTAATTCGTTTTTATATGTGGAAGGGCCATGTGAAGACGATCCAAGTCAAACGTGTATTACAGATTGGTTTGAAATAGGTGAAAATACTGATTCTGGATATGATTGTAATTTTGAAAATGGAAATAAAAGATTATTTTGTTTAATAGCTCATGATCCAAAAAGTTCATTTTTAGATTTAATAAATTTAGACACTTCACCAGGGACAGGATTAAAATATATTCCAATTGCAAGTTTAGTAGCTGCAATATATTTAATATTTATATTTTTTAAATTAACAATTGATATATTTATAAGGTCAATAAAATTGTTTATTTTACAAATAGTTTCACCAATAGCAATTGTAAGTTATATTGATCCAGGAAAAGGAAAAACAATTTTTAATAATTTTTGGAAATATTATATTAAAACATATTTAGAATTATTTTTGAAATTATTAACAATATATTTAACAATATATTTTATAAATGTTGGCGTTAAAATTCTTTCAAGTACGGATTTATTCCCATCAAGTGTTGGATTTTTTGTTAGAAGTTTATTAAAAGTAGTATTTATATTTGCATCTTTAAACTTTATAAAAGTTTTACCAAAAATATTAGAAGAAATTTTTGGGTTTAGTTTTGATTCATCTCAAAAAGGTCAATTTGGAAAAGTACTAGGTGGAATAGTTGGAGCCGGAGTTGGGCTTGGAGCAGGAATAGCAACAGCAAGCAAATCTGGATTAGGTTTTGGTGCTGGAGCATTTCAAGCACTTGGTGGAGCATATCAAGGTGCTAATAAAGGACGAACTGCTAATAATTTTGGAGACTTAATTAGAGGACAGATAGCAAATAGCCAAGCAATAGGTGCTAGATCTAAGAAAATAGCAGAAGCAGGAGGTTTAATAAATTACGCAACTCCTGGAAAAACTGCTAGAATGAAAGAAACAATTGATGCTCATAACAATTATAATAAAAATTTGGATTCATTCATGGATTCATATAAAAATCAATATGCAAGAGCTAATGGGTCAGAACAAAATTATGTAGATAAGAATACAGACGTAATTGCAGCAAGATTAAAAGAAAAACAATTACAAGATTCTTATGTACCTGGTAGTTTAACAGGACCGACAGAAACAGATATTAGCAATGCCATACAAGATAGAATTAAAGCTGAAAACACTGCTAAAGAAAATTATGATAATGCTGTTACAGCTAAGTTTAATGCAGATGTTCTTTCAAGAAGAAGTGGAAGTACTACAGTATTTGATAAATCAACAGAAGAAGCTTATCAGAAAACAGAAGGAGATTATGAAAAAATTAAAAAATCTTATTCAAAGAGTGAAAGAGAAAATTACAGATTGGATCCAAGAAGTGGCCGTGGTTATAAAGATGTAAAAGATAATAATAATAGAAGAATTTCAGAAATATCAAGTTCCAGAAGAATAAATCCATAGAAGAAAGGAAAAAAGAATGAATAATATGTATTTAATACCGGCAAATAGTAAAAAAAGTTTATTAATATTTAGTGTATTTAGATTATTTGATTTAATATTATTTGGGTCTGGTGCAATATTAACGTTAATATTTCTATTTGTTTTTTCGGGAGATTCTATTTTAGAGTTAGTAATAAAGTTATCACCAGTTGGTATTACTGGGCTTCTAGTGATGCCAATTCCTTATTATCATAACGTATTAGTTTTTTTAACCGAAGTATTTAATTTTTTTAAGAATAGAAGAATATATTTGTGGAAAGGTTGGTGTGCAAATTATGGCACAGAAGAAAGTAAATAGTGCTGCTTTAAAATATGCAGAGGATTGGTTACCAATTAGATCAATCCTAAATGGTGCAATTCAATTAGAAAATGGGTTAAATGTTACAGGTGTTAAAATTCAACCAAAAAATATCTTTATACTTGATGAAGATTCTCAAAATAATACAATATTTAATTTGAGATCATTTTATAATACTATTGACTATGAATTTTGGCTAATAGTATCTGGAAGACCGGTTGATATTAATGTTTATTTATCTCAATTACAACTTCTTTATAATTCAGTTTTAGCTCCTAGTATTAGGAAAATGATTATGGAAGATATAAATAAAGCAAATTTATTTATGAGCAAGGAAGTAAGCGTCACTGATACTGAATATTTCATTTTATTTAAAGAAAAAAGACCAGAAATAATACAAAAAAGAATACAAGGTCTTATTAGTGGACTTGCTGGAGCAGGATTACAGGCTTCTCAAGTTAGCAATGATGACTTACGTATATTATTGGACGGATTTTTAAATGGAGGAAGTTCAGTAGAATTTAAGGCGGTGATGGGAGCATGAGTATGAATTTTAAAAGTCAAATAGCTCCAAAAGGTTTAGAATTTAGAAGTGGAGACATGATTATAAGTGATAAATATTGTACTATTTTAACTATAATCAGTTATCAACCTGTTATTCCGCATGGATATTTGGCTAATTTAACTCAATTATCTGGAATTAAAATAGTTATTAAACATATACCTATTCCTTTTTCAACATTAGCAAAAATGTTAAATAAAGAAATAGCAGATTTAAAAATGCGATATCAGAATGAAAATGATAGAACAATACAAGAAAAAATAAGAATGGATTATGAAAGTATTGAAGCATTTATTAGCATGTTAACAGCTACTCAATCTAGAATTTTTGATTTTCAAATGCATGTATTGGTATCAGCAGATTCCCATGAAGAATTAGAAAATAAGAAAATACAAATAAAGAACTATCTGGATGCTTTAGGTATGAAGGGAACTGTATTAAGATTTGAACAAGAAAAAATACTTAAGAGTATGTTACCTTTATTTCCAAAAAGTGATATTGAAGATCGTATTGGAACTCCAATACCAACTCCAACAATTGCAGCGATGTATCCATTTGTTTTTGATAGTATAAAAGATCCTGGACTATCTTGTCTTTTTGGAGCAGATAATTCTGGTGGAGTAATATTATTTAATCAATTCTTATATCAAATTAAAAAGGAATTTAATAGAAATAATGCTAATATGATTATTCTTGGAACTTCTGGTTCTGGTAAAAGTACAGCTGCAAAATTATTATTAAGATCTAACATAAGAAATGGTCATAAAATTATTGCAATTGATCCTGAAGGTGAACTTGAGGAAATGACAAAATTATATGGAGGAGATTTTATTGACTTAGGTCGAGGTGGAGAATTTGGCTTAATTAATCCTCTTGAAATAATTATGGATGCTGATGAAGAAGAGTTAGCTCAAGGCATGAGTTATGCAGTTTTAACAAGATCTCTTCAAGGTTTAAAAGCATTTATGAAATATTATGATCCTGAAATGGAAGAAGATGTGTTAACTTTATTTAGTGAAGTTGTTCAAGAAACATATAAAAGATATAAAATTGATTTTAATACAGACTTTAAAAATTTAAAATCTGAAGATTTTCCTACTTTTGATGATGTGTATGCTACAATAAAAGGAAGACTTCTTTCTATGGTAGAAAAAACTCGTGAAAAAGAAATAATGGAAAAACTTGAATTAAAAATCAGACCTTTAGTAAAAGAATTAAGATATTACTTTAATGGTCATACTTCAATTGAAGTTAATAGTGATTTTATAGTATTTAATATTCGTGAAGTTATGAGTGCTGATAATAATATTAGAAATGCATTATTCTTTAATATATTAAAATTTGCTTGGGGATTAACATTGGATAAAGATGTTAACACAATATTAATGGTAGATGAAGCTCATGTATTATTAGCTGATCAAAATACTTTAGGAGCTGAGTTCTTAGCAAGAGTTCAAAGAAGAAGCAGAAAATATAATACTGGAACAATTATTATTACGCAACAACCTACAGATTTTGCTGCTCCTAATATAATTGTGCATGGAAAAGCAATATTTGATAATGCTTCATACTATCTTGTTATGGGCTTGAAAAAACAAGCTGTTGATGACTTAAGTAAATTAGTTGATTTAAATGATTCTGAAAAAGATTCAATAAAAAGATTTAGTCAAGGACAAGCATTATTTGTTTGTGGATCTAGAAGAATGAGAATAAATATCATTGCTACAATGGAAGAATTAGATTCATTTGGTAGTGGTGGGGGATTATAAAAATTATTACTAGAAGAGGGTGGTAATTTATGGATGAAAATTATTATAATCAAGAAGAGGAACAAAATAGGTCCTCTTCTATTGATATTAATGATATTAAAAACCAAATTGATAGATTTAGGGAAAAAATTAATTCAAAAGATAATATAAAAGGAAATTTAAATTCTAATGTAGGTGAAAGACTTAACCCAGGTGTTGGAGAAAGAATGACTCCGAATGTAGGTGAAAGACTTAACCCGAGTGTTGGAATGAATAGTGGAAATACTTTAGGAACAGGAGTAAATGCCGGAACTGCAGGAGCGAGTGCAGGTTCAGGGCTTGGCACAGCAACAGAAGGAGTAACTGCAGGAACAGGAGCGAGTACAGCTGCTGCAGGAACAACAGTTGGAGCAAGTGCAGGTTCAGGGCTTGGTGTAGCAACAGAAGGTGCTGTAGCTGGAGCAAGTACAGCAGCTGCAGGAACAGCAACAAGTGTTGCATCTAGTGCAGGAGGAGCAGCAGCTGCAGGAGCAAGTACAGCAGCTGCAGGAACAGCAACAAGTGTTGCATCTAGTGCAGGAGGAGGAGCAGCAGCTTTTTCTGCATTAGGAGTTGTTCTTATTATTATTTTAATAATATTATTAGTTATTATAGTATGTACTGTTTTTTTTACAGTAATAGATACAATGTCAACAAACTATGGTGTAGATGAAGATGAATTGGTAAATAATCAAGAGTATAATCAGATGTCATTGGAAGAGTTAAATCAGGTTTTAGAAAATAGCTCAGATAGTGAATCTTTAAAATTCATTTATACAAAAATAGAAGAAGCAGAAGAAAAATATAAAATAACTTTAAGTAGAGGCTTAATTCTTGCTACAATTTTATATGCATACCAAAGTCAACCTCAAAGTGATATTGCATCTTCAAATAATGTTGATTTAATTAGCCCCAACGCTATAGTTGATGATATTTTTAATAATGGAATATTAACACAAGATGATATAGATAATTTAATTAATCAAATGGTTTTTATAGAAGATTATGAATACTATGATTGGTTGATAGATTCATCAGAAATAAAAACTATAGATGGAATAGATTATACATATAATTATTGGAAATGTAAAAAAGTTCTAGCAGATGATTCTTCAATGTATTATTTTGATTTTAAAAAATTTTTTATTTATTTAAGATATGGTTCTGAAGTAAGTAATGCATATCAAGATTTTCAAAATAGATTAACTGCAACTAATGAAACACCAAGTTGGTGTTTAAGCTCATCTAGCGTCCCTATTTTAGAAGAATCAAGTGGAACTGTAATTAATGAACTCGCTTCAAATTATAATAGTGAATCTTTGAATTTTTATTCAGATTCAAATATAAATTATAAAAATTTAAACAATTTTTTTCAATTTGCAAATGTTGAAAACACTACTGAAAAAGATGAATTTGAACCTGTGTTTATTAATGGAATTGAAAAAAAACTAGAATATGGTGAAGGATTTATTTATCAACGTTTTCCTGGATATAAAAAAGCAGTAGAAAATAATGAATATGAATATAATGATATTAGTACACCTAAAGGTATTGAGAAAACAATAAATGAAATAGATGAATATGAAGATACTGCAAATTCTATATTAGGTTATAATACTTATGCTTATGATTTTTCTCAAGTATTTGGTAATGATTTAATATTAAATGCTTTACAATATAAAGACTTATGGGATATAAATAATTGGTCAGAAGCTACTGATCATGCAATAACAGGTTTTAATAGTAGTGATGCTTGGTGTGCAAGATTTGTATCATATATAGTTTCATTAACCCCTACCGCTAGTGCTAAAATCCATTTTAGTAGCGGAGGAGTAGCTGGTTGGATTACACATTTTGCTTCAACTGAAGGTTTGTATTTATTCCATAGTGCATTTTCATTAACTCAATTTCCGGGTGTTTATGGTTGGAGTAATGGTGAACAAATTATTAATTATACTAGTACTGCATATTATCCAAAAACTGGTGATTTAATTTTTTGGGATTATAGGTCGGGTTCTTCAAATAGACGTGGATTTTGGAATGGAAACCCTTTTAATCCAGATGGGCAAGAACATATAAATATGGTTATAAAAGTAGAAGGTGATATTATCACAACTATTGGTGGAAATGAATCTGATACAATAAGAATTCAAACAACAGATGTAAATAATCATAGTATTTTAGGTTATGGAGTATGGGATTATTAAAGGAGATAATTATGAAAAATAAATTAAAAATTTTTATTTTAGTCATTATTTTATTTTTAACTGGTTGTACAGGTAATGCTGAGTATAATCTTTTAATTGGAAAAGAAAAAATAATTGAAAATATTAAAATAACAGTTCCAAACGAAAATTTTCATAATGATTCTTTGGAAGGTTATCCAATGGAATTAGAATTTGAAGAAAATTATTATGCTAATAAAAATCAAAAATTATTATATAATAAAAGAATAGAAGATACTGTGACAGATAAGATTATGTATTTAGATTATACTTATGATATTGATGAATTTAAAAATTCAAACTTTTTAAATTCATGTTTTAAAAAGTTAACTTATGAGAATAATGATAATTATATTTTAATAGATGTTACTGACCTTTCATATTGTATGAGTGGTAATGAAATTACAATAAATATTAAAACTGATTTAAAAGTTGTAAAAAATAATGCAGATATTATAAATGAAAATATATATACATGGAATATAAACAAAAACAATTTTATAAATAAAAATATTATGATAAAAATATCAAAAAAAGAGTTTCCGTTATTATTATTAATTTTAAGTCTATCTTTCGTTGTAACTATTTTTATAATGATTGTTTTATTTATAAAAAAATCTAAAAAAAATAATGAAATATAATATATTTTATTATATAATGTTGATATGAGGTGCAATATATGAAATTAAAATTTAGGGCGGAAAAACAAGATATTATAATTTTTGTAATTTTTAGTATATTTTTATTGTATGTAGTTGCAATTGGAGTAATAAATGTTAATTCCTTTTCATTGACTGGAACTTTTAAGGGTTGGAATCCTTTACCTGCATTTTCTTTTGAATTTTTACCTACAACTTTAATTTTTTATGTATTAGCTTTAATAGGTTCCATTTTTGGTGCTTCTTCCAGATTTTTTGAAATGGAAAAAGGATTTGGGGTAACTACTGCTAAAAAGGAAGAAAAAGGTTATACAAGATGGATGGATGAAAAAGAAATGAAAGAGGCTTATGATGTTAAAAAAGTAGAATTAAAATCAGAAAGTCTTGATGCTGCTGGTGTTCCTTTAGTTAACAACGGAAAATATGCATGGGTGGATAATGGAGAAAACCATACATTGATTATGGGAGCATCCGGAAGTGGTAAAACCTATTGTATAATGTTTCCTTTGATAAAAATGTTGGGAAAAAAAGGTGAAAGTATAATAGTAACTGATCCTAAGGGTGAGTTGTATGAAGGAACTGCGAATTTTTTAAGAGAAAAAGGCTATAAGGTTATTATTTTAAACTTTAGAGATCCTGTTCATGGAAGTGCATGGAATCCATTGAATTTACCTTATAAATTATACAAGGATTCTTTTGGAGATAAATCTAAAGACTGGGAGAGAGATAAATCAATTGAGTTATTGGAGGACCTGGCAAACAATATATTGAGAGATCCTAACAATAAGGATAATCCGTTTTGGGAAAGTTCTGCATCAAACTATTTTGCAGGATTGGCTCTTGGATTGTTTGAAGATGCTAAAGAAAGTCAGATAAATATCAACAGTATAAACTATATGGCTTCTATCGGAGAAACTAAATTAGGCCCAAATAATGATTATTTGAAAGAATATTTTAAAATGAAAGGTGATAATTCACTTTCTTCTATAAATGCCTCTGGTATCGTAAATGCACCATCTGATACAAAAGGTGGTATAGTATCAACTTTTAAAGATAAAATAAGAATATTTACTTCACGTGAAGGTATGAGTGAGTTGCTATCTCACAGTGACTTTGATTTAAGAGATATTGGTCGTGAAAAAACCGCATTATTTATTAAAATACATGATGAAAAAACAACCTATCATGCTTTGGCAACTGTGCTTGTTAAACAAATTTATGAATCATTGATTGATGTTGCCAGTGAGCAGCCGGGATTAAGATTAAAATATAGAACAAATTTTATATTGGATGAATTTGCAAATATGCCTGCACTTAAAGATGTGGAATCAATGATTACTGCATCCCGTAGTAGAAATATAAGATTTACATTTGCGATTCAAAACTTTTCACAATTAAATAAAGTTTACGGAAAAGATATAGCTGAAACAATAAAAGGTAACTGTGGTAACTTTATATTCTTAATTACAACAGAACTTGCAGCTTTAGAGGAAGTTAGCAAACTTTGTGGAGAAATCAAACCTCCTAAGGCAAAGGATGGAGTACCAAAAGATCCTATAAGACCTTTGGTAACAGTAAGTGATTTACAGCAGATGAAAAAATTTGAGGTAGTAATTAACAGATTTAGAAATATGCCTTTTAAGACAAAACTGACTCCGGATTTTGAAATAGATTGGAATATAAACAAGGAAAGTGCAGTATATCCAGTTAGAGAAATAAAAGCAGTTGACATATTTGATATTAAAAAACATGTGGATGATAAAAGAAAAGAACTAGGAATTGACAATATGCCACCTTTTGGTGGAATGGGAGGTTTCCCTCCTGGATTCAATCCATTTATGGGAGGCAGTCCAATGGGCGGTGGAAATCCTTTAGGTTCTATATTTCCTGAAAAGAAGAATGAGTCGCCTATGGGTGGAGCTCCAGCTGGTAATAATATCAATATAGATGACCTTGTTAAAAAACTGGATGAAAAAATTGCTGAACTGGAAGCTGAGGAAGCGGCTGAAAAGGAACAGCAGAATAAAGTTGAACAGAAAGTTACTGATGCTGAACTTGAGACTGAAACAGATGAAGCACTTGAGAATAAAATGGATAGTTTTAAAAATAAAGTTAAGGACAGTAATATTTCCGAATTAAAAACCAATACAGCAAATGAAGATAAGGAAAAGCAAAAAGAAATAGAAAAACCTAAAATAAATGTTGACGCTGATTCAATTATTGTGGATGACAATGTTAAAAATGAAGAATTTTTTGATGACTTTTTTGGAGAGGATGAATAATCCTCTTTTTTAGTTGTATGTAAATACAATATTACTTTTATTTCATAAGTTATAATAGGTGTTAAATATGAGTAAGATAAATCTTTTTTATTCCTCAAATATAAATAAGAAAATAATAGATGTACAAGATAAATATGAATATAATATCTCACATATACCCGGTTCAATTAATATTCCTTATGATGAATTGATCAGTAATCATAAGGTATATTTAAATAAAAATGAAATATATTATTTATATTGTAAAAGTGGAAAATTAAGTAAAAGGGCATCTATAGTGTTAAATTATTTGGGATATAATACTTTTGTTATGGAAAAATAATTAGTAATAAGATATAATCTTATAAAGAGGTATATATGGAAAAATTAAGTGACACAGTTATTGCTTTCATTAATTCATTAGGAATTTATGGTCCTATTCTATCATGTTTACTGATTTTTTTTGAATCAATTTTACCATTTTTACCATTAGCGGTTTTTATAACAATAAACTTTTTAACTTTTGGAAATCTTTTAGGCTTCATTATATCTTGGATTTTTACTATACTGGGATGTCTAATGTCATACTATATATTTAAAAAAGGTATTAGATTTAAATTTAAAAAAATAATCAAGAATAAGGAAACCATTGAAAAATTTATGAATAATTTTAAAAATATTTCCTTGAAAAATTTAGTTATTTTAGTGTCTATTCCTTTTACTCCGGCATTTTTAGTTAATATAGCAGCCGGTTTGTCCAATATGAAATTTAAAAAGTTTTTCATATCTTTAATAATTGGTAAAATAGTAATTGTTTATTTCTGGGGATACATTGGGACAAGCCTTATAGAAAGTTTTAAGGAACCAATTATTCTTCTTAGAATTTTTGTGCTTGTCACTGCCTCATACTTAATATCAAGTTTAATAAGTAAAAAATTAAATTTGTAAGTTATTTATAAAAATGTTAAAATAAGTTAGGTGATTATAATGGAATATATAATAATTGCAGTTCTTGGATTAATACTTATTTTAGTTATAGTTCTTTTGTTTAAAGGCGTAAATGAAGGCAATATTACTGAAAGATTGGGCAAAATTGAAACTAATTTAACTAAAGAAATAGGTGAATTTAAATTAAAGTTTTCCAGTGATTTAAAAAAAGACTTTAATGATTTAAATGATAGAATTGAAAATAAACTGAATATGATAAATGAAAAGGTAAATGAAAGACTGGAAGTTAATTTTGAAAAAACAAATAAAACTTTTTCAAATGTTTTGGAGCGTTTGGCAAAAATAGATGAAGCACAGAAGAAGATAGACAGTTTAAGCAGTGATATAGTTTCTCTCCAAGGAATATTAACAGATAAAAAAAGCAGAGGTATATTTGGTGAAGTGAATTTAAGATATATATTATCAAGCATCTTTGGTGATAAGAATGATAAAATTTATAGATTACAGCATACTTTAAACAATAATACTATAGTTGATGCGATAATCTTCGGCCCTGAACCTTTAGGGACCATAGGAATTGATTCTAAGTTTCCTTTGGAAAACTACAGACTCATGGTAGAAAGAGGAATAGATGAAACCATAAGAGCAAACAGAGAAAAAATGTTTGAATATGATGTTAAAAAACATATTGATGCGATAAGTATGAAATATATTATTCCTGGAGTCACTACTGACCAAGCAATAATGTTTTTACCAGCAGAAGCTATATTTGCAGAAATTAATGCTTATCATCCAAACTTAATAAAGTATGCTCAAGAAAGAAAAGTATGGATAGCGTCTCCTACTACTCTTATGAGTTTATTAACTATCATACAGTCAGTATTAATGGGATTGGAGAGAGATAAATATACTAGTGTTATACATGATGAACTTAAAAAATTAGGACTGGAATTTGATAAATATAGATCTAGATGGGACAAATTATCCAGAAGTATTGATACAGTGACAAAAGATGTTAAAGAGATTAATACTACTACAAATAAGATAACAAAGAGATTTGATTCAATTAATAACGTAAAGATTGAAAATAAAGAAGAAGTACATCAATGATATTCAATCTTTATTTTTTTTAGTAAATATAATATAATTAAATAGGTGAAACAAATGAACAGTGAAGTTAAATTTAGAAGCTTAGAAGAACTTTATAATAGAATAAAACCTGCTTTATATTCAAAAGTTCAGGAATTAAAAAGAAATCACATTGATTTTATTAAAGAAGAAGATATATGGAATTATTTAACTTTGCATGATTGGAAAGAAAGAAATAATTTAACAATCGCAGATCTAACTTCTGATATTTTAAATTTAGATAATGATTTAATTAAGTCATATGTACTGGAAAATGTTAAAAATGAAAAAAGAGATATCAAATATGATGATGATAATTTACTATAGGAGGAATATATGAAAAAGATTTTTATAACAAGCGCTATAACAATAATAATGTTAATAATAACTATATTTTGTTTTAAACCGGTATTTAGCAAAATAAATTTTGGTATAGATTTACAGGGTGGCTTTGAAATTATTTATAAAATAGAACCTTTAATTGAAGGAGAAGAGTTAACTGAAACGGATTTAGATAATACTTATAAAGCTATTGTAAACAGAATAGATACTTTAGGTGTAAGCGAACCTATAATTGCTTTTGAAGATAAAGATATTTTAAGAATACAGTTACCTGGTGTAAGTAATGAGGAAGAAGCAAGAGAAAGAATAAGTACAACAGCAGTATTGAGTTTTAGAGATACTTCAGACAATTTATTGATGACTTCTGAAATAATTGGTACAGGAGCAAGTTTAGATAAAGACAATAAAACTTTTTTACCTATAGTGAGTTTGGATATAAAAGATACAAATACTTTTTATAATGTAACAAAAGATATAAGTAAAAAAGATGAAGATAATAACATTATAGTTATCTGGCTTGATTTTGAAGAAGGTGTAGATTCATATCAGGATTATAAGGATACATGTGGTAAAGAAGGAAATATGAAATGTATTTCTGCTCCTCATGTAAATGAAGCTCTAAGTAGTGATACAGTAGTTATCGAAGGAAACTTTACACAAGATGAAGCTCAAACTTTGGTTGATCTTATAAATTCAGGAAGTTTGCCAACTAAATTAGTCGAAGAAAGTACACCAAAAAGCATATCTGCTTCTTTTGGTAGTGAAACTATTAAAAAAGCTGCAATAGCTGGAATTATTACTCAGTTAATAATTACAATCCTTATGACTTTAAAATATAGGATTTCTGGTTTGATAAGCAGTATCTGCTTAGTTGTATATTCTTTAATAGTATTCTTAATATTCAATGCTATTGGAGGAGTATTAACAATAACTGGAATAGCAGCTTTAGTATTAGGTATTGGAATGGCAGTGGATTCGGCAGTGCTTTCTATAGAAAGAATTAAGGATGAAGCAAATGAAAATAAGAATATGGCAGGAGCTTTTAAAGAAGGCTTTAAAAGAAGCTTAGTAGCAATAATAGATGCTAATATTACCACTCTTTTAGCTGCTGTAATTCTTTATATTTATGGAGAAAGTTCAGTTAAAGGTTTTGCATTAATGTTAATTATAACTATAATAGTAACTATATTAACAATGGTAATCTTAAATAGAGTCTTATTAAATAAATTTATTAAAACAAAATTCTTTGAAAATAAAAAAATTATGTTTTTAGGAAAGCAAAATAGAAAAATAAAATTTGATTTTATAAAATACAGTAAATTTCAAATTCTTGCTGGAATATTAATATTTATTGTTGGTCTAATGTTTACCTTTACTAATAAAATAAATTTTGGCATAGATTTTTCTGGAGGAACTAATATTAATTTAATAAGTGAGGAAAAAATAGAATTTGATGAAATATTAGAATATGTAGAAGCTTATGATATAGTGGATTACAGCAATTATGTAAATAATGACAAAGAAGGCTATATTAAGCTTAATACTATCTTAAATGCAGAAGAATCAAATCTAGTAAAAGAAAATTTGAATTCTAAGGGAATTGATGTGTCAATAAATGAAATTAGTACTAGAGTTACTAAAAATTTAACTAAGAATGCAATTATAAGTTTGATTATTGCTTCAGTTGCTATTACTATTTATATGACTATAAGATTTAATAAGAATTATGCAATTGCAGGACTGATATCATTATTACATGATGTTCTAGTTACAATATCAGTATTTGTAATATTGGGTCTGGAATTCAATTTTATTGTTATTGCAGCACTTCTTACTATAATAGGTTACTCAATAAATGATACCATTGTTATATTTGACAGAATCAGGGAGACAAAACTTAAAAAATACAGCAATGTAATTAAAAAAGAAGAAGATTTAATTAATTTGGCAAATCAAAGTACGAATGAAACACTAAGTAGAAATATTCAGACTTCTTTATCAACCTTGGTATCGGTTATAGTATTGCTTTTACTAGGAATAAATGAAATATTTACATTCAATGTGGCAATACTGATTGGTTTAATAGCTGGAGCCTTTTCAACTTTATTTATGGCTCCTAGAATTTGGCTATATTTAGAAATTAAGGATTTTAGAAATCCAAGGAAAACTGTTGAAACAAAAGAACTAGAAGAGAAAAGCGTAAGAGGAATAAACTCTTAAGGGGAGATTTTTATGAAATATGAAGAGTTGAAAAATATTCTAAGTTCATATATGAATTTAGAGGATTTGATATTGATTGATAAGTATTTTGAAGCTGCAGAAAAAATATATGAAGGAATGATTAGAAAAACAGGAGACTCCTACATAACACATCCATTAGAAGTAGCGCTTACTTTAGCAAAACTAAAAATGGATGCGACTGCCGTTGGATGTGCCTTGATACACGAAGGAATAACTTTAAATAAATTTACATTTGAAGAAATGAAAGAAAAATATGGAGAGGAATCTGCAGTTATTTTAAATAACATTTCAAAAATAAGCAGCTTAAAAAGAACATTCAAAAATGAAAATAATAAGGAAAAATATAGAAGAATAATTGTTGGACTTGCAGAGAATCCAAAAGTTTTATTTATCAAGTTTGCAGACAGATTGCATAATTTGAGAACAATACAGGTTCATGATAAGGCTCACCAAATAGACATTATAGATGAAACACAGAATATCTATATTCCGATTGCGCATAGACTGGGTATGAAAGCTATAATGAGTGAACTGGAAGACTTGTGCTTGAGATATTCTGAACCTAAAATGTATCAGGAAATTCTGGATAAAATCAATACTTCCAGACAGGAATTGGAAGAATGTCTGGAAGCGATGAAAAATGAAATATCTGAATTGTTAATAGATCATAAAATCAAATTTCAAATTCTAAGCAGAGTAAAAAGTGTAAGAGGTATTTACAATAAGCTGAAACTTGGAAGAAGATGGGATGATATTTACGATTTATTGGGAATAAGAGTTTTAGTAAATGAAATAGAGGAATGCTATCTGGTATTGGGATATATTCATTCTAAATTTAAACCGATTCCTAAAAGGTTCAGAGATTTTATTGCGAATCCTAAACCAAACATGTATCAGAGTGTTCATACTACTGTTTTTGGTATTGAAGGAAAAATGTATGAAGTTCAGGTCAGAACCTATGAGATGGATATTATAGCTGAACATGGAGTTGCATCTCACTGGTCTTATAAAGAGAAAGCAAATGGAAAAGTAAAAAATACTCTTGAATCAAGACTTGATACCTTTAGAGCATTAATTGAAGCAAATGACAAGGGATCCAACAATGAATTCTTTAATAATTTTAATGAAGAATTGAAGAAAAATGAAATATATGTATTTACACCTAAGGGAGATGTCATAGAACTTCCGGTAGGAGCAACTCCAATTGACTTTGCATATAAAATTCACTCAGAAATTGGTAATAGTACAATAAGTGCATTGGTTAATGGAAAAATAGAGAAATTAAATTATGAACTGGAAGATGGAGATGTGGTGGCTCTAAATACCCAAAGTGGTAAAGGTCCAAGTAAAAATTGGTTAAGTTTTGTTAAAACAGATACTGCCAGAGGAAGAATAAGATCATATTTCTATAAAAAGGAAAAAGAAAAATATATCTCTATCGGAAAAGATATGCTTGAATTAGAAGCTAAAAAAAGAAAAGAGAATATAAATGATCTATTTGAAAAGTATCCTTTGGATAAATTGTTAAAGGAACTTAAGGCTGATAATTTGGAGGATCTATATTTTTCTGTATATACATTAAAGTTCATACCGGTAAATATAATAAATAAATTAGACGGCACAAATGAAAAGAAAGAATCCGTATCAAAAAGTTATATAAATAAAATAAAGGATCATAATGTTTTAGTGGCGGGAGATCCAGATATAATGACTTCAATAGCTTCCTGCTGTAATCCAGTTTTTGGTGAAGAAATAATTGGATATGTCACTAAGGGATATGGTATAAAAGTGCATTCAAGAAATTGTAAAAATATTGATTTGGGCAATGAAAGAATGGTTGAAGTAAACTGGAATGATAATGTAGATAATAAATATACCGCAATCCTAAATATCTATTTGGACAGTTTGCAGGATAATTTATTAAAAATAATTACTTTAGCAAATAAGTATGATATCAATATAGATTCTACGAAATTAATCAATAAAGGTAAAATTAATATTTATTATGAGTTAATTATAAGAGTAAAAAATATAGATATGCTGAATAATTTTATTTCAGAGCTTAAAAAAATCAATTATATCAGTAAAATAGAAAGAGTTGGAAATCAATGAAAGCAGTTATACAGGTATGTAAGGAAAGTAGTGTAGAAATAGATGATAAGATATATTCAGCCATAAAGACAGGTTTAAATATATTGGTCGGTTTTACAAATGGGGACAATGAAGTAATAATTGATAAAATGATTAATAAAATAATAAATTTAAGAATATTTAAGGATGAACAGGGATTAACTAATTTAAATCTAAATGACATTAATGGAAGTATATTAAGTATTAGTCAGTTCACTTTGTATGCCGATACCAGCAATGGAAGACGTCCAAGCTTCACAGCTGCTTTAAATCCGGAAGAGGCTTCAAAACTATATGATTTATTTAATAGAAAATTAAAGGATTTAAAAATTAATGTTAAAACTGGAATCTTCGGTGCCTACATGAAGGTAAATATCATTAATGACGGACCATTCACTATAATACTTGACAGTAAAGAATTCAAATAAAAAAAGTCTACTTTTTCTTAGTAGACTTTTTTAATATGTTTCTTATATCTGTAAGAAGTAATATTTCTTCAGATTTAGATTTCTTTTCTTTTTTTAAATTAAATTTATTCATTATTTTAACAACTATAAATATACAGAAACTAATGATTATAAAATTCACTATATTTTGAATGAACATTCCATAATTTATAATAGCATCCCCTATAGAGATATTAAATTTAGTAAAATCGATTCCTCCTACCAATACACCAATTAAGGGCATCAATACATCTTCAACAAGAGAAGTGACAATTTTACCAAATGCTGTTCCAATTATTACACCTATAGCTAAATCCAGTACATTTCCTCTTGAAATGAATTTTTTGAATTCCTTTATCATAATGAAAACTCTATTTTCTTAGGTTTGGAATAAGTTTCTTTTCCAAAAGCCAATATAGGATAAAACACAAAAGGTATAAATAATAATCCCAGGGTAAACATTGCTGGTTTTTTAAAGCTCTGAGAAAGTTTATAGTTAGCAATAACAATAAAAATTCCATAAATCAGATTGCCTATAACTGGAATAAAGTTCAATAAAACAAACCAGCCATTTAAACCTGTAATTTCAAAAAACACCCACTTGTTATAAATTGGAATAATTGCTTCCCAACCTTCTTTCCCAGCTTTTTTAAATATTTTCCAATTGCATATTATAATAAATATCTTAAAAAACAATACTATAACTAATATTATTGCAATAATAGAGAATAATTTATAAATATTAATGTCAAAATTATTAAAGTAATCCGAAGCATTATAACCATAAATATGATAATAATTATACATTTTACATACTCCTTTCTATAGTAATTTTATCATTTCAATAAATTATTGTAAAGATTATAGATTGAGATTTTTGTATTATTTTTGTATAATTAATATAAGGAGATAATAATGAAAGTTAAAAGATTAAAAATTAATAGAATAATAGCATTAATAATAATTTTAGCATTAATTATCGGGGGAACAAGTTGGATAATAAAAAACATCAGTTACAAGAAAAGTTATGAATATAAATTGGAACAGTTAGGTTATAGTGAATCAGAAGTAAAAGATTTAAAGGAATTATTTAAAAGTGAGGAGTTAGATCAAATACTTGAATTGGATTATAGTCCTGCCATAATAGATTTTGCTTCTGAAGAATATTTTATTTTTGACAATTTGAAAGAATATATAGATTACTATTTTGAAAATAAGTCTGTATCTTATGATAAAATAATTGCTCTAGTAAATACTGAAGCTTATAAGGGGTGGTATAAAGATATAAAGGATACTGATTTAAGTAAAGAGAATTTAATGCTGGTAAATAAATTCAATTCATTAAGTGAGGATTATGAACCGGAAGATTTAACATTGGTGTCAAGTCAGTATGCTTATTCAGAAAAGTATATTAGTGAGAGTATTTATGAAGCTTTAATTGAAATGCTTACGGCAGCTAAAGCAGAAGGATATTCCATTGTAATTACTCAAGGGTATAGAAGTTATAGTGATCAAGAAGAAGCATATAATAGTTATAGGGATTATCATACAGAAGAGGAAGCAGACTTATTTGCTGCAAGAGCAGGACATTCAGACTATCAGACAGGCTTATCCGTTTTATTGGTGCCATACAATAAAACAGTGGAAGATGAAAAAACAAGTGAAGAGTTTAATTGGCTTATAGACAATGCCTATAGATATGGATTCATATTAAGATTTCCTGAAGATAAAGAGGATATTACAGGTTTTGCCTATGAACCATGGAGATATAGATATGTAGGAGAAGAAGTAGCGGAATATATTCATGAAAATGATATAACATTTGATGAATATTATGCTTATTTTGAAGATTAGAGGGTAAAAATGAAAAAGGTAGTAGTATTGGGTGGAGGAACCGGAATGTCATTTCTGGTAAAAGGACTTAAAAATTTTCCTTTGGATATTTCTACTATAGTTTCAGTATCTGATGATGGAAGAAGTACAAAGGCTATTAGAGAGGAATTTGATATTCCTGCAATTGGAGATATTAGAAAAGTTATAGTTGCCTTATCTGAAAATGAAGAATTGGCGGAAAACCTGCTTAATTACAGAATTAATAAAGGATATTTAAAGGAATATGCTGTTGGCAACATTATGTTGGCAGCCTTAACAAAAATAAAAGGAAGTATTTCCAATGCAATAGATACAATTGATGAAATTTTGAAATTAAAAGGCAATGTAATACCTCTAACAGAAGAAAAAGTAACTTTGGTTGCAAGAATGAGTGATAATACAGTAGTAGAAGGAGAACATAATATTACAAATTCTTTTAAGAAAATTAGAAGAATAATGTATAAGAAAACTCCGAAAGTAACTATAAAGGCTTTGGAAGCTATAAGAGAAGCAGATCTTATTGTATTAAGTATGGGAAGCATATTTACAAGTATTGTTCCAAACTTGATATGCAGAGATATCGTAAAGGAAATAGACAACAGTAATGCAAGAATTTTATATGTATGCAATATGATGACTCAACCCGGTGAAACAGATGGTTTTAAAGTAAGTGATCATATAAAATTATTAAACAAATATTTAGGTAGAAGAAAAATTAATGCAGTTATAGCAAACAGTAAAATAGCAGCTGATGCAATGCTGAAGAAATATCAAAATTTGGAACAAAAGGATCAAGTTCTAATAGATGAAGAAAATATTAATATTCCATTAATTAAATCTGATTTACTAACTATTACAGGTAATACTTTAAAACATGATACTATTAAACTAGGTTATGAAATCTATTCTTATCTTGTAAAACAATAATAAAATATTGACTTTTTTCATTATATTATGATAGAATTAGAAAGCTTGATATTTTATCAAGTGCCTACCTTTAAGGGGAATTAGCTCAGTTGGCTAGAGCATCTGCCTTGCACGCAGGAGGTCGCGGGTTCGAGTCCCACATTCTCCACCAATATTTTGAAATTAAACCACTTAAATTAGCAACAAAATGAGTGGTTTTTTGTTATAATGATGATGGGGGAGTTATGAATAATATTGCAATCATTGTAACAGGGACAATTTGTTCTGGTAAAACAACCCTCGCTAAAAGAATTAGTGAGGATGTAAACTATAGATTATTAAATGAAGAAAATATAAAACCATTTAACTTTGAAAATGTGTGCAAACAATTACAAATGTACAAATTAAAAAATATAATTGTAGAACATACTGACATTTTGAATTATTTTAATGAAATAATAAAATTCTATAAAACTATAATTTTAATTTATTTAGATGTTTCTGATGAAATTTTATTACAAAATTTAAGCATAAGAAAAAATAATAAAGCTGTAGGGGATTTTTCTAGTATAGATTATATAACTTTAAAGAAAAACATTGAAGAAAAAGTTAAAGCATTAAAAAATGAAGTGATTTATTTTAATGTATTAGAAAGCTTTGATTATGATAGAGAGTATGCTAAGTTGATACATGTTATTAAAGAAAAAATAAAAACAGCACAATTATAATAAAAATTGTTATATAATATAGCTAACTTATCAAGAGATAGGGTAACAACTTTTATCTAACTAACAACAAAATATTTAGTTTCAAACCGCTTATCATTTGTGATGAGTGTTTTTTGTATTTAATTTAATATAAATTTATTGTAATAAGAACAAATGTTTGTTATAATTGAATTGGAAGGTGGTTGATTAAATGAAAAATAACATTACTGCAACTATTATCGTAAAAGATAACAAAATAGGGATTTTAAGGGTTGGAGATATTGATTATATATCACTTACTGATTTAGCAAGATATGAAAATTCGACAGAACCGTCTTTTGCAGTTAAAGATTGGATAAGAAGAGTATCTACTATAAATTATATAGGTTTATGGGAACAGCTTAATAATATAAATTTTAATTTGGGCGAATTTCACCAAATTAAAACAGAATATGGAGTAAATAAGTTTTATATGTCGCCTACGCAATGGGTAAAGAGAACAAACGCTGTTGGTATAAAATCAAGTGGTGGTAAATATAGTATAGGAACGTTTGCTCACCCTGATATCGCCTTTGAATTCGCAAGTTGGTTAAGCCCAGAATTCAAATTGTATTTAATTACCGAATTTGAAAGATTAAAGAAAAATGAAGCACATCAAAATAATATTACTTGGAGCATAAAGAGAGAACTAGCTAAAACTAATTATTTAATACATACTGATGCCATAAAAGAAAATATAGTACCTAATTTAACTGAAAAGCAAAGATCATTTGTTTATGCAAATGAAGCTGATGTATTAAATATGGCATTGTTTGGTATGACTGCTAAAGAATGGAGAGAACAAAATCCTAAAGTGGAAGGTAATATAAGAGATTATGCTAGTGTATTACAATTAATAGTACTTATAAACTTAGAAAACTTAAATGCTAATATGATTGAAAATAATATTTCTCAAAAAGAAAGATTAATAAAATTGAATGCAATAGCTAAAAAACAATTAAATCTATTAAATATAAAAAATATTGAAAAAATAGAAATTTAATAATATTTATGTTATATTTAAGGGGGTAACAACCTTTATCTAACTGGCACCATAATGATTATTTATAATTCCTATAAATTCAATGTTTATGGGAGTTTTTGTTTGCAAAATGTCTTTTGAAACTGAAAAATTTTGAAAAAAGTATTCATAATCTATGATATTATCAGAATAGATTGCCTTTATTATCTCTTGCAACACCCACACCAATCTGATTGTATGTGGAGCTTAGTATGTTTGCTTTATGTCCTGGAGAATTCATCCAGGTTTTCATAACCTCTGCAGCGCTTCTTTGTCCATTTGCTATATTTTCTGCAGCAGCAGTATATTTAATTCCAAAGGATTTAAGCATATCAAATGGAGATCCATAAGTTGGTGAATTATGTGAAAAATAATTATTATCAATGAAATCCTTAGATTTGATTCTAGCAACACGACTTACTTCACTATTTTCAGCAAGTGCTGATCGACCTGCCTTTTTTCTCTCGGCATTAACCAAACGAATCACTTCAGTTTCTAAAGTTCTTATATCATCAGGTGTACTAGGAGTATTGACAGTACTTGGAATATTTAATATTTGACCCGGAAAAATAAGAGCTGGATTTTTAATTTGCGGATTTGCAACTATTAGACTGTTTAATTTAATTCCATGTTTAATAGCTATTTGCCACATATTGTCACCTGGTACAACTTTATAAGTTGCCATAATAATACCTCCTTTCTATTATTTACCTAGAAATGTACATTATAGTATATGAATTAATATGGCTTTAGCAACATAGGAATTATATATATTCGGTTTAAATTAATTAAAAGAAAGTATTGATTTATATAATTAAAAATTATATAATATCTTATTGTTGAAAAGAGGAGAGAATATGTTAATTAATTTAGTATTTTATGAAAATGAAGCTGTAACTAAAATTATAAAAAAAACAGCAGAATATTTTAAAAATGATCCTAATTTTAGAATAAGTGATAATACAATATGGTTAGGTTATATGTATATTAAATTTGGTGTAAAATATATTTCTATAAATATTTATAATGAAAAAATTGATTGGAAACCTATAGTAAGAGAATATTTGCGTATTATTTTAGAAAATGAAGAGGTTTTTATATCTAGTAATAATAATGGTAAATCAAATTCACAATATTTTGAAAGAGTTACCTCTGAATCGGACATAGAAAGTATATATTTAAATGAAAATAAAGATAATATTATTATGTCAGGAGATATACTCCAAGGTTCAAATTATTCTAAAGCTCCTACTGCAGAAGAAATGCTTAAAGGTATAAAAATACAAAATGAATTTGTAGATGAACATGCTAAAGTGAATATATTTATAGATGATGAAAGAGAATGCCCTGAAGAATTTCTATGTGCTAGAACTTTTGAGGAAGCAAATGAACTTTTATTAAAATATAAGGGTAAAATAGAATATGTAACACTGGATAATGATTTAGGTCAGGGATTTGATAAATGTGGAATGTGTTTATTTCCATTTATGAAAGAAAATAAAATTTTTCCTCCTCAAATTAATTGTCATACTGGATCATTTCCAGAAATGATGGCAGAAGAAGCTAAAAAATATTTTCCAGAAGAAACAATTATAACTGCTAGATCTATTGATTTTATAAGAACATTAAAATTTTAAATATTAAAAGAGTAATTATTTACTCTTTTTTATTTATTTTTTATTCAATTTAAGATATAATTATATAGATATTATTGTTTTGAAAGAGGTACTATGATAAAGAAATTATTAATTTTTATAATATTATTATTTATTCCTTTAAGTTTGATAAATGCTGAGGAAAAAGAAATAAATTTACACTTGTTTTACGGGAGGGAATGTCCACACTGTGAAGCTGAGATAGAATATTTAGATGAATATATTAATGAACATTCTAATATCAAGTTATACAAGTATGAAGTTTGGCATGATAAAGATAATCAACAAACTTTAAAAGAAGTTAAAGAACTGTTAAATGATGATTCTAACGGTGTTCCATTTTTAGTTATTGGAAATCAGGTGGTAATTGGTTTCGGAGAAGGCAGAACAGAGGCAACTATAGAAAGTGTTATTAATTACTATTTAGAAAACAATTATAAGGATGTTGTTGGAGAATATCTAGGAATCACAGATAAGCAAGATGATGTTGAACTTGATGAAGATGTTGAAAATGAAATAAAAGTTCCAATACTAGGCACTATTGATCCTAAGACTGTTTCCTTACCAGTTTTAGCAGTGATTATTGGATCGGTTGATGGATTTAATCCATGTGCAATGTGGGTATTGATATTTTTGATATCTATGTTGTTTGGAATGAAAGATAGAAGAAAAATGTGGATATTGGGAATAGTGTTCCTGATTACTTCTGCATTAATTTATTTATTCTTTATGATGGCTTGGTTAAACTTGGCCGTATTTATGAATAAAATTATTTATATAAGGATCATCATAGGAATTATTGCCATTACTTTTGGTATTATAAATATGAAAGAATACTTTAAAAAAGAGGAAGGCTGTAAAGTTGTTAACTCCAAGAATAAAAGAAGAATAATGGATTTTATTAAAAAGATAACTCATGAGCAGAAGTTTCTGCTTTCCATAATTGGAATTATAGTATTGGCGGGATTAATTAATTTAATTGAATTATTATGCTCATTAGGACTTCCGGTTGTATTTACTCAGGTATTATCCTTAAATGATTTAAACCCACTGCAGTACACCATTTACCTGTTGATATACATATTATTCTTTTTAATAGATGACATTATAATATTTGCCCTTTCTATGAGAGCATTAAAAGTAACTTCCGTAACAAGCAAATATACAAAGTATTCTCATTTAATAGGTGGATTATTAATGCTGTTGATTGGATTGCTTATGATATTTAAAATAGAGTGGTTGATGTTCAACTTTTAATATATTATCAATGTTATTAATTAATAAAATATTTATTATTTTATTAATTTTTTTTATTCAGAAATAATAGAAGAATTCATAGTCAATACCAATTTTTTCCGTAATTAGAATTTACAAGAAATCCTATCATAATAAATGAAACTATTATTGAAGAGCCTCCGTAACTTATGAATTGTAAAGGTATTCCTGTAATAGGCAGAACTCCCACGGTCATTCCAATGTTTTGAATCTGAGAATAAATAAAAGTTGCCAAAATACCTGCAATTAGATATTTATCTATTGTTTTTGTACTTTTTAAAGCTATTGAAATTATTAAATAATCAAATAATATTATAATGATAAATAACAGTGAGATTCCAATAAATCCAAAATTACTTGCAAATATGGTGAAAATAAAATCTGTATATGGTTCCGGAAAGTAAATGGGAGTATTATTAAAGCCATAACCAAATATACCCGAGGAGCCAATTGCTATTAAACTGTTTTCCAGCTGCATTCCGCTTGAATTGGACCAGTCAATCAATCTATGTATTCTATAATAAAAGTTGCTTCCAAAAACTTTAATAAATAAATCAGAATTATTGAAATAAATAAGTAGAAAGGAAGCAATAAATATTCCTAGAATTAAAAACAATATAATAAACCATCTAATCCTTAGACCACTTATGAATATCATAAAAATAGCTATAATAAAATAGGAAATAATGGCCCCAGTATCAGGTTCAATAAGTACTAGTAGACTGGGAATGAAAATTATAATAAAAATTTTAAATATTAATTTCAATTCCTTTTTAAAAGTTTTTTCTGCTTTAAAATGAAATTCACTTAATATTTTACTTATAAGTAATATAATGCTGATTTTAGTAAATTCACTTGGCTGAAAAGATAAGTTTCCAATTTCTATCCAGCCTTTAGTATTGTTATATTCACTTCCAATGAATAAAACCAGTATTAATGATATTATAGAAATAATATAAATTATTTCAGCATATCTGTATATTTTTTCATTTGAAAATTTAGTGATGGTAAAAAGAAACAGTATTCCCAATATATACCACATTATCTGTTTAATATAAAGATTACTGTAAATATCAGATATTATTGACTGAGCACTGAATATGGATAATATGCTTATGATAAAAAAAACAAATATAATTATAAATAAATACAAGCTTAGTTTTTTAGTATTCATACAAATATTATTTACAAAACAGTTAAAATATATATCAAAATAAGAGTGAAAACATAATATAAAATAGGTGAATGAAATGAAAAAGAAGTTACCTAATGTATTTGTTAACAAACAGGATAAGAAAATAAATAATAATAAAGAAGTATATTACTCTAAAGCAAATGAAGTATTTAATAAAAATAAAAATACACGATTATTTTTAGATGAATTAATGGTTAGAAAAAAAATAGATGAAATATTTTCTTCAACTAAATTTGTTTATAAAATTAAAGTGCTGATTTTAACAGATGAGGGTGAATTTAAGGAAACCTTAATAGCAAAAATTAATAATGATTTAGTGACTTTAAATAACAAAAAAATTAAAATAACTGATATTAGAGATATCAAAATATTATGATTATTTAATATTTTAATGTATAATTAAACTGGTGAGTTATAAATGGCAGTAACAAAAACTGATTTTATCAATTATACTAGATGTAGAAGATATTTTCCTTTAGAAAGTATTAAAAAGGAGAAACTTGAATCTAAAGAGACTCTGGAAGAATATTTGAAAGAAGAATCAAAACTTGAATTGAAGGAAATATTATATTCAATGTTTGATGAAGAAAATAATGATATAACTGTAAAAGATGATAAGCAACTGGAAGCTTTACTTAAATATTATAAAGAGGTGGAAATTCTTGCTGGCAGATTTGTTTCTAAACTATTTGGTGGTAATACAATATTCAGTGAAGAAACTTATAAACAGGAATCTTTTGATTTTGTAAAAAATGGGATTAGATATCTTTGCTATGTGGATGTTTACAATGAAACTGAAGACTCAATAAATATTATAGAGGTAAAAGCAACTACTTCTAAAAAAATGTTAGAAATGACTTTTGGTAAAAATAAAGACCCGCTTTTTATAAAAGAAAATAATGCATACAACTTAAATGGAAACTTGGAAGAAAGTGAAGATTATTATAAAAAAATCAACAAGTTAAAAGATAAATTTAGAGAAGGCAAGTATGTCTACGACTTGGCTGTTCAAAGATACATAATAGAGAATGATGCTTTAAAGAACAACATAAAAAAGAAAATTAATTACTTTTTAGCAGTATTAAATCATAAATATATATATGATGGATATAAAGAAGCTGATAAAAGAATTTATAGAATAGATGAAAGTGGAAATGAAATCATCAGTATATTTAATATGAATGAAATAACTGAAAGTATGATGAATCAAATTGACAGTGAAAGAATTGAATTGGAAAAAAACATTTTATTAAATGATTCTTCTCCATCCAAAGTGGGAATTTACTGCGCATTAAAGAAAAACAATGAATGTAAATTTAAAAGTTTATGTTATAAGGATATTCCTGCAGTTAACTCCAGTTTCAGTTACAAAAAATTTTTAAGTTTTACAGATGAAAAAGGAACTAAATATGATAAATATGATTTAATAAACAATGGATATTATAAATTGGATGATGTTCCGATAGAATGGTTAAAGAATCCTAATCATATTATTCAAAGAAATTGTTATGATAACAATGAAATATATATCAACAGAGAAAAAATATTAATTGCTCTAGCGCAGTTAAGCTATCCGATATATCATCTGGATTTTGAAACATTTCCTTGCCCTTTGCCGAGATTTAAAGGGGAAAAATGCTATACTCAAAGTCCATTTGAATTTTCTCTTCATATAGAAAAGGAACCGGGAAGCTGTGACTTTGAAAAGGATAATTATGTTTTTATGGCCAGTACTTCCAATGATGAAAGATTAGAACTGGTAAAAGCATTAACAAAATATATTGACTTTAAATCAGGTGGAGTGATGCTTGCTCAAAATGTGAGTTTTGAAAAAAGTGTTATAAAACATTTAAGTGAAATTTTTCCGGAATATAAAAAAGAACTTATGAAGATATATGACAATTCAACAGACTTATTATATATAATAGAAAACAATAAGGAATTGTATAATTTTCTCGGATTTAATGAAACTGATTCAGGCACAGTAAATTATTACAATAGTAGTCAGAGTGGAAGTTATTCCATAAAGAAGACTCTGCCATTATTTTCAAATCTTAAATACAGTGATCTTGAAGTTCAAAATGGAACAGATGCTCTGGTTGAATATTCTAAATTTGAAAATATGAGTGAAGAAGAAATACAAAAATCAAGGAAATCATTAATAGATTACTGCAAGCAGGATACCTGGGCTATGGTGGAAATTCTTAATGGAATAAGAAAGTTAGTAAAATAAATGTCAACAAATGTCTAATTTATTGTCACTTATGCTTTTTTAAAGTATAGTAAAGATAGGAGAGTGATTAAATGATATATCCTTCTATTGATAAGTTACTTAACATAGTTAATTCAAAGTACAAACTTGTCTATATTGCAGCTAAAAGAGCAGAAGAAATGTTAAATAATAAGCATTTTCAAATGAAAGAAGAAGAATATAAGTCAAAAAAAGAAATTGGAAGAAGCATGGAAGAAATTGAAAAGGGATTAATCGTGATCAAAGAATAATTCTTTTTTATTATTTAGAGGTAATTTATGAAAATTGTGAAATTTAAAAAAATAGGTAAAGAAAAATATAAGGTATATTTTGATGATGAAGAAATTGTATTATATGAAGATGTAATTATAAAATACAGTTTATTATCTAAAAAAGATATAGATTTAATAATGCTTGAAAATATATTGGAAGATAACTTATTTTATGAGGTTTATAACAGAGCTTTAAATTACATAGATGTTAAAATGAGAAATGAAAAGGAATTAAGAGAATATTTAATAAGAAAAACTTATGATGAAGTGATAATAGACAAGGTAATGGAAAAATTAAAGGATGAGAACTTTATTGATAATGAAAAATATGTTAAAGCCTATGTAAATGATAGAATACATTTAAGTTCCTATGGCCCATACAGAATTAAGAATGATTTATTGAAATTTAATATAGAAGAATATATTATAGATGATTATCTAAATACAATTGATGATGAAGTATGGATTAATAAAATTAAAAAAATTATTGAGAAGAAAATAAAGTTGAATAAGAAATTTCCAAATAATATATTAAAATTGAAAATATCTGAATATTTATTTTATTTAGGTTATGAAAAAGATATTTATATGTTATATTTAAATGAAATGATAAAATAAAAAAAAACAGGAATTTGATTCCTGTTTTTTATTCACCGCTTAGTATAACGTTATATCCTGATTTAAGTTCACTATCCTTAATGTTCATTTCATATTTTTCTCTTAAGGCTAATAAGGCTGTTGAATATAAGGTAGTATCACTGGTTAATGCTTCTTCTGCTATTGTTTGAATGATATCCTCTTTGGCATCTTCTAAAGATGGTTTATCTTTTTGACTTATCTTGTATATAATATGGTATCCATAAGCTGACTTAACTGGAGTAGTAGAATATTTTCCCACTTCTAATTTAATAGCAGCAGCTTCAAAATCTTCATCCATATCTCCTCTGTTAAAGAATCCAAGATAACCACCATCACTTGCATTTGATTGATCCTTTGAATATTCCTTTGCTAAATCTTTAAAATCTTCACCATCATTTAATTTTTCAATAATTTCTTTTGCCTTATTGTAGGCAGTTTCTTCAGCAGCTTCCTTTTCATCAGTAGTCATATCATCTGTTGTATTAGCAGTAATCAATATGTGTCTGGCTTCAATATCTCCGATAGCATAATCTTCATAGTAATCTTCAATTTGTTTATCAGTCACCTGTTCTTTAGCATATTCCAAAGCCCATAAGTTTCTTCTATAATTTAAAACTATATAATCTTCAAAATCAGCTTCAGTTTGAGTTCCATAATAGTTTTTTATGTAATCCAAATATTCCATTTCATAACTTTCTGCATTTGATTTAACAGTTGAAACGACATCACTTACATATTTTTTTTCATCTGTAGTACTGTCAAACTCTTTTTCTAATAAAAAAGTATCTATCATCGCTATTAAGTGTGATGCTCCATAATTTGTCTTTAAAACCTCATAAAGTTCCTGAGCGCTTATTCCCTCTTCATCCTTAAAAGTAACGATTGCATTTTCACCATCACTTAATTTAACGCTTCCGCAACTTGATAGTAATAATACACTAATCAATAAAATTAATATTTTCTTTGTCATATATTTCTCCTTCTAGATAATAGTATCAAAAAAATGAAAAAAATACAATAATAAGCACTCACACAATTTAGAATTTTGAGTACAATACAAGTGAAAGATAAAAAAGGAGGAATGTTTATGAATACAGGATGCGGGTGCAAAAACAATAATGGAATATCAGGAGCAGCATTTGCCTTAGTATTATTCATTTTATTAGTAATCATATTAGGTGCATTCATCTAAAGTTAAGGAGGTGTAGAGTAATGTCTAACTGTGGAAATCAATGTGTAACTTCTTGCTGTGGAAGCGGAGGAAACTATGGAAACAGTTTCTTTATCATATTAATATTATTCATCCTATTAGCTATCATATTTGGTGCTTTTAGCGGATGGGGTTATTAAAATAAGAGGAATTTCCTCTTTTTTTTTATTTATTTGATTATCAGGAAGAAAAGTTCTTGATGAGCAGTTGCTATTCTGATTTTGAAAATAAATCATTTTTATTCAATATTATTTTTCTTAAACAATAATTGATTAAAAAACCTGCTGTCTACCAATAATAATATTAGTGATAATATGTGTGGAATAGTAGGTTTTTTAGATAAAAGTGAAAATAAAGAAAAAGTTTTAAGATTAATGATGGAGAAAATAAAACACAGAGGACCTGATGACAGTGGAATTTATATAGATAATGAAATTGCATTGGGCCATTTACGCTTGTCCATTATTGATGTTAAAAATGGTCATCAGCCTATGATATCGGCAGATGATAATTTTATTATATCCTATAATGGTGAAATATATAATTATCTGGAATTAAAAAAAGAACTGGAATCCTTGGGATATAAGTTTAAGACTTCAAGTGATACTGAAGTGCTATTAAATGGTTTTCATTTATATGGAAAAGATATCTTGAAAAAAATAAGAGGAATGTTTACATTTGTAATTTGGGATAAGAAAAAAAAAGAATTATTTGGAGCCAGAGATTTTTTTGGAATAAAGCCCTTATATTATTTTCACAGTAAAAAAAACTTCTTATTTGCTTCAGAAATAAAAGCTTTCTTTCCAAATAAAAACTTCAAAAAAGTATTTAATGAAGATTTATTGCCTAATTATCTGACATTCGGTTTTGTTCCCACTAAGGAAACATTCTTTAAAAACGTTTTTTCTTTGGAACCAGGTCACTATTTTATTTATAAGAATAATAAATTAAAAGTAAAAAGATATTTTAGATATAAATTTGATGAGAAATTAAATACTGTTGAAGCTTTTGCTGAAAAAATAAATAAAGCTATAAAGGAATCTGTAGAAAAGCATAAAATAAGTGATGTGGATGTTGGAGCCTTCCTAAGTGGAGGCATAGATTCCTCATATATAGTTTCTTTAAGTAAACCAAACAATACCTTTACTGTTGGCTATAACGAAAAAAAATATGATGAATGTAAAAAAGCTAAAGAATTATCTGACATTTTAAATATAAAGAATAATAGAAGAATAATAAGCTATAAGGAATATTTTAAATGCATTGATATTGTCAATTACTATATGGATGAGCCGGTATCCGATCCATCAATAGTTCCATTATATTTACTGTCAGAACAGGCATCCAAATATGTAAAGGTGATATTATCCGGAGAAGGTGCTGATGAATTGTTTGGTGGATATAGATGTTACAATATGTACAATGAGTTAAAATTTTATGATAAAATACCTTTTATAATAAGAAATTGCATTTCAAAAATATGTAGATTGCTACCTAATGTAAAAGGTATTAATTTTTTAATAAGAAGAGGAGAGAAGCTAGAAAATAATTATATCGGAGTTAATAGAATTTTTAATGATTCTGAAGTTAACAGTATTTTGAATAAAAGATATAATAATCCATCTAATAAGGATTTAATAAAAAATATATATTTAAAAATGAAAAATAAATCTAAGGTAACCAGAATGCAAGCAATAGATTTAAACTTTTGGTTTGTAAAAGATATATTACAAAAAGCTGATAGAATGAGTATGGCAAATGGAGTGGAACTCAGAGTGCCTTTTGTAGATTTGGAAGTTTATAAGGTGGCTAAAACTTTACCTGAATATGCTAAAGTAAACAGGAAGAGTACTAAAATTGCTTTAAGAAAAGCTTATTCATATGAAGTGAACAATAATTATAAAGCAGAAAAAAAGGGTTTTCCGGTACCAATAAGAGAATGGATAAAGAAAGCTTATGTTTACAATATAATCAAAAAAGAATTTAACAGTGAACATTCTTTGATATTTTTTAATAATAAAAAAATCAATAAATTGTTGGACTATTCTCATTTTGGAGTTAGAGATAATTATAAAAAAGTATGGGCTATATATATTTTTTTAGTTTGGTATAAATTATTTTTTAAAAGCAATTGTTAAATTTAACTGATTATGATAAAATTATAATAAGAGGTTGATTGGTGTGTTTGGAAAAATTTTTTCTATTTCAAATGGACATGTATTAGTTGAAAATTTAACTAAAAAAGTTGAATCTTCTTTTTTAGCAATTAATGTGGTTTTTGAATTTCAAACACAGAAAATAATTGGAGAAATTAAAGAAATAACAGAGGAATATTTTAAAATTGATTTCATTGGAGAAATAATTGGAAACAGTTTTAAGAATGGAATAATAAACAGACCATCAAAAGATTCTGTTATAAGACTTATATATAAGCAAGAAGTTCCTTTATTATTGGGGGAACAGGATCCTGAAAATATAAATTCACTGTATTTAGGTAAATCTTTAAAATATAATGGATTTAATGTGAGTGCGGATATAAATAACTTTTTTTCTCAGCACTTTGCAATAATCGGAAATACCGGAAGTGGAAAAAGTTCTTCAGTAGCGAGAATATTACAAAATTTATTTTATAGACAACAGCAGCTGCCTGTTAATGCAAATATAGTTTTGTTTGATGTTTATGGTGAGTATCATAATGCATTTAAGGAAATAAATAAAAGTCACTTCTTTAAGACAAACAGTCTAACTACAAAACTGAAGTTTTCGGATAATGATATTATATGTGTTCCACCTTATTTTTTGGAAGTGGATGATTTGGCATTGTTACTGAATGTGGAAGACCGTACTCAAATTCCAATACTTGAGAAGGCTCTTAAGTATGTATATTTATTTACTGAAACAGAAGATACAGTGATAGAACATAAGAACAGCATTATTGCGAAGGCATTACTGGATATATTGGCGAGTGGAAAGACTCCTACACAGATAAGAGATCAAATGATAGCAGTGTTGACTGCATTCAATACAAAGGATATAAATCTGGAATCAAAAATCATTCAGCCTGGATATATTAGAACTTTAAGACAGTGTTTAAGCATTGATGCGACAGGTAAAATTAATACAATGCAGCTGGTAGTTGAATACTTAGAAAAATATGCAAAGCATGTTGAGGTTAAGGATAGAAAAGAAAATTTATTTTATACTCTTAAAGATTTATATAATGCCTTTGAGTTTGCTTTAATTAGTGAAGGTATTTTAAAGAGTGATAAAGTATATGATAAGAATAATATTTTAAAAGTAAGGTTAGATTCTATAATAAATAGTGAAGTTGGAAAATTTTTTGAATATGATAAATATATTTCCAAGGAAGATTATGTAAAGAAATTATTTTTAACAAAAGCCAATGAAAAAGCTCAGATTTTAAATATCAATTTAAGTTTCATAGATGAAAGACTTGCAAGAGTTCTTACAAAGGTTTACTCTAAAATATTTTTTGATTTTGCTGTTATGGAAGAAGCAAGAGGTAAATATCCTATTCAAATAATTTTAGAAGAAGCTCACAGATATGTTCAAAATGATAATGATATTAATATAATTGGTTATAATATATTTGATAGAATTACAAAAGAAGGAAGAAAATATGGAGTAACATTAGGGCTTATTACTCAAAGACCCAGTGAATTATCAAATACTGCAATTAGTCAGTGTGCAAACTTTCTGATATTTAGACTGTTTCACCCAAAGGATTTGGAAGTTGTTGTAGATATTAGTTACAGTTTAAGTAACGATGATATAGCAAATTTGAAAACATCCAGACCTGGAGTTGCTTTGGTATTTGGATCGGCATTTAATTTACCTCAATATGTCCAGATAGATATGCCTAATCCTGAACCTGAAAGTTCAAATACTGATATTAAGGAATTATGGTTTAAGAAATAAAAAAAAATTAACATTACTGTTAATTTTTTATTTTAAGCTGTAAGGAGTTGTTTTAGTACCATTACCGCTTTTAAACATAACTTCACTGTTGAGATATATTACGATTCCTAATTTTTTTTCAAAACTTGCTCTAGATTTTTGTACTCCTTCAGATGATCCAATTGTATACACTTCTCTTGTATTATCTCCAACTCTTATCATTGTCCAATAATCTCCTTCAAGAAAACTTAAATAATTATAATTTACACAAGAACGATCTCCATACTTGTTACAGTTTTTATCTAAACTGGCATTTAAGTATTCATAAGGAGTGATAAGTCCGAAAAACATGCTTTCTTCTGATAAAGTGGAACATTCTATATTTCCTTCTGATTTAGTCTCTTTAATAGCTCTTTTTCCAATACACCATTGTCTTGATACTAAATAACTTTTATCAGCCTCATTTAATATTTCAACTTCGTTATATAATGAGATTAATTTGTCCTTTATTCTACTTAAATTGAAATCGTTAATTCCTGAGAAATCATCAAAATCAATATTATATCTATTATCCCAATTATATCTTATTGATAAGTCCTGATTAATTAATGCTATATAATTATTTGAATCAACTTTTATAATTCTCCACAATTTATCACTTAATGTGACATAATTATTTTTAGCTTCGCCTTTAAATATGTACTCATTATCAACCTTGTATAGACCGGCATCCTCAGTGACTATGTTCTTTTCATCAGTTATTACTTTATAAAGTTCAATTGATGTATACTTTTCACCACAATTCAAATATGCTCTGTAGGAATAATCATCTTCAGTTTTTGTAACAACAATGTTTGCAGAACACTTATTTCCATCTTTAAGTAGTTCACTTAAAGGTTTTATAAGTTCAGCATTTACCAATTTTATTTCAGATATTGTTACATTTTGTCCAGCTTCAGTAGGAAGTGCATTAACATTATCTTTATAATATTCTTTAGCAGCATCTTTTAATAGATTTTCAACTTCTTCATAAGTCTTATATCTATTCATTGTCAAATTAACAAGTACGACTATAAATATTATAAGCAATATTAAGCTTCCAAAAGTTATTCCAATAAATTTCAGTGTTTTTTTATCAATATTTTTCAACATTTTTTCTTTACCTCTTTTCCTTTATTATATCAAAAGTATAATTTTTTGTATACTTAAATATTAACTGATTAACACATTGAATACTTCTTTTAATTCTGTTTTATTTATAAGGTTCTTCTTTTTATATTTTGGTATTAAATGAATATGAAAATGTTTTATTTCTGCAGCTATGCCGTTATTTTGTATTATACTTAAACCTGCAATATTAAGTTTTTTTTCTAGCAGTTCATACATTTTCTTAATTGTATTATTTAAAGCAACAGCAGTTTCATCATCTAATTCCTTAACATCTTTTATATGCTTCTTAGCAATTATTAACATTTCTCCCAAACTTTTAGGGTGAATCTCTAAAATCACCTTAACATTATTATCTTCAAAAATAGTAAAAGAGTTTATTTCATTATCTATAATTTTACAAAAAATACATTCCATAGTTATTCTCCTATAATCATATTATATTTGAATATTAGTCTTAAATCAATATTATGTTTACATTCCATGGCTTTTATTATATACTTTTTCTAGGTGGTAAAAATGATTTTATCAGGATTAGAAATAAAAAAACAAATTAAAGATAAACATATCAGTATTATTCCTTATGATGAGTCAAAGGTAAATCCTAATAGCTATAATTTATCCTTACACAATGAACTGCTGATATATAAAAATAGTCCTATTGACATGAAGAAGAAAAATGAAGTGAAAAAAATAATAATTCCAGAAGCTGGATTGTTGTTAGAACCAAATAAATTATATTTAGGAAGAACTGTTGAAACTACTTTTACTGATAAATTTGTTCCAATGATAGAGGGAAGAAGTTCATTAGGCAGACTGGGCATCTTTATACATATTACTGCTGGATTCGGTGATGTGGGATTTAATGGAACATGGACATTGGAAATATCATGTGTTGAACCAGTGGTTATTTATCCTAATGTACAGGTTGCTCAGATTTATTATCATGATATTAGAGGCGATTTTGAATTATATAAAAGTGGAAAATATCAGGGACAAAAAGAAATAAGGGCTAGTAAACTGTATGAAGAACTAAATTTAAAAAGCAAAAGAAAGATATGTAAATAATATCTTTTTTTTATATGTTTTTATAATTATTTCTTTTAAAAACATCTCATAAATTATTAATAGTAGAGGTGTTTTAATATGAATTTTGAAAAAGATTTTCCTATGTTAAATAATAATATTGTTTATTTTGATAATGCTGCGACCACTTTTAAACCAAAAAGTGTTATAGATACTATGAAAGAATACTATGAGGAATATTGTTCAAATTCTCATAGAGGAGATTATAATATTAGTTTTAAAGTAGATGAAGAATACAATAAAACTAGAGAAGCAGTAAAGAATTTTATAAATGCCAGAAGAAAAGAAGAAATTATTTTCACACAAAATACCACTGACTCTCTCAATATGATTGTAAATGGTTTTTTTGAAAGAATATTAAATGAAGGTGATGAAATTATACTTTCAAAGAGTGAACATTCATCTAATATTTTACCCTGGTTTATATTATCCTTAAAGAAAAAAATTGTAATTAAATACATTGATTTAGATGAAGATTATAAAATAACAATAGATAATTTATTAAAAGTTATAACAAATAAGACTAAGGTAATAAGTTTAGCTCATGTTACCAATGTAATTGGAGATGTTAGAGATGTTAAGTCTATTATTGATATTGCTCATAAAAATGATATTTATGTTGTAATAGATGGAGCTCAGAGTGTACCTAATATGAAAATAAATGTGGTGGATATGGACTGTGATTTTTTAGCTTTTTCGGCACATAAAATGTGCGGACCAACTGGGGTAGGTATACTGTATGGAAAATATGAATTATTAAAAATGATGCTTCCAACTAGAGTAGGAGGAGGAATGAATAAGTCTTTCACTGAAAAAGAATTATTATTTGAAGAAATTCCTTTAAGATTTGAAGCTGGAACTCAAAACTTAAGCGGTATTATCGCATTTAGACAGGCTATTGAATATATAAATAGAATAGGTATAGATAATATAAATAAACATGAAAGATATTTAAAAAATTATTTGATTAAAAAGTTAAAAGAAATATCTTATATAAAGATATACAACGAAAAAAGTGAAAGTTCCATAGTTTTAATAAATGCTGAAAATATATTTTCAGGTGATTTAGGCTTATATTTAAATAGTAAAGGTATATGTGTAAGAAGTGGAAGTCATTGTGCAAAGTTATTAAAAGATGAATTAGGTATTTCTGATACTGTTAGAATAAGTTTATATTTTTATAATACCTATGAGGAAATAGATTATTTAATAAAAGTTTTAAAGGATGAAGAGGGCTTATATAATTTTTCTTAAAAAGTATTAATTTTAAATTTATGAAGTGTAACAATACTTCATATTTTTATTTTTATTAATAAAAATAAAATTTTATGATATAAATTTATGAATTTTTTTAAATAAGTAGAAAGGAAAAAAATTTCTATGTATGTTATAGTTTGCATCTGAAAGGAGGAGAGTGATATTTTAAATCAAACGGTTATAGTTGGTAGGCTTACAAAAGATCCGGAGATAATTACAACAGAAAATGGCAAGAAAAGAACTCAAATCATTGTTGCTGTAGGAAGAACATTTAAAAATATTGATGGAACATATGATACAGATTTTATTAAATGTATTCTTTGGAATGGTATTGCTGAAAGTACATGTGAATATTGTAAAAAAGGTGATATAGTTGGAATTTGGTCTCAGCATATGCAATATAAGGAAATATATTGCATTCTACCTTTGATATATATGTGAACTTTAACAATTTATCGACATTTGCTATTTGTGAATAAATAGTGTATTTATATATTTGGTGATGCGATGTATAAGATTTTAAAGAGATGTAGGACAGATCATAAATACACTTGCAAAGAAATGGCAAAAATGTTAAAGATTAGTCCATCTTATTATTCTCAAATTGAGAATGGTAAGCGAAAGCTAGATTACAAGATGGCAGTAAAAATAGCTTCGATATTTGAATTATATCCTGATGATATATTTTATACATATTTTGATAAATATAAGGTTAAAGCTAAGCGACCTAAAAAAATTACTGTAATAAGTTATATGAGTATATAAGCAAAAATTGTGATATAATTATATTGTTAGACAAATAGTAATTTGTAAAGGAGTGGTTCAATGACTATTAAAGAAGCTATGAAAGAAAGACATATGGTAAGAAAATATGTTGATAAGAAAATACCAGAGGATTTGGTATCAAAATTAAATGAAAGAATAGAAGAAAATAATAAAAAATATGATTTATCAATCAAATTGATGCTTGATAATGATAAAGCAGTAAATAGTATTATTAAATTATTACTAGCAAAGGGTGTTAAAAATTATATTATTTTAGCAGGAAACGATACTGATGATTTAGCAGAAAAACTAGGATATTCAAGTGCTGATATAATGTTATATGCACAAACACTAGGATTAAACACTTGGTATGTTGGTGGCACTTTTAATCGTGGAGTATCAAAATATGTTCCAAATAAAAAAGTAATTGGAATAGTAGCAATTGGATATGGAATAAATAATGGTGTAGCACATAAATCCAAAACTTTAGAAGAAGTATCAAGTTATGATGGAACTATGCCTGAGTGGTTTAAAAACGGAATCCTAGCATCATTACTTGCTCCGACAGCTCTTAATAAACAAGATTATAGAATCGTTGGCAAGGGTAATAAAGTAAAAATAGAAATAGATAATGGAATATTTACAGGAGCAAATAAAGGTCTGATTAAATATCATTTTGAATTAGGTGCAGGTAAAGAATCCTTTGAATGGGAGTAATACAAATTACAATTTAGCGATTAGACAAAGTCTTATATTATAAGGCTTTTTTTGTATCACCAAAAACCATTAATCGGAATAAAAGGAAGAATTCAAACTAGTACATATGAAACAGAAGGAGAAACTAAATATACAACAGAAGTGATTGCTGAAAAAGTAACATTTTTATCTTCATGCAAAAAGGATGAAAAATAAAAGATACTACATAGTATCTTCTTTTATTTTAGAATCAACATTTTTTAGTTTTTTACTTAACATATCTTTATCTTTAAGTAGTTTTCTGATACTAATGAAAAATTTATCATAAGATTTATGTTTAAGTGGAATTTTTGCATAACCGTTTTCTCCGTACTTTGTTTCTAAATATTCATAGCATATTTCTACAGCTTCATCCCAGCTTATACCTTTATTTTTTTCCAAAGTGAATAAGTGTATACTTTTAAGTAAATCATTTATCTTGTTGAATCTGTCTGCAGTAGCTATTATTTTTCCATAAATACTTCTATGTTCTGTCTTTAAAGATGCTCTGTGATCCTCTATAGCCTCTTTTATAATTTTTCTTTTGTAATAAGTAAAAAAAGATTTTATGTATTTATCCTTCATAAATATTTTTGCAGATTCTATTTCATGATTTTTTCTGCTTATATAATTACCGATATCATGAAAAGCAGCTATCGTATAAACCATGTTTAAATCAACATTAAAGTCTTTTGAAATTATCAAACTTCTTTCAATAACACCTTTTATATGCCATAATTGATGTGATTTATTGTTCCTTTCATACAGTGGAAAGATATTAGTTTTTATATATTTAAGTAAAGCTGTATCCATAACTATCCTTTTATTTGATTTTTTATTCTTACCAATGAAAAATCTTCATTTAATATTATTCTTTTATATATTTCCTTAATATTTTCATCCTCTTTTTTATATATTTTAATATATTTAGCTAATATTTTTGTAATATCTTTTTCAGTTACGGCTCTTTTATTTTCAATAACAAAATTCATCATAGCATTTTCCATTAAAGGAAAATAATTAAATATTTCTCTTAAAGTATCAAAAGAGTGCATGACAAATAAATCATATACATTTATAAAATCATCCATATCTTTTATTTCTTCATGCTCATTTGTTTCGCTTAAATATGTAGAATAAGTACTGTTGTATATGCTTTTATTATGAGTTGATAGCCAAAAGACTTCTTTTTCTTTGTACGATATCTTTGCATAATTTACAAAGTATTCAGAACAGCTTCTTTCAATAGGATCATTAAGCTGACCAAAACTGTTATCATAATAACTACTCTTAATAGAGTACAATTCCTCAGATAAAATAGCTTTTTTTTCAGTTTCAAAATAATTAATACAGTTTAATATGCTTTCAATAAAAGCTTTTCTGTTTAATTTTTTATCATTTTTTATATCAGTATATATAAACGGATTTATATTTTTGATTTTAGTGATATTTTTGAAAGTTCCCTCTTTTATGTGTTTTTTAGTAGCATCAAACAATCCTTCTAAATCATTAATATAAAATTCTTTGTTAATTAAAGCAGAGCATATTTTAATTTCCTCTGATATTTCGTTCATAGAAATCCTTCCTTTTTGTTTATATTATATCATAATTAATTTATTATAGTAATTTTCATTAGATACAACAATATTAATTATAAGTTAACAATTTAATATTGCATCAGTTTTTCATATATAATTTTCTTATAAAAAATTAAAGAAAGGTTAATTATGATTAAAGGCGATCGTTTAAAAGAATTAAGAAAAAACAAAAATATAACTCAAGAAGAATTAGGAAACATACTTGGTGTTACTAAAGCCAGCATATGCTGTTATGAAAAAGGTACGAGGACCCCAACTATTGAAAATTTAATTGATTTAATGGAATTTTTTGGAGTAAGTGCAGATTATTTAATAGGTAGTGACAAGTTAGTAAGTGTTAAAGGTAATAAATCCAGTGTAAAAATGACAAATGAAGAGGTAAAGTTTGTAGAACTTTTAAGAAAAGATAGATTTCTTTCAGAAGTATTACTTGAAGATCCTTTAAGAGGAGTGGAATTGTTAAGTAAAAAAATAAAATAGAAATAATATTTCTATTTTTTATTTATTTTAGTATGTTATAATTACTATAGAGTGATAATATGAAGATAAGTGAAATAATTGAAAAGAAAAATAATAAGGAAGAGTTAAATTATAAAGAAATTGAATATGCGGTTATGAACTACGTAAATAAGAATATTTCTGATAAAGAAATGAGTGATTTTTTATTTGCAGTTTATAATAAAGGATTAAATTATAAAGAAATTTATTATCTAACTGATATTATGATTAATAGCGGCAATAAAATTGATTTATCTCAAATAAAAATACCTGTAGTAGATAAGCACTCAACCGGAGGTATTGGAGATAAAACCACACTTATTGTAGGTCCAATTGTAGCTTCTTTAGGAATAGCGGTTGCAAAAATGAGTGGTAGAAGTTTAGGCTTTACTGGAGGTACGATTGATAAACTTGAAAGTATAGCTGGTTATAATGTAAGTTTAAGCAGTGAAGAATTTTTTGACAATGTGAATAAAATAGGAATTTCAGTAATAAGTCAGAGTGAAACTGTTGCACTTGCAGATAAAAAAATATATGCTCTCAGGGATGAAATAGGTGCTGTAAATTCTATTCCCTTGATAGCAAGTTCTATAATGAGCAAGAAAATAGCCAGCGGAGCTCCAAATATAGTTATTGATTTAAAAGTGGGAAAAGGCGCTTTTATGAAGAATATAAAGGCTGCAGTTGAACTATCAAAAATAATGATAAAATTAGGAAAGGAATATAATAGAAAAGTAGTATGCATTCTAACAGATATGAATTATCCATTGGGAACTTCTGTTGGAAATTCACTGGAAGTTAAGGAGGTAATTGATTTCTTTAATGGAAACTTTGATAAGAGATTGAGAGAATTAGTGGTTAATATCTCTTCAAACATGGTTAGTTTAGGAAAAAACATTAGCTTCTATTCTGCTAAAAAGTTGGTTATTAAAACTTTAAATACCGGAAAAGCAAGAGATAAATTTTATGAATGGATAAAAACCCAGAAGGGAAATGTCAGTTCTGTAAAAGATGAGGCAAGTAAATTGATAGTGCTTAGTGAAAAAAGCGGTTATATAAATGATATTGATGCTTTAGGAATAGGTGAACTTGTAGCTGCTTTGGGAGCAGGAAGAAAACATAAAGAAGATTTAATAGATTATGCTGTTGGAATCAAATTAAACAAGTCTATTGGAGATTATGTAATGAAGGGAGAAATACTGGGAACAATTTTTTATAATAAAATAATAGAAAATGTAAATAATAATTTTATAAGTTGTTTTAAAATAGAAAATAAAAGAAAAAGAGTAAAAAACATAATAATTAAAAAAATAAAATAGGAAGTGGAGCTATGAAAAATATATTAAAATATATTGTGATAGTATTAATTACTTTCTTTTCTTTTAGTTTAAAATTAAAAGCTATATCAAATATAATTGTTAATGAATCATATCTAATACCGTATTTTAATAAAGATATAAGAAAGTATAATGTATTTGTAGCTGAAAATACAACTTCTATAAATATTGATTATATAAAAGAAGAAACTGATGATTATGTTGAAGGAATAGGAAAGATAAATCTGGAATTAGGAATTAATAAACTAGAAATAAAAGTATATAAGCTTGATGATACCTTTGAAAATTATCAGATATATGTTTATAGGGGATATAATGAAATTTATGATTATGAAAGTGCCACTTTAACAAATTTGGAAATAACTGGACATGATATAGATTTTGATGAAAATAAATATGAATATCTAATTAACATAAGTAAAGAAGAAACTGATTTAGAAATAAATTATGAGCTTAAAAGTGAATATTCAGATGTTAAGTTGATAGGAAATTCAAATTTACTTAAAGAACAGAACGTAATTACTATAACTGTTACGAGTAAAGATGAAAAAACCACTAATATTTATACGATTAAAGTAAATAAAGTTATTTCTACTTTTAAGGAAGACAAGGAAGTAATTGAAACCAATGATTTTACTAAAAAAGACAATATTATTACTATTTTAATAATAGTGCTTTCAAATATACTAATTGTTTTCATTCAAATTAAAATTCTATTCACAAGAAAAAACAGAGTAGCTTAGTAATTTAAATACTTTACAGCATATTCCTCAAGTGTAATATTTTCATCATGTATCACAGTGGCAGCTTCAACTCCTACAAATCTGTAGTGCCACGGTTCGTAACTATAACCAGTAATGAATTCTTTTCCTTTAGGATATCTTTCAATAAAACCGTATTTATGTGCATTCTCTATTACCCAGTCATATACATCATACTGTTCAAATCCATCCAATACTCCTGCTTTATTTGAAATATCTACTGCAAGTCCGGTCTGATGCTCAGAGTGTCCCGGTCTTGCTGAATACTTATCTGCATGTTCCTTGCCATTTTGATTGATGGAATTTTCATATAAGTTTCTTTGATATTCTTCAGTTCTATATCCTGATACTATTAATAGTGTATATCCTTTTTTTCTGGCATCATTTATCAGTGCCATAATATTTTCAGCCGCAGTCTTTTCCATTTTTTGACCATTATAACTATAGTCACTGCTGAATTTAGTTATATTCTTTGCTTCAAAATTATCCGGCAGAGAATTGTATTTATTTACTAAAACCAATTTATCATTAGGATTGGACACTACATTTGTATTTGTATAAAATTCTCTATCCAGTCCAATATTTACATACATCACTATTTTTTCATTATCTAAATTATTATCATTAGCGTATTTAGTATATCTTTCTAGATATTCATACTTAAAATATTCAACTTTAATAAACTTTAGCAATTCTTTATTTTTTTCCATGTTTTCCAGTTCTTCTATTTCTTCCTCATTTAACTTTTCATTAATAAATTCTATTTCTTCATTTGAATAGCCTAATTCCTTTAATTTGTTGGTTGTCTCATATCTTTCATTTAAAAACGGTATACCATAAAAATAAAATAAAACAATTATTAATAAAATAAGTATTATTTTTTTCATATTCGCTCCATTTATATTATTCAATATTATTCATTTTTTATAATTTTTATATAAAGTATTTTATATTTAATGTATAACTTTTAAATATATTCATAAAATTCAGTAGGTGAGTACATTGAAAAAGTTAGTTTTATTTTTTATATTTTGTTTTCTAATTAATATAATAAATTTAAATGCAACTGAATTTGCAGAACATTCTAAAAGTGCAATATTAATAGAAGCCAGTACTGGCGGTATTCTATTTGAAAAAAATTCTCATGAAAAATTGAGTCCTGCCTCAATGACTAAAATTATGACTTTACTCTTGGCGATGGAAGCTTTGGAAAAAAATAAAATAAATATAAATGATGAAGTGTTAATAAGCTCTAATGCTTCAGGTATGGGCGGCACTCAGATTTTTATTGAAGCCAACACTAAAGTGCAAGTTAGTGATTTGTTAAAGGGAATAGGCATAGCTTCCGCCAATGATGCCGCGGTTGCTATGGCAGAATATATTGGTGGAACAGAAGATAATTTTGTGAATATGATGAATAAAAGAGCTTTGGAATTAGGCGCAAAAAACACAAATTTTAAAAATTCTCATGGATTGGATGAGGCAAATCACTATACAACAGCATATGATCTGGCATTAATGGCAAAAGAATTAGTTAAATACAAAGAAGTATTGAAAATAACAAGTACATATGAAGAATATATAAATGTAAGCGGTAAAAATCACTGGTTGGTAAATACAAATTCTTTAGTTAGATTTTATAAGGGCATGGATGGTTTGAAAACAGGTTTTACCGATGATGCTCAATACTGTTTAACTGCAACTATGGAAAAAAACGGAATGCGTTTGATTGCAGTTGTAATGGGTGCTGATACAAAAGAAAACAGAAGTATTGATGTTATCAAAATGATGGAATATGGATATAGTATGTATAATATAAAAACAATTGTAAATTCAAATCAAAAACTAGGAAGTATATTTGTAGATAAAAGTAGAAATAAAAATGTTAATTATTATGTAAAGGAAAATGTAAATATATTAGTGGATAAAAATACTGAAGAAATAAATTATAAAATTGAAAAAAACTTGGATAAAGTAAAAGCTCCGCTAGATATTGGAGATAAGATAGGAACATTAACTTTAAACTATAAAAATAAAAGTTTGAAATATGACTTAGTTGTTAAAGAAAAAGTTGAGAAGGCAAGTTTTTTTAGAACAATGTATAATAATTTCAGAGATATTATAAGTGGAAATATAAATATGATAAGATAAGCATTATAATAATTAAAATTATAATAAAGAGTATAAATACTCTTTTTTTATGCTATAATTAAAAAATATTATAGGAGGAAATATGTATAATAATGTAGAAAGAGCAATTCATTTTTGTTTTAAAGCCCATATAAATCAAAAAAGAAAAAATGAAAACATAGATTTTGCTATTCATCCAATTACTGTCGGAATGATGTTAAAATCTATTGATATGCCGGAGGATATAGTGATTTCCGGAATACTTCATGATGTAATTGAGGATACTGCTTATGGCTACGAAGACATTAAAAAAGAATTCGGAGAAACAATTGCAAATAATGTGATGAATCTTACAGAAAATCAAGGAATTAAGGATTATATTGAAAGAAAAAAAGAATTTTTAGAAAGATTGAAGAAATGTGATGTAAATGTACTTAATGTAGAATGTGCTGATAAATTGCATAATTTATTATTTGATTATGAGATAGATCCTTCTATTATCAGCAGACATTCAGAAAATATGAAATGGTTTTATAGAGAAATTTATAATTTTATATATGATAAGTGTAATAAAGAACTTGTAAACAGATATAAAAGTTTAATTGATTTATTTGAAAAATAAGCTTTATAGTGATATATTAAAATAGGAGTATTTTATGAAAACAGGTGTAGGAGTAGGAGTTATCGTTTTAAAAGATAACAAGATATTATTAGGTTTAAGAAATGAAGATAAAGAGAAAGCTTCAAGTGATTTGGAAGGTCAGGGTACCTGGACAATGCCGGGTGGAAAATTTGACTTTGATGAGAATCTGCTGGAAGCAGGTATAAGAGAAACAAAAGAGGAAACAGATTTGGATATAAAAAAAATAGAGGTCTTTTGTGTTCAGGATGATTATGCACCAAATGTTCATTATGTAACTGTAGGTTTAATAGCAACTGAGTATGAAGGAGAAGTAAAAACAATGGAACCGGATGAAATAATAAAATGGGAATGGTTTGATTTTAAAAATTTACCAAAGAATATTTATGAACCTAGTAGAAAATGTATTGAAAAATATTTAAATGGAAAAATTTATTAGGAGTATTTATGAAAACTAAAGTAAAACAGGTTGTAGGAACGGCTTTTATCAATGATGGAAAAATATTGGTTGTACAATCTATAAGATCCATTAATCAAGGACAATATACCTTAATAGGTGGTATGGTTGAAGATGAAGAAACAAATGTACAAGCGGCCATTAGAGAAATAAAAGAAGAGATTGGAAATAGTTTTGAAGTGGAGGAAAAGGATTTAAGAGAAGTATTATCCTTTATAGAACCTGCAGATTCAGATCCAAATTTATTAATACAAATTCATATATATGTATCTAATAAAAAAGTAGATGTGGAATTAAAACCAAACTTTGAAATATTAGAACATAAATGGTATTCTTTAAATGAAGATGATAATTGTTTATCTTCATCATTAAAAAATTATTTAATACCTTACGCAAAGGAAACAGGTTTATTGTAAAAAAAGTATAGAAAAATATACTTTTTTTATTTTATAAAAGAGATTTATATTTTAAAAGTAATAATTATATTAGAGAGGAGATGTAATTATTAGACTTTTAAAATATTTTATTTTAATTTTACTAGTTGTTCCAATTAAGCTTAAGGCAGTAGAAGAATTTTCCGAATGGAGTGATATTTTTCCCAGTTACGAAAATATTATAATTGAAAGTGATATAAGATATAAATGGTATACAAACAAGATAACAAATGAAGAATACTTAAAATATGGAACCAATCTGCAAGAGTATACTGATATGAATGATTATATATATTCAGAGTATTTTCTTTCCAGTACTTTTCCTGAAGATACAAGTTACCATGAAATAGAAAAAATAATAACTGAAGTAGATTATAATTCCTATTCTTTCAATCAAATAGAATTAAAGGATTTTTGTTTTAGTGATTCACATATTATTTCAGAAATAGTAATTTATGATGTTAACACGGATGAAATAATTCCTTTTACAATATCAGAAAATTGTGTTTATGAAGGTAATATTGAAAAATTAAATGATTACTCAATAAGTCAAGACGCCATTGAGATTACTCCTGAGACTTATATACTTTTAAACCTAAACGGAGAATATAATTTAAATGAAATATACATATATTTATATACTACAAGTAGAAAAGAATATAACGATTATTTCACATTTTCCTTTTTAATTGATAACCATGCTATAAGTGTAAAAGATTTGATTGTTGAAACTACCAGTAAATGTTGGGTAAATAAATGCAGAATGATGATAATGAAAGATGAGTCATGGGCTGCTCAGACACATTTTGAAGATGTAAGTTATAGATATAGATTTAAAATGTTTAAATATTTTGACATAGAAAGAGAATATCTAGAAGACTATTATGATTTTGTTGACGACTATATAAAAGATGAATCTCAAAGTAAATTATTTTATAGATATAAAATAATTGATTCTGAAAAAGCAAACAATATAAAACCTGATAAAGAAAAGAAAAGTTCAAACAATGGTTATGAAAAAATAAGTAAAGAAGTAAAAAGTATTCAGGATATTGAAGCTGAAAACAAGGAAATAATTACTAATAAAATAAAAGTAATTGAATCTCATGTCAGTAATGATAAAAATATAAAAAATGTAAAAAATTTTGTAATTATAAGTATAATAATAATTTTTTTATTATTAATTTGTAAATTTATTATCAATATTAGGAAAAAAAGTCGAACGAATTAATCTTCTATATTTGTCGAATCTGTATAATTATAAAAAATATTAATCTATATTAGGTAGGTAGGAGAAAATATGATTAAAATAGAGATGGAATTTAAAAAAGGAATATTATTTGTCAGGTTAAATGGATCTTTAACAAAATTAAATAACTATAAGTTTAGAAATGAAATTTTTCCAATAATTTTAAAACATGAATTTAAATATGTTGTTTTAAACTTTGAAAAATTAAACTCTATTGATCAAAAAGGAATAGAAAGCTTATATGATCTAAATAATATAATTAATTCATTTAAAGGAAGAATAAGTATATGCAATATAAATAACAAAGAGTTAGAAGAAGCAGTTTACAACACTGAATTAAAAGACTACTATTATCAGACTAATAATGAATTAACCGCTATAGGGGTGTTCAAAATATGAATGAAAATCTTATAAAACATATAAATGACACTAAAAAAATTATATATAAAATAGCCAGTAAATATAGTTATTACTATGATATAGAAGATTTGTACCAAGTTGGAGTAATTGGAGTAATTAAGGCATACAAAAATTATAATACTCAATCTGAAGCTAAATTTACTACATATGCGTATTCTTATATTTTAGGAGAAATATTGGAATTTGTTAAAAATGACAGAAATATGAGAATAAATAGTGAAACTTTAAAATTATATAAAAGTTATCAAAAAACTCTTGAGTATTTGGCACAAAAGGAAAGCAGACTACCTTCATTTTATGAAATTTCAGAATTTATGAATGTACCAGAAGACGTTTTATATAATGCAATAATAGCCAGCGAAGCAACATTAAGCCTAGATAATGAAATTAACAATAATTCTTTTCATGAAATAATAGGTGAAGATGGCAGAGATAATTTAGATAATATAATAAGTTTGAGAAATGAACTGGCTAAATTGAATTCCATTGATAGAGAAATTATAAAATGTCGCTATTACAAAGATTATACTCAAAGTGAAACTGCCAGTTACCTAGGAATGTCACAAGTACAAATTTCAAGAAATGAGAAAAATATCTTGACCAGAATAAAAGAAAAAATAGCTAATTAATTGTATTAAAATAAAAAATGTTCACATAATAAAATTAGGTGAGCATTTTGACTGAAAAAGAGTATAAGAAATTGGTTAAGCAAAAATTACCTAAAGAAAATAAGATTAAAAATTCACTTATTGCATTTGTTATTGGTGGATTAATGGGTTTAATAGGACAATTAATATCTGATTTTTTTCATTATTGTCTGAATCTACCGATAAGAGATTCTTACATGTATACTATGATCGTATTAGTAATTATTGCATCAGTATTAACGGGTTTAGGAATTTTTGATAAAATGGCCAGTTATGCAAAAGCAGGATTATTAGTTCCAACCACTGGTTTTTCTCACGCAATCACAAGTGCGGCAATGGATTACAGAAGAGAAGGATTTATAAGAGGTATAGGTTCCAATTTTTTTAAATTAACGGGATGTATTATTTTATATGGAATTTTCTTTTCATTTATTGTTGCCTTAATTAAAGGAGTTTTATCATGAGAACTTATTTATTTAAAAATGTTTATATAAATGATTATTTTAGTATGATTGGAAAAACAGAAAAAAATCCTGTAATAAAGGATAAAGTGGATTATGTTTTTAATAACTATTATTATAATAACTTATCATTGGAGGAAACTGAGAGCTGGTTTCAAGATATTTCTATAGAAGGTTTACTGCATAAGATTAATAAAAAACAGTCAAATATTGATTTATTGATTGCGGGTGATCTAAACAGTCAATTATTTTCATCTTGCTTCAATGCTTATAATTATGACATACCTTTTTTAGGAGTTTTTAGTGCCTGTGCAAGTTTTTTTGAATCACTCATTATAGCAGCCTGTCTTATCGATAAAAATTTTATTAAAAATTCTATAATAACAACAAGTTCACACAACTTGGTTAATGAAAAACAATTCAGATATCCTATTGAATATGGTGCAGTTAGAAAAAAAGTTAATAGCTTTTCAACTACAGGTGCAGTTAGCGGTTATTTAAGTAAAACGGAGGGAAATATTAAAATAGAATCAGCCACTATTGGAAAAGTGATAAATTTAAATCATAAGGATCCAAATGATATGGGATCTGCAATGGCTCCTGCAGCTGCTGATGTGCTATATGAACATCTTACTTCATTGAAAAGAGAAATTGATTATTATGATTTGATTTTAACTGGAGATTTAGGTGTATATGGATTGGAAATAATGAAAGAATACTGTGAAAGAGAATACAAAATAAAATTTAAAAAAATAAATGATGCG
>CAZKSN010000001.1:137430-140371 GCA_964555585.1 uncultured Muribaculaceae bacterium | reverse complement strand
ATTTGCGGGTGCAAGTGGACCGATATGTTTACCTATAATATTGTTTAATAAAATTATTGAAAGCAAGAAATATAAAAAAATATTAGTAATCGCGACTGGATCCTTGCATTCTGTATTAAGTACGAATTTAAATAAAGGAATGCCGGCCATAGCTCATGCGATAAGTGTGGAGGTAAAATAATGATATATTTAAATGCTTTTCTATTTTCAGGTATAGTATGTTTAATTGGACAAATAATTCTAGATAATACCAAACTTACTCCAGGACATTTAAATACGATATTAGTTATAGCAGGAAGTATTCTGGCGGGATTTGGCATTTATCAGGTATTTATAGAGTGGGCAGGAGCAGGAGCATCTATTCCAATAACTAATTTTGGATACCTTCTAGTAGATGCGGCTTATGAAGGATATTTAAGAGGAGGTTTTACTGAACTGATAAAAAATATATTGGCTGGAGCATCCGGAGGTTTGACAATAACTATAATAATCTCATTTTTAGTAACGATCCTATTTAAACCTAAAAATTAAGAAAAAGTATACTTTTCCTTTTTTTTTTGATATAATTTTAGAAGAAAAATAAATAATAAGAGGTGAATTAAATGAATCAGGATAATAATGCTAATGATACATCTCAAAATAATTTTGAAAACAATATAGAGGTAGTGGATTTAAATACTGATAATACTTCAGAGATACCTCAAAAAAAAGAAAAAAGTAATATTGGGATAATACTGGTGATTTTTCTTATTGTAGGGCTTTTTATCATGTTCTTACCATACGTTGATTCATTTATAAAAAATGTTGATACAGCTAGTTATTATGACGGTAACGACGATGAAGATTCGGAATTCAATTTATACAATGGAAAAATAATAATAGGTGAAGATAGCTTTATGACAGTTTCAGATATTAAATATTATAATTTTTCAAAGAAGTCAGATAATATTCTGAATTTCAATTATATTTCAAATAAAAGTATATCAAATGTAGAAGATTTAGGTATTTATATTTCTTTGTATAGTTCATCTGAAGAACTGATATATAGAAGTAAATTTAGCAGTGAAAAAATAATTTCTAATTCTGTGGATGTATATAAACTCTCACTTCCAGCTGAAATATACAGCAATTCAAAATATGCAAAAGTAGAAGTTATAAATGATAATTCATTAACTGATGCCACCGAAACTTCAATGGAATGTATTTATGATAAAACAGTTGAAGATATAAATTTATATTATAGTGTTAAATATTATTTTAAACTAGATCAACTGACAAAATATGAAGTAGAAAAAAATATATTATATTCAAAGGAAGAAGAGAGTGAAAAACTCTTAGAATATAAACAAGAATTAACAGCAGAATATAACTTAATTTCCAGTACCAATGTTCAAAATATAGAAAAGGATGAACTTGTTTTATCTTATATTGTTGATTTTTCTACATTAGATTTATTAAATAGTGAATTTTCACCTTTATATGAGGAAGGCACTATTAAATATGAAATAAAAAATAAAGAAAATTCTTTAGGCTGGGAATGTAATTAATGCAGAAATTTTTAATAAATGAATTTGAGGGTCCTTTGGATCTATTATTACACCTTATAAAACAATCTAAAATGGATATTTATGAAATTAAACTAGTGGATATTACAGTTCAGTATTTAAAATACATAAAAGATATGGAAGATTTAAATCTTGATATAGCGAGTGAATATCTGGTTATGGCAGCTGAATTGATTGAAATGAAAAGCAGATATCTACTTCCAAAGCAAATTCTCGAAGAAGAAAGTGACTATATTGAAAATCCGGAAGATGAATTAAAGAGAAGATTACTGGAATATAAAAAATATAAAGATAATTCAATAAAATTTAAAGAATTGGAAGAAAATAGAAAGCAGTATTTCACTAAAGTGCCTGAGTCTTTTAATAGTTTCTCTGATAATAAATTAATAAATAATAATGAAATATCTGTTTTTGATTTACTTGAAGCATTCAAGAAAATATTGGATAAACAGGAATATTTAAAACCTTTAAATACTAAAATAACAAAAAAAGAGTTGTCAGTTAACGAAAGAATTGATAAAATAAGAGATGTTTTAAAAAAACATAATAAAGTTTCTTTTGTTTCTCTGTTTGAAGAATTGACCAAACCTTACGTAATAGTAACATTTTTATCAATATTGGAGATGAGTAAAAGAAATGAAATTATATTAAAACAAGATAATAATTTTGATGAGATCTATATAGAAAGAGTTTAGATATGAAGTTTAAAGGAATTATAGAAGGAATATTATTTGTAGTTGGAGATGAAGGAATAACTTTAAAAGAATTAACTGAAGTTTTGAATTCAAATGAAGCTGAAGTTAAAGAAAATCTTTCCGCTTTACAAAAAGATTATGAAAAAGAAGATAGGGGAATTAGAATATCTTTTTTAGGAAACAAATTCAAGTTAACTACAAAAAGTGAACACAAGGAATATTATGAAAAATTATTATTAGAAACAAAAACATATTCATTAAGTAATGCTGCCTTAGAAACATTAGCAATAATTGCATATAATGAACCAATAACAAGAATTAAGATAGATGAAATAAGAGGAGTTAACAGTTCACAGATTATCAGAAAACTTGTTGCATTTGGATTAATAAAGGAAGCAGGAAAAGCAGATACGATTGGAAGACCAAATTTATATAAAACAACAAATGAATTTTTAGATTATTTTGGACTTGCAACTAAAGCTGATTTACCAATACTTGATGATATAAAAGAAATAACCATTGAAGAGAAGGAATTATACACTTCAATATATAGAGAAGAATAATTCTTTATGCGAGAGTGGCGGAACGGTAGACGCACTGGACTCAAAATCCAGCGATAGTGATATCATGAGGGTTCAAGTCCCTTCTCTCGCACCAAATATGATAAATTTATACCCTTTG
>CAZKSN010000001.1:42797-137420 GCA_964555585.1 uncultured Muribaculaceae bacterium | reverse complement strand
ATAGAGACAGAATTAAAAAACTGAATTATTGGAGTTTGTAAGAAAGTGGTATTCAAAATATAGAAGTTAGAAGTAGATTGTTACTTAAAGAAAGTAGCGCTCTATTTTTATATTGAATTAAAGACAATAAGGTATTACTAGTTTTTTTCTAGTTTGAAAAAATATAGCAGTTATGATAGCATATATTCATAAGGAAGTGAAACGCTATTAAAATATATAATCAAACTATTAATATAGAAAGTTCTAAAATAAATCAAGATTATGCTATATGTATAATAGCAGACATTCATAACACCAAATACTCTAATTTACATATTTGGAAAAATCTTATTGCTAGAGTTAGAAATATAAAACCAGATTATATTATTGTTCCAGGAGATTTCATTTATACTGCCGATGATATATTATGTCTTAAAACTAAAGCTAAACTTGATTTTTTATTAACTGAATTAGCAAAGATTGCTCCTATTTATGCAACTTTGGGTAATCATGATTTAAAAAATGGAAAGATTCTAGATACTAACAATACTCTAGATTATTTTCATTCTTTAGAGAAAAAAATAAATTTTCACTTACTAGAAGATGAAACTATTCATTTAATGGAACTTGATTTAATAGGAATTAATCCTCCTTTTCCAGCTTATTATATAAAATATAAAGATAATTGGATTAGTTATTTAATAAATACCATTGAAAATTGTAAAAATAAAGAGAAAATCAATTCTAATCATTATAATATGTTAATAGTTCATTCACCGGAGCTGTTATTCTTATTGGAAGAATATACTAATAACTATGATAATAAGAAAGATTTAGCAGATTTAATTCAATTTTTAACTTCTCTAGATTTATTTGTTTGTGGTCATACTCATGGAGGTTTAATACCTAAATATTTACAAAAATTAAAAATAGTACGCAATAATTGGGGAGTAATGGCTAGTGAGGGAGATACATTAAAAGAATCCGCTTTAAGAAAATATGATAAATGTCGAGGTATCCATAATATTTTTAATGGAAAATTAATAATTAGTGAAGGTATAACAAAATGGTGTCAACCTAATATTATATTTGGAGCGATAGATTTAATGTGTGCCAAGGATATTACTACTATAAAGCTTACTAAAAAACAAAAAAATTAATCGCTTAATTTTAAATGAGTTTTATGTTATAATTTAATAGTGAAAAAACACAAACTATTTTGCAGGTATGGCGGAATTGGTAGACGTGCTAGAATCAGAATCTAGTGGAGAAATCTGTAAGGGTTCGAGTCCCTCTACCTGCACCAAATATGAACAAGTTGAACCTCTTCATAATCATAATGATTATAAGAGAGAACATTAGAAATAGATTGTTATTCAAGAAATAAGCAATCTATTTTATTTATAAAATAATGGTTTATAGTATAAAGCTGCTTGCTAACGTACATTAGATATAGTAAACTAATAATAGAATGATATTGAGGTGATAATATGCTGCTTGTATCATTGCTGTTAGTCATTGTTGGAGGTATATCTTACGATTTATTGGAATAGCAAGTACCTAATAAAGGCAATCATTTTAAATACTTAATAATGGTGTATTCATCAACACTTATTATCTTATTGACTTACTTAATCATAAGTGGCTATGATTTTAAGCATATACTATCTGATGTAAACATATTTAGTTTTTTAGTTGGTGTCGCTGGTATGTTTTCCGATTATGGATTAATAATTTCATATAATGTTGGCTGGAAGGTAAGTAGTTTAAATATAACCTATTCAATTTTTGTCTTTCTGATTTTACTAGTAATTGGAGTTTTGTTATTTAATGATACTATATCTAACACCAAACTTATGGGAGTAGCGTTGTGTATCATTTCTTTATTTCTAATGAGTTACAAAAATCAAAAACATAAAGGAAGAAGGTAATTACATTGTATTATTTTTCAATTAGTTTGGTTATAATTGCTAATGTTTTATATACTTTATTTCAGGATATTATACCAAATGAAGTTAATCCTGCTGTTGCTGTTTGCTGTATGAATATTGCGGCTTTATTATGTTCTCTTCCTTTTTATTTTAAGAATAGAAGGAAAAATAGGACAGTTGATAAAAGTATGGGAAAACGTGCTGTTCTTTTCGGTATAACTGGGATTGTAATTGACCTGGGATTTTTTCTTGCATTTAAATCTGGGTGGACTATTGGATATTTCAACATTATTACTAATATAACAATATTAATTGTTTTAACGGTAATAGGAACTTTATTTTTTAAAGAAAAACTATCATTAATAAACATCCTGGGTATAATTGTTGGAGTTATTGGATTGTCGATTTTAAATATGTAATATGTTTGAATAAAAATATTCAAAAAATAATTTTTATATTATATAATGTTATTGTTCCTGTTAAGAGATAACGAGATAAAATCCTTTATTAAACCAGTACCGAAAATAAGACTAATAATTATATGAGGTATTATTGTAAAAATGTTTTAGAAGCAGTTGAATTTTTAAAAAAGAGGAAAATATGAAAAATAATTCAAAAATAATTTATTATTTAATGAGATATGCATTGTCTCCAATTTTCAAATTATTATATAGACCAAAAATAATAAATAGAACTTATATTCCAAAGAAAGGTCCGATCATATTATGCGGTAATCATAAGCACAATTTTGATCCTTTACTTGTAGTTATTTCTACCAGAAGACAGGTTCATTTTTTAGCTAAGAAAGAATTATTTTCAGGTTTTAAAAAACATTTTTTTAAATCAGTTGGCTGTATTCCAGTGGATAGACAAATTAAAGATGAGAAAGCAAAAGCAAAAGCTTTAGAATATTTAAATAACAAGGCTGCTATTGGTTTATTTCCTGAAGGAACAAGAAATAAAACAAAAGATTTGTTACTTTTACCATTTAAATATGGGGCGGTATCATTTGCCAAGAAGACAAATGCTTTAATAGTTCCATTTGCAATTATAGATACTTTTAAAATATTTTCAAATAAATTAAAAATTATATATGGAAAACCATTCAGTATTAATGATATGAATTTAGAAAGTGCCAATAAACTTCTATATCAAAAAATAGAAAAGTTATTGTTAGATAATAAAGAGGTATAGTATGCATTATATATTTATAGTAAATCCTACTTCAGGAAAAGGCAAGGCATTAAAGATATCAAAGAAGATTGTAGAAGTATGCAATGAATTGAAATTGAATTATGATATACATTATACTTCTTATCCAAAAGAAGCAACTGAAATTGCACTAAAATATAAAAATGAAAATAATATTATTTTTAGTGTAGGTGGAGATGGTACCTTACTTGAAGTGTTGAATGGAGTAGTTGGAACAAAAAATTTATTAGGAATAGTTCCTGCTGGAAGTGGAAATGATTTTTACAGAGTTTTAGAAGATACCAGTGAAGAATATATAAAAACAGATATTGGAAAAGTAAATGATACTTATTTTTTGAATGTAACTTCTTTTGGAATAGATGCTGAGACTGCAAAAAATGTATTATTAATGAAGAAGCTTAAGGTTCCTTCTTCTTTAGTATATATATTTAGCTTAATATATACGTTTTTAAAATAAGCAAAATTACTTTGAATTTAAGACTGATAAAATTAAAGAAGAAGGAAAATTCACTATCTTAACAATATGCAACGGGAATTTTTATGGCGGAGGTTTTCATATAGCGCCCTATGCTTCAGTTAAAGATGGCTATTTTGATATATATTATGTTAAAAAAATTTCAAAATTGAAAATTTTGAAATTAGTTGGTAAATTAAAAGCTGGAACTCATGAAAATTCAATACATGTAAATAAGATAATTGATAATAAAATATCCATAGAGTCTGATACTGAATTAATTTGTAACATTGATGGAGAAATTATAAGAGATAAAAAATTTGAAATTAAATTAATTAAAGACGGAATCAATTTATATAATAATAAAAGTTTAGTTAATAAGTTTTTAAATTAATTTCTTTTAAGAGTTAATTTCTGCTGCTGAATATATTCTGCTATATCTTTTTTATCATCTAATAATTCTGAAATTGGATTATTTTTATTAATTGAATCAATTATTTTGGCTAGTATTAAAGAACAATCTACAATTTGAATCCAATCTTCCTTTTTATATTCTTCAGGAATGTAAGAAAGATTTGTAGTATAGACTTTTGTAAATTCCTTTTCTTTTAGTGCCTTTTTAAATGATTCAATTCCTGAAGTGAATAAAGCAAAAGCAGTAATTATATATATACTTTTTACTTCTTTATCTTTTAATTGTCTTGTAATATCTAGGATTGAATCTCCTGAAGCTATCATGTCATCAACTACAATAACATCTTTTCCTTTTAAATCCTGACCAGAATATCTGTGAGAAATTATTTTGTTTTTACCATCTTTTACAATATAATCTCTTTCTTTTGTAAATAAAGACAATTGACTTTGAAATACGTTTGCATAGAAGTTTGCTCTTTCAGTTGCTCCTGCATCTGGAGCTATTATAACTATATTATTTAAATCTATATTTTTTTCCTTTTCTATAAATTCTCTTAATATAGCACCTGTAGGATATATATTTTCAAATGGACTGAATGGAAGAGCATTTATTATTTGTGGATCATGAACATCAAAAGTAATGATTGTATTTACTCCATAGAAGTTATGCATTTCCTGAAGACTTGCAGCACAGTCAAGAGATTCTCTTCCCTTTCTTCTATGCTGTCTTGATTCATATAGGAAAGGCATTACTACATTAGTTCTATAAGTATGACCTTTTGAAGCACTTACAACACGTAAGATATCTCTGTAGTGATCATCTGGACTGTAATGATTAAAAAATGTATTCATCCTATATGTCAGACTATGATTATAAACGTCTGACAAAATGAATACATCTTTTCCTCTCACTGAATCTTTTAATTCAACTTTTCCTTCTCCATCACTAAATCTTGGAGCTTCAAAATTAATGATTAATGGGCTTTTGTCTTTTCTTAAATCTTGAATGTGTTTTTCTACCTTTTCACCAAACTCTCTGATGTTATCAAATACTATTAATTTCAGTTCACCATTGCAGTTAAATTGCATATTATACCTCCTAACACAATTTTTATATAATATATTGTAACACTAAAAATTTTAAATTCAATATTTATTTTTAATATGCTATAATTAAGACGAGGAGTGAAAAATGAGAAATGTAGGTACAATTGTTAGAGGAATAAGAACACCAATAATCAAGGAAGGGGACAATTTAAAAGATGTAGTGATTACTTCAGTATTAAAAGCTGGTAAAAGTGAAAACTTTGAGTTGGAGGACAAGGACATTATTGCAATTACTGAAGCAGTGGTTGGAATATCATCAGGTAATTATGCCACTCTTGATGAGATAGTAATTGATATAAAAGATAAATTTAAAGAAAATCATATGGGAATTACATTTCCAATAATTAGTAGAAACAGATTTGCTCTTTTATTAAAGGCATTTGCTAGAGCAATGGATAAAATAACAGTACTATTGAGTTATCCTGCAGATGAAGTGGGAAATCACTTATTTGATGAAACATTACTAAGCAAGTATAAAATAAATCCATATGACACTATTCTTACTGAGGAAGAATATGTAAAATATTTTGGAAATGAAACACATATTTTTACAGGAGTAAATTATGTGAATTTATATAGAGAAATTATTGAAAGTGAAAATTGTAAGGTGGAATTTCTTTTTTCCAACAGAGTGGAGGATATTCTGATATATGAAGATAGAGTGCTTTGCTGCGATATTCACACTAGAGAAACTTCTAAAGAAATATTAAGAAGTAATGGATGTAAGATTGTATACGGACTGGACGATATTATGACTAAAAGCATTAACGGAAGCGGATATAATGAAAAATATGGTTTATTAGGTTCAAACAGAGCAACTGAATTTAAAGTTAAATTATTTCCAAGAAATGCACAGGAACTGGTTGAAGATATTCAAAAGGAATTAAAAAATATTACCGGCAAGAATATTGAAGTTATGGTTTATGGTGATGGAGCGTTCAAGGATCCAGTGGGAAAAATTTGGGAACTTGCAGATCCGGTTGTAAGTCCTGGATATACTGGAGGGCTGGAAGGAAGTCCAAATGAATTAAAATTGAAATACTTAGTTGACAACAAATTAAGAAGTTTATCCGGAGAAGAACTGAATAATGCTGTGAGAGCAGAAATAGGAAACAAAGATAAGGATTTAAAGAATAAAAATGCTTCTTTGGGAACAACTCCTAGAAGATATGTTGATTTAATAGGATCATTGTGTGATTTAACTTCCGGAAGCGGAGATAAGGGAACCCCGGTAGTTTTAGTACAAAGATATTTTACAAATTATGCTGATTAAAAAAGATTAATAAAATTAATCTTTTTTTTCTTTCAATAATTTCTGTGATAATTTGTATATCTTTTTTACTGATTCATTCTTTTCTGTTTTTTCCAATCTTTTCTTAATTCTCAATAATATGTAAGGATACTTTAATATTCTTTTAACCTTTCTGACCAATCCGAAAGCTGAATAAACTCTTAAGGCAAAACCTTTCCTCATTAAATATCTTGCATTGCATAATTCCTGACCGCCATAACCAGGAATAAGAATCATAGGCCTTTTCATTTCAATGCTTTCAGTTATTATGGCAGCTCCTGGTTTTGTAATTACAAAAGAACTTATATTCATTAAGTTAAATATATCCTTAGTAAAACCTAGAACAGTTACATTCTTAATTTTTTTATTATAAATATAGCTGTCGCATTTATTTTTTAATTTTCTGTTATTACCGCATATAAATATTATATGAGCATAAAAATTCTGCTTAACTATTTTTTTAAAGTATGGTAGATATGATAAGGAACCCATGCTTCCACCACCAAGCATTAATATAATTGGTTTGTCTGGCTGCAGATTATAATGCTTTAATGTATCTATTTTATCTTTTACAATCACATCAAAATTATTTGATATGGGAAGTCCATACACTTTTATTTTTTTAGCTTCAACACCTTTATTAATTAACATATTTTTTATAATATCATTTCCAACTATAATAGCGTCATCTATTTTATGATTTTTTATAAATAATTCATACGCAGTATAATCTGTAATAATGGTGATTATTTTTGAATTGATTATTCCTTTTTCTTTATAACAGCCCATTAATATACTGGAAAAGAAATGAGTAGATATTATTAAATCCGGATTAAATTCTATTATTTTTTTCATCAAGTCTCTGTTTTTATACAGTTTCATAGTTGATTTTTTGTAGGAAAAAGTAGTTAATTTATTATCTACCAGATAATATAAAAAAGTCCAAATTAATTTACTTCTATATTTCAGATTTAAATTAAAAAGTTTTAAGGAAAATTTGCCGATTAAAGAAGAATAATCAACAATGTCGATATTCATTATTTCATAATCTTTATTCTTTTCTTTAAAATATGTTTCTACATATTCAGCTATTGTTTTGTGACCTGAGCCAAATGAAGCATATATAATTAGAATTCTTTTTTTCATAATTTCCTCATTAAAAGAATTATACTAAATCTTTATATTTTATTCAATAAATAAAATAAAGTTAATGAAATAAATAACTTGCTAAAAAAGAGATATTTTGATAGAATATGTTTGTATCTTTTTTAAATGGCGATGTAGCTCAGTTGGCTAGAGCGCACGGTTCATACCCGTGAGGTCGTGAGTTCGATCCTCACCGTCGCTACCAAAAAATAAAAAATATCTGGAGTTTTTCCGGATTTTTATTTATAATATTGAGCTGAGGTAATTTTATGTATATAAATGGTCATTCAATAGCAGAAAGTTTAATGCCTACCTATGAAAATGTTGTAAGAGAATTTGTTACTGATTCTATGTATAATCTTATTTTTAATAAAGAAATGCATAATTTTAATTTTTTATTTTTGGAAAAAGAAGCAATTGATTATATTGAAAAATTTTTAATAGACTACGTTAAGGAAAATAATTACTATTTAAAATATTCAAAAAGAATAATGAAGGCTTTAAAGGAACCGAAGTCTCTCAATAAGACTTCTACTTTAATTATTAAGGATTATAAGTATTTTTTTGAATTATTAAGATGTTATTATGAAAAAGATATTGAATTGTATTTTAATAGAATAGAAGTATCTGGCTTTCCAGTTTATGAAAAAAAGAATTGTTTTGAACAAATATGGCTAAGAGCGACAATAGCTGATTTTAATAATCCAGAAAAGTTTTTAGAAAAACAGGTTAAAATGATATATGACAATACATTTGAAAGATTTGATGAAGAAACTTATCTTGGAATTGCTTCTTTCATTGATAACAATGTCTTATGTGTTAAAAATGGTATTGCCAGAACTTGGGATGAGAATATAAGAGAATTTGAAATTAAAATATATGATAAAGAGACTTATGATTTTTACAATCCCTATTTGCCTTTTTATGCCTGCCCGGTTGTAAGATATGGAGTATATGAAAAAAATGGTAAAAAAATTTGTCAAATAGGAGCTGTTCAGAACATTCAGAAAAAGGATGAACCTTTAAGAGCCAAGAAATTGGCAGAAATTTTTAAAAAGCAGCGTTACAAATTAAATAAAGGGATTATAGATGAAAATCTTTTAGAAGTTGAACCGGCTGCAGTGTTTTCTTTAAGTGTATTTATAAATTTTTTACATCAAGAAGGAATAACTTTGATAGAAGTGCCTGCCAATTATGTTTTAGATTATGATTATCACGTTAAATCAGATTTATTGAATATTTCCTCATTCAATAAATTATGGAATCTGGAGAGACGAAATAATGACCCTGAAGGATATAAAAGAGATAAATTGAAACTGGAAAATTCAATTAATAAAGTTGATTTAATAATAAAAAATAAAACTGAAAGATTTAAAAAAACCTTTTATAGAATTCTTTATCATTATCCTAATTCAAAAATGTTAAACAGTGTTGACAATAATATGATTATAGAAATTCCAATTGTAAATTCAACTCTTGAAATAAATAATGACATTCTTAAAGAAATGTATATGATAATAAAACAATATTATTTTGATCAAAATTCCAGCTTTTCCAAAAAATTAGTTTGATTGACAATAATAATTAATTATTGTATAATTTATTATATTAAAAACGAAGACCAAGAGGAGTAGGAATATAAGTTTTAAAGAGAGTTAGTGATTGGTGGAAACTAATAAATGAATATTCTGAACGTAGCTTGTGAGTTTAATTTCTGAAATTATTAAGAAATTACGGTGAGAATCGTTAAAAGACAAGAGTAAATGGTAGGATGGTACCGTGTAATTATTGCACTCCTTAGGGAGTGTTTTTATTTTTAAAAAAGAGGTGAAATATATGTTAGATAAGAAATACAATCATCAAATAGTTGAAGAAGGTAAATATCAGTTTTGGCTGGATAATAAACTTTTTGAAAGTGGAGATGTTTCAAAAGAACCTTTCTGTATAGTTATTCCTCCTCCCAATGTAACCGGAAATTTACATTTGGGACATGCATGGGATAATACACTTCAGGATATTATAATCCGTTATAAGAAAATGGATGGTTTTGATACACTGTGGCTGCCTGGTATGGATCATGCAGCAATTGCAACTGAATCTAAAGTAGTTGCTAAGTTAAAAAAAGAAGGAATAAATAAATATGAAATAGGAAGAGAAGAATTTTTAAAAGAATGCTGGAAATGGAAAGAAGAGCATGCGAGTACAATAAGAACTCAATGGGCAAAATTGGGATTAGCCTTAGATTATTCAAAAGAAAGATTTACATTAGATGAGGGTTTAAATAATGCGGTTAATTATGTATTTGTAACGCTTTATAATAAAGGTTTAATTTATCGTGGGGAAAAAATAATTAACTGGGATACTGAAGCAATGACAGCACTTTCTAATGAGGAAGTGATTTATAAAGAAGAAAAAACTAAATTATATTATTTAAAATATTATTTTGAATCTAAAAAAGAATTTATTGAAGTTGCCACTACAAGACCTGAAACAATCTTTGGTGATATTGCAGTTGCAGTAAATCCTAAAGATCCTAAACACGTAAGTCATATAGGAAAAAATGTGTTTATTCCTTATATCAATAGATTGGTTCCTGTAATTGCAGATGAAACTGTTTTAATTGATTTTGGAACTGGGGCATTAAAGATAACTCCGGCACATTCAATGGATGACTTTGAAATCGGTAAGAGACATAATTTAAAAGTTATAAATTGCTTAAATCCAAATGGTACACTAAATGAAAACTGTAATGAATTCAATGGAATGAATATTTCAGATGCAAGAAAGAAAATAATTGAAAATTTAGAAAAAGAGAATTTAATTAATAAAGTTGAAGATTATGTTCATTCTGTAGGACATTCTGAAAGAACTGATGTTGTTGTTGAACCATATATCTCAATGCAGTGGTTTGTAAAAATGGAATCACTTGCAAAAAATTTATTAGAGAATCAGAAGACTGATGATAAAATCAAGTTTATTCCTAAAAGATTTGAAAAGGTATTAACTCATTGGATGAAGAATGTGCATGATTGGTGTATATCCAGACAATTATGGTGGGGACATAGAATACCGGCTTGGTATAGAGGTAAGGAAGTTTATGTTGGGCTTACTCCTCCAAATGAAGAAGAATGGAAACAAGATGAAGATGTACTTGATACATGGTTTAGTAGTGCTCTCTGGCCTTTTAGTACCTTAGGCTGGCCGGAAGAAACAAAAGATTTTAAAAGATATTTTCCAACTGATGTAATTGTGCCTGGTTATGATATTATTTTCTTCTGGGTAGCGAGAATGGCATTTTCTTCAGTTGAATTTACTGGCAAGAGTCCATTTGAATACTGTCTTGTGCATGGTCTAACAAGAGATAAAATTGGTAGAAAAATGAGTAAAAGCTTAAACAATGGAATAGATCCAATGCAAATGATCAATATTTATGGCGCAGATGCTTTAAGATTTTATCTTACAACATCTTCTGCTCCAGGAATGGATTTAAGAATAGAAGAAGAAAAAATAAAATCGACCTGGAATTTTATTAACAAACTTTGGAATGCTTCACGATTTGTATTGTTAAATTTAGAAAATTTTAAAGAAGAAGATTTTAATCTAGATAATCTATCTGTTGAAGATGAATGGATCTTAACCAAATTGAATCAAACCATTAAAGAGGTAAGAAAAAACATGGATAAATTTTCATTTAACAATGTAGGAAGTGCATTGTATGATTTTACTTGGAATATATACTGTGACTGGTATATTGAATTATCAAAAAAATCTTTAAATAATAACATAACTAAAAGTGTTCTTTTGCTGGTACTTTCAGCTATATTAAAGATGCTTCATCCTTTTATTCCATATGTTACTGAAGAAATTTATCAAATGTTGCCTTATAAAGAAAAATCTATAATGATAAGTGAATATCCAAAATATAGAAAAGAGTATATTTTTAAAAAATCAGAAACTTCTATGGATAATATAATAAACAATATAACTTTAATTAGAAATTTAAAAGTTACAAACAGTATTCCTAAAGAATGTGAAATGGAGATTACTGCCGATTCGGAAATTTTGCCAATATTTAAAAGTATGCTTAGAATAGATGACAATATAAAAATAAACAGAGAAGAATCAAGTAAAGTAAATTTTAAATCTGATTTAATAAATCTGGACATTTATTTTAATAAAAAAGAAAAAGATTTGGATTTACATTCAGAGTTAATAAAAGAAAAAGAACTATTAAAAGCATCAATAAATAAAAGAAAAGCATTATTAAACAATGAGAATTATATTAATAAGGCTCCAAAAGATATAATTAATTCCGAAAAAGAAAAATTGATCTCTGAAGAAAGTAAATTAAAAGTTATAATTTCTAAATTAGAAGAAATTTAATTGACACTTTAAAATAGTTGATATAAAATTATGATAGGAGGAATTCTTAAGATGATAAAAATAAAGGATATAAAACCTGATAAATTAGTTGACATTGTTACAAATTTTTTAATCATAGTACTTGGAATTACAATATTAGCCTCTTCTGTAAATAGAATAGAAAATAATATTGATTTTATGGCTAATTTCTATTATTTTTTGACAATAGTATACATAATATCTTATTTTTTATATAGAAAATATCACAATTATGAAAAATTATTTTTATCTTTAGCAAGTGCAATTGTAATGGCCTTATTATATTTCTTAAGAGACAGTAATTCAGTAATATTATTGGGAACAAGTTTATTCTTATATTCTATTCTAGTTGTTACTATTAAAAGTATTAGTATGATAGCTATAAAAAAGCGAAAGAAGCAAGGGTGTCAGTCAAAAATAATATGTACACTTTTTATAGCATTTACTGGTTTTTTAACTGGATATATTTTAATTAGTCAAGTCTTATCTCAGGTTTTAATTTATGGACATTTCTTTATTATTTTTGGAATTATTTGTTTATTTGAACCTGTTTTGTGCATTGTCTCAAAAGAACAATAATATATTTTAATAATTTTCATATAACTTATTAAGGGGGTTATTATGGAAATTATAAAAGTTTCAAGTAAAAGTATTCCACAAAAAGTAGCTGGAGCGATTGCAAATATTTTTAGAGAATCTTCTGATATTGTAGAAGTTCAAGCAGTTGGGGCCGGTGCACTTAATCAGGCAATAAAAGCAGTAGCAATTGCAAGAGGATTTGTAGCACCTTTAGGTAAAAATCTTATCTGTACCCCAGCATTTTCAGGCATTACTATTGATGGAGAAGAGAGAACTGCAATTAAGTTAATAGTAGAGACTAGATAAAAGTCTCTTTTTTATTTACTTATAATTTAAAAAATGTTATCTTATAATTGGAGGTAAACTATGGAAGAAAAAGAAAAAATAAATTCTGAAGAAGTAATGCATAAAATTGAATGTATAAAAACTGATTATTTTAAAGAAAAGGATGAATATTCTTTAGGAAATAAAATTTATATTTCCTTAATAACTGCGATTTCTGCTTTGTTGGCAGTGGTTCTTTTTACTGACGTATATAATTATAATGAAGTAGGACAGGCTATAGCTACTGTTTTTGGCAGTGTTATGGTCGGAGGAACTGTATTTGGAGCTTTTGGAATAGTAGAACTGATTTTAAATAAAATAAAGATGTCTCATAAAAAGGAAGAAATTAAACAATATTTAAATTTAATTGGAAAATCCTATTCAGAATTTAAAAAAGAAGGCGGAATGAGTAGATAATGAATTTAAATGTAAAAGATGTTATAACATTAGAAGATACCAAACCTTTGTTGAATGAATTATTACAAAAATATAATGAAAAATCAGAACAATAATTATTAATTAAAAAATACTTGCGTAATATAATTAAATATGATATTATTTAATCACACGAAAGTGTTTTTTTTTGAAGGAGAAAAAGTTATGAAAATAAAAGCTTTCTTCCATGGAGTCAAAAAAGAGGCAAGTAAAACACATTGGCCTAAAGGAAAAGATCTTTTAAAATATTCAGTTACTACTATAGGTATGATAGTATTTTTTGGATTGTTCTTTTATATTCTTGATGTTTTATTTGCGTATTTAAGGGATGTGATTAGTTAATGGAAGGCGAGAAACTATGGTATGTAGTTAATACATATTCAGGGCATGAAAGTAAAGTTAAGGCAAATTTAGAAATGCGTACTGAATCTATGGGAATGGAAAATAATATTTTTCGTATAATAATTCCTGAGCAAACTGAAGTTGAAATAAAAGATGGAGTTAAAAAGGAAAAAGTTAAAAAGGTATTTCCGGGTTATGTGCTTATTGAAATGATTATGAGTGATGAAGCGTGGTATGTGGTGCGTAACACTCCGGGTGTAACTGGATTCATCGGTTCATCTGGTAAGGGAGCAAAACCAACTCCATTGCTGCCTCAGGAGATAGACAAGATACTTGCTAATGATGGAAATAAGAAACTTGATATTAATACTGATGTAAAACCTGGAGATTCAATCACTATAATTGATGGTCCATTCAAAGGTATGTTTGGAAAGATTGAAAATGTTGATTTAGAGAATCAGAAGTTAAATGTATTGATAGATTTATTTGGTCAAGAAACTCCAGTTGAAGTGGAATTGATGCAAATAAGTAAAAATTAATCATAAATTGTTTGTAAAATGAATATATTTATGGTATTATGATTTAGTTGATTTATATTATATATAATCAAAAAAAGTGGGAGATGTGGATTATCGTTTAACCACTCGCGAAAAAAATATACTAATAGGAGGTGTTTTTCGTGGCAAAGAAAATAGCTAAAGTAATTAAAATTCAAATAGAAGCGGGCAAAGCTACACCAGCTCCACCAGTAGGAACAATTTTTGGACCTTTAGGAATCAATTTACAGGATTTCTGTTCAAAATATAATGAAGCTACTAGAGAAAGAATGGGAGATGTAATTCCTGCTGAAGTAACTGTGTATGAGGATAGAAGTTTTGATTTTGTATTAAAAACTCCGCCAACTGCATCACTTTTACTTAAGGCTGCCGGAATTCCAAAGGGTAGTAATAAAGGTGCTAACCAGATTGTTGCTTCTATCTCAAAAAATGATTTAAGAAAAATAGCTGAAGTTAAATTACCTGATTTAAATGCATACGATATTGAAGAAGCAATGGAAGTAATTGCCGGTACAGCCAGAAATATGGGAATTGCAGTTAAAGGTGTTAACGATGCTGAACTTGCAGAACAAGCAGCAGAAGCTAAAAAAGAAGAAGAAGCTATGGCTAAACTTGAAAGCGAATTAGAAGAGATGGAAGCAGAAGCTAAATCTATGGCAGAAGCTGTTGTTCCTGAAGTAGAATCTACAGAACAAAGTACTTCTGATGAAGCTCAAGAAACTACAGAAGAAAAAGAATAAGTGAGTAATAAAATATAATCCAAAGACCACATGAGGAGGGTAAAAATGAAAAAACACAGTAAGATGTATGTGGAAGCTTCAAAGTTAGTTGATAAGGATAAATCTTATACAGCTCAAGAAGCGATTAAAATTCTTAAGAGTATCAAAACCAGAAAATTTGATGAAACAGTTGAAATTGCTTTAAGATTAAATATTGATACTAAAAAAGCTGAAATGAACTTGAGAAGTTCAATAGTATTGCCTAAAGGTATAGGTAAGACAAAAAGAGTATTGGTAATAACAAAAAACAATGTTGAAGATGCAAAAAAAGCCGGAGCTGATTTTATAGGTGCTGAAGATATGATTGAAAAGATTGAAAAAGAACAATGGTTTGATTTTGATTCAATAGTAGCTTCACCTGAAATGATGCCTGCATTAGGAAAAATAGGAAAAGTACTAGGGCCTAAGGGATTAATGCCTAATCCTAAACTTGGAACTGTTACTACTAATGTAGCAACTGCTGTATCAAATATTAAAAAAGGTATGATTGAATACAAAAATGATACTTTTGGAAATGTACATGCACCAATTGGTAAACTTTCATTTAAAGAAGATGATTTATTAGAAAATTTAAATGCTTTTATAAATGAAATAATAAAAAATAAACCAAATGGAGTTAAGGGAATGTTTATTAAAAATATAAGTATTTCTTCAACTATGAGTCCAAGTGTAAGAATTGATAAAAATTCTTTTGACAAAAATTAAAAACTATAATATAATAATTGTTAATGAAGTGAGTACCAAAGACAGTAGGTGGTAAGTAAATCCTACCGAGGAACTTATAAAATATAATTTTGTAAGCTTCCCGTCTGGGAAGCTTTTTTAAAATAATAAAAGGAGGATGAGTTAATGGCAAGTGAGAAAAGTCTTGAACTTAAAAAAGCAACAGTAGAAGAAATTAAGCAGAAACTTGATAATTCAAAAACATTCTTATTGTTAAACTATCAAGGACTGTCTGTTAGTGAAATTGATGCTTTAAGAAGAAGTTTGAGAAGCCGTGGAACAGATATCAAGATCTATAAGAATACTTTAATGGATTTAGCATTAAAAGATAAAAATATAGACTTAAATGATTATATGGCTGGTCCAAATGCTTATTTGTTTTCAAATGAAATCTTAGAACCAATTAAAATGGTAAGTGAATTTGCTAAGGATCATCCAGCACTTGAAATAAGAGTAGGTTATGTGGATAATGAAGTGATTGATAAAAAAGTTATCAATGATTATGCTACTATTCCAAGTATGGAAGGATTACTTACAATGTTTGCTAGTGGTTTAATGGAACATGTGAAAAAATTAAGTATAGCGTTAAATTTATACGCTGAAAAATTAGAAAAGGGAGGAAATGAATAATGGCAAAATTGTCAAACAAAGAAATAATTGAAAGTATTAAGGAAAAAACTGTTCTTGAAGTAAAAGAATTAGTAGACTTAATGAAAGAGGAATTAGGAGTTGATCCATCTGCAGTAGCAATGGCAGCACCTGTTGCAGTAGTAGCTGAAGAAGAAAGTGGTACAAAGAATATTGTATTAAAAGAAGCAGGAGCCAATAAATTACAGGTAATTAAAATTATCAGAGAATTAACTGGATTAGGCTTAAAAGAAGCTAAAGATATTGCTGATGCTGGAGGAACTGTTAAAGAAAATTCTTCAATTGATGAAGCAAATGACATTAAAGCTAAGTTTGAAGAAGCTGGCGCAACTGTAGAATTAGTATAATTATATAGGCCTTTAAAATAAAAGGCTTTTTTGAGTTTAATTAAGGGGAAATTAATGGATAGAAAAGATATTATTAATTTTATAATAAAGCTTTAAGTATAAATACGTACTTTAAGGTTTTATTATGATTTATAATATTTAGTTATTCAAATATTCAAAAAAATACTAAGAAGAACATTTATATTATATAAATAAACGTTGACAACTTGTATTATGTTTGATAATATTATAAATTGCAATACGTGTTTTTAATTATAAAAATGTGTTCTTTTAAAATATAGGATTGGGGTGAAATAGTGTCGTACAAAATTGAAAAATTTGGAGACCATAGAGAAAGAAGAAATTTCTCTAAAATGCGCAACAAGATGGAACTAAGTAATCTACTTGAAATACAGAAAGATTCGTTTGATACATTTTTAAATGAAGGAATAAAAGAGGTTCTTAATGACGTTTCACCAGTTGAAAGTTTTTCTGGTTCATTATCACTTGAATTTGGAAGCTATATATTGGATGAGCCAAGATATTCAGTAAAAGAAAGTAAAAACAGAAGGGTAACTTACGCTTCTCCTTTAAGAGTTCAAACAAGACTGTTTATCAACGAAACTGGAGAGGTAAAGGAACAGGAAGTTTATTTAGGCGACATGCCTTTAATGACTGAAACAGGATCATTTATAATTAATGGTGTTGAAAGAGTAATTAACTCTCAGTTAGTACGTTCTCCTAGTATTTATTATAAAAGAGAAATTGATAAAAACGGAAGAAACGTAATTACTAGTGAAGTAATTCCTAATAAAGGAACATATTTGGAATACGAACTTGATGCTCGTGGTGTTTTTTATGTTAGAATTGATAGAACAAGAAAAGTTACTATTACTACTTTCCTAAGAGCCTTAGGTTTATCTTCTAATGAAGAAATTATAAATTTATTTGGTGAAGATGAATATCTACAAAATACTCTAGATAAAGATTTTACTAAGAATACTGATGAAGCTTTAATAGAAATATATGAAAAATTAAGACCTGGGGAACCAGCTACTTTAGACAGTTCTAAAAACCAATTAATCACAAGATTCTTTGATAAATTCAGATATGATTTGGCTAAAGTGGGACGTTATAAGTTTAATAAAAAGTTAAATGTTTTAGACAGACTTTTAAATAACAGAATCGCTCAGGATATCAAAGCTGGAAAAGAAGTAATTGTTAAAAAAGGAACTTTAATAACAAAGGAAATATTGGAAAATATTAAACCTATATTTGAGAATGGTTATGGAGTTAAGGAAGTTAAAATAAATGAAGAACTTGATGAATTCAATAAAATTCAAGAAATTTTAGTTTATTCCAATGATGACTCTGAAAGAGTATTGAAAGTTGTAGGTAATGATCAAAATATTGATATAAAGAGACTTACCATATCTGATATATATGCTTCTATTTCATATTACATTAATTTACATTATGGTGTTGGTAACTATGATGAAATAGATCATTTAGGAAATAGAAGGATAAGACAAAGTGGAGAATTGATTCAGAATCAATTCAAGATTGGTATAGCACGTATGGAAAGAGTTATCAGAGAAAGAATGAGTACTCAGGAAATAGATGCGGTTACACCAAAGAGTTTAATAAATATTAGACCGGTAACAGCGGCTTTAAAAGAATTCTTTGGAAGCAGTCAATTATCTAAATTTATGGAACAAGTTAATCCACTTGCAGAATTAAATGATAAGAGAAGATTAAGTGCCCTAGGTCCAGGAGGATTATCAAGAGATAGAGCCGGAATGGAAGTTAGAGACGTTAATAGTTCTCACTATGGAAGAATATGTCCTATTGAAACTCCAGAGGGACAAAATATCGGACTTATAACTTCATTGTCAAGTTATGCTAAAGTTAATGAATATGGATTTATTATGACTCCATACAGGAAAGTGGTTAACAGAAAGATAACTGATGAAATAGCATATTTAACAGCAGATGAAGAAGAGGATTATTATATTTCTCAGGCCACTGTTGAAGTAAATGGTAAAAATGAAATAACTCAGGAGATAGTACCAGCCAGATATGATGGAGATAACTTATTAATTTTAGCTGAAAAAGTTAACTTTATTGATGTAAGTCCATCTCAAATTGTATCTGTTACTACCAGTATGATTCCTTTCTTGGAACATGATGATGCTAACAGAACACTTATGGGTGCAAACATGCAGCGTCAGGCAGTACCTCTATTAAAAACAGAAGCTCCAATTGTTGGAACTGGTGTTGAATATATGGCTGTAAGAGATACAGGCGCAGTTTTACTTGCAAAAGAAGCTGGAGAAGTTGAATATGTAGATGCTAAAAAGATAATTATTAAAGGCTCAAAAGATAAACAGCCTTATGAATTAATGAATTATCAGAGAAGCAACGGGGAAACCTGTTATAATCAAAGACCTATTGTTAAAAAGGGTGATAAAGTTTCTAAGGGAACTGTTATTGCAGATGGACCTTCTACTGATATGGGAGAATTGGCTTTAGGTAAAAACTTATTAGTGGCATTCATGACTTTTAATGGTTATAACTATGAAGATGCTGTTATTTTAAATGAAAGAATAGTAAAAGATGACGTTTTAACTTCTATTCATATAGAAATGGAAGAAGTAGAATGTAGAGATACAAAACTTGGACCTGAAGAATTTACAAGAGATATTCCGAATGTAAGTGAAGAAGCTAGAAAAAATCTTGGAGAAGACGGAATTGTAAGAATTGGTACTGAAGTAAAGGAAAACGATATTTTAGTAGGCAAGGTTACTCCAAAAGGTGTTCAGGAATTATCTAGTGAAGAGAAACTATTACATGCAATATTCGGTGAAAAAACCAGAGAAGTAAGAGATACTTCTAAAAGAGTTTCTCATGGAAGTTCTGGAATAGTTCATGATGTTCAAGTATTTACTAAAGAAAATTCTGACGAACTTGCAGCTGGAGTCATCAAAATGGTTAGAGTTTATATAATTAAGAAAAGAAAAATGCAAATTGGAGATAAAATGGCAGGACGTCATGGTAACAAAGGTGTTGTATCCTTAATATTACCTCAAGAAGATATGCCATATTTGCCAGATGGAAGACCGGTAGACATTTTGTTAAATCCTTTGGGTGTTCCTTCTCGTATGAATTTAGGTCAAATTCTTGAATTGCACTTAGGTATGGCTGCAAAGACATTGAATTGTCATATTGCAACTCCGATTTTTGACAGTGCTTCATCAGAAGATATTGCTTCAATTACTAAAGAAGCAGGGCTTTCTGAAGATTACAAGACAGATCTTTATGATGGAAGAACTGGAGAAAAGTTTGATAAGAGAGTATCTGTTGGTGTCATGTATATGATAAAACTTATACATATGGTTGATGATAAACTTCACGCAAGAGCTACAGGACCTTATTCACTGGTAACTCAGCAACCTTTAGGAGGTAAAGCACAATTTGGTGGTCAAAGATTTGGTGAAATGGAAGTTTGGGCACTTTATGCATATGGTGCTGCTCATATTCTTCAAGAAGTATTGACAATTAAATCAGATGATGTGATTGGTCGTGTAAAAGTATACGAATCATTGGTAAAGGGAAAATCAGTAGATCAAGCTGGAGTACCTGAATCATTTAGAGTTCTGATTAAAGAATTCCAAGCTTTGGGACTGGATATTTCTGTGCTTACTAAAGGCGGAAAACTCAAGGAGTTTAAGGAATTAGAACTAGAAGAGGAAAAGGAAGATATTCCGGTTACAATAGATGAATTGGATATTGTAAAGGATGAAGTCATTGATTCAATTGAAGAAGAAATAAAGGAAGAAGAACTTCAGGATGACTTTGATGAGGAGAATGATAATGATCTTTATGAGGGGAGTGAAGAATAATGATGGAAGTTAATTTATTCGAAGGAATAAGAATTGGAATAGCATCCCCAGAAAAAATACGCTCATTGTCTTATGGTGAAGTTAAAAAACCTGAAACCATAAACTATAGAACATTAAAACCTGAAAGAGACGGATTATTTTGTGAAAAAATATTTGGACCTACTAAGGACTATGAATGTTCTTGCGGTAAATTTAAAAGATTAAGATATAAAAATGTCATTTGTGACAGATGTGGAGTAGAGGTAACTCGTGCTAAGGTAAGACGTGAAAGAATGGGACATATAGAGCTTGCCTCTCCTGTTAGTCACATTTGGTTTGCAAAAGGAGTACCTCCAAAAATCGGACAAATATTAGATATGTCTCCAAGAGATTTGGAAGAGGTACTATACTTTGTAAGTTATGTAGTATTGGATCCTGGAATTGCGCCTTTAGAGAAAAAACAAACATTATCAGATAAAGAGTATAGACTTTATTATGAGAAATATGGCAATGGTTTTACTGTTGGCATGGGAGCTGAAGCAATTGAAAAATTACTAAGTGAAGTGGATCTTGAAAAGGAATCAGAAAATTTAAAAAATGAAGTAGAAAAATCACAGGGTCAGAAGAAAATCAGATTAATTAAGAGATTAGACTGTATTAATTCATTTATTGACAGTGGAAATAAACCTCATTGGATGATTATACGTGCTCTTCCTGTTATTCCACCGGAATTGAGACCTATGATTCAACTTCCCGGAGGAAGATTTGCTACAAGTGATTTAAATGACTTATACAGAAGAATAATTAATAGAAATAATCGTTTAAAGAAATTAATAGAACTTGGAGCTCCTACAATTATTGTTCAAAATGAAAAACGTATGCTTCAAGAAGCAGTAGATGCCTTGATTGACAACGGCAGACGTGGACGTAGTGTTCAGGGTGTAGGAAACAGACCTCTTAAGAGTTTGTCAAGTATGTTAAAAGGAAAACAGGGACGTTTCCGTCAAAACTTATTAGGTAAGCGTGTTGACTATAGTGGACGTAGTGTTATCGTAGTCGGACCTGATTTAAAAATGCATCAATGTGGTATTCCTAAGGAAATGGCTTTGGAATTGTTTAAACCGCATGTAATACATGAAATTACAAAAAGAGATTTAGCTCATAATATCAAAGGGGCTAAAAAAATAATAGATTCTCAGGATGAGAGAGTATGGGATATCGTGGAAGATGTTATTAGAGAACATCCGGTATTGTTAAACCGTGCACCTACACTTCATAGGCTTGGTATTCAGGCATTTGAACCAAAACTTGTTGGAGGTAAGGCGTTGAGACTTCATCCACTTGTTTGTACAGGATTTAATGCAGACTTTGATGGAGATCAAATGGCAGTGCATGTACCTCTTTCTGAGGAAGCACAAGCTGAAGCCAGAATATTAATGCTGGGAGCAGGAAACATTCTCAATCCTAAAGATGGAATGCCGATTGTTGCACCTTCTCAAGATATGGTATTAGGCAACTATTACCTAACTATAGAAGAGGCAGGACTTCCAAATGAAGGAAAGGTATATAAGAATTCCAATGAAGCTCTAATGGCTTATGAAAGACGTGACATTACTCTTCATACAAGAATTTGCATACCTACAAAAAGTTTTAAATATAAAATATTTACTGAAGAACAAAAAGAAAAATATTTAGTAACTACACCAGGTAAATTGATATTTAATGAAATTTTACCTGATACTTATCCATATGTGAATGAACCTTCACAGGAAAATATAGAAAATCTGACTCCAAGTAAATTCTTTATTGATAGAGGAATGAATTTGACAGAGGAAGTTGCTAAGAAGCCTTTAATAAATGCATTCAGTAATAAAAACTTAAGTTCTATTATTGCTCAGGTGTATAAAAGATATAAAACAACAGAAACTTCAATTATGCTGGATAAATTAAAGGATTTAGGATTTAAGTATTCTACAAGATCTGGTATAACATTTGCTTTAAGTGATGTTGAATCAAGTTTAAATAAACCAAAAATTATAGAGGAAACTCAGAAGACTGTAGATCAGTTGCAGAAACAATATAAAAGAGGTTTAATTACTGATGATGAAAGACATTCAAAAGTAATAAACTTATGGGCAACTGCAAAAGATGAGGTTCAGAAAGATTTGGAAGTATTGGCAAAATCCAATGCTGATAATCCTCTGTATATGATTATCAATTCAGGAGCCAGAGGAAAGTTCAGTCAGTTGACTCAGTTGGCCGGTATTCGTGGAATCATGGCTAAGCCTAATGGAGAAAGCGTTGAAATTCCAATCCTGGCTTCATTTAAAGAAGGTCTGGATGTTCAGGAATTCTTCCTAAGTACTCACGGTAGTAGAAAAGGTACTGCGGATACAGCCTTAAAGACTGCAGATGCAGGATACTTAACTCGTAGACTTGTTGATGTTGTACAAGATTTAATCGTTAGAGAAGATGATTGTGGAACAATTCAAGGACTTGAGGTAAGTGCCTTCATAGATGAAAAGAGTGGAGCTGTACTTGAAAGCTTTAAGGAAAGAATTTTGGGAAGATTTACTAATCAAAAAATTGTTCATCCGGAAACAAAGGAATTAATTCTTGATAAAAATGAATTAATCACCGGAACTGTTGTTGATAAAATAGTAAAAGCTGGAATAACAAAATTAGAGATAAAGAGTACTCTAACCTGTAAAACTAAAAACGGAATTTGTCGCAAGTGCTATGGAAATAACCTTGCAACAGGTAATGTTGTTGAAATTGGTGAAGCAGTTGGTATCATGGCAGCTCAAAGTATTGGAGAACCTGGTACACAGCTTACAATGAGAACGTTCCATACCGGTGGTGTTGCAGGTGAAGGAGATATTACTCAAGGTCTTCCAAGAGTTGAAGAGTTATTTGAAGCTAGAACTCCAAAGGCAAAGGCTACTATTGCTGAAATAAACGGTAAAGTAACTAAAATCACTGAAGAAAAAGGTAAATATAAAATATATATTACAAATGATGTTGAAACCAGAGAACATATTACTATGTATAATACAAGATTAACTGTAGAATTAAAAGATGCAGTTGTTGCTGGTCAGGCATTAACTGAAGGATCTATTGCTCCTAAAGAATTATTGGCAGTAACCGATCCGATAACAGTTCAGGAATATATATTGAAAGAAATTCAGAAGGTTTACAAATCTCAGGGTGTTGATGTTTCAGATAAACATATTGAACTGGTAGTAAGAAGAATGCTATCTAAAATAAAAATTGTTGATCCGGGAGATACTTCATTCTTTGAAGGTACTTCGGTTTCAATAAATGAATTTGCAGAAGGAAATAAACCTGTTATCTTAGAAGGTAAGGTTCCAGCTACCGGAAAACCAATGCTTTTGGGAATTACCAAGGCATCTCTGGAAACAGATTCATTCCTATCAGCTGCGTCATTCCAGGAAACAACAAGAATCTTAACAGATGCTTCTGTTAGAGGTAAAATTGATACATTGCATGGACTAAAAGAAAATGTAATAATTGGTAAATTAATACCAGCAGGAACTGGTGCTAAAGAATATTCTGATATAGAATATATATTAGAAAATGAATTCTTAAGTGATGATGCAAGTGAAATTTTAGAAGAAAAATTCTTATCTAAAGCAGAATAAATAAAATTAAAAAACACTATAGAAATGTAGTGCTTTTTTGACTTTTAAACATTATTTTGATATAATATATGCTTGTTAATGGGGGTTTTAGTATGAATGATTTAGGTGAAAAAAGGTATATTATTGTTCAAAAGCAGGGAGAAAAACATAAAATTGCATGTGAATCTGATTCTGAGGCATCAAAAATAAAAGATTCTCTGATTGAAGAAATGTCAAATTCAGTAAAAAGGCAATATGTATACAGTAATTTCAAGAGACATAAAAAAAGGTATGGTCAGGTTAATTTATCTTTCATCAGATATAAGATAGATTCAAGACTAACAACTCTGAAAACAATAGATGAAGCTGTTAAGAATAGATATCAGACAGTTAAACCTGCAGAATTAAATCAGTTAGTAGAACATTTATCTAGTTTTAGTATCGCTTATAAATATAAAGGTCAAATTATGTTTTTAGATTTGTTAAAACCTGGAGAATTTGATTATGTAAAAGACGCGGAATCTTTGTATGAAAAGTTACTTCCGTTATTAGAAAATCCTCAATTTAACATATTTAAATTCTGCAGACAAAATAAGATAGATTCAATGAAGGATATGAGAGATGACCTTTATGAAATGCTGTTGTCCTATAATAAAATACCTGAAAATGGAAAAACAGATTTTAAAAGTGGAGTTTATAATTTAATTCTTCAGTTGCATTCCGGAGATGGTAAAACTATACAATATAAGCGCTTCAGAACTTTTGGGATTTCTCTAAAAGAAGAAGTAGACAGATTAAATAAAATACAGGAGGAGAATCAAAAGTTAGAAGATACACTAAAAGACTTGGAATCATTAAATGTACTTTTTGATCCAAAGAGCAAACCTGAAGAACCATTTCAATTAAAAATGGAATTATAATATAAAACGACAAAATACTTATGTCGTTTTTTTTATACTGTTAGAAGGTGAAGAGATGACTATATATTTGGATCTATTGTTTCTTTTAAACTTTTTAATAGATTTCTTAATTCTGTTGACAGTATGTATAATATTAAAGAGAAATATAAAAATGAGAAGAATAATACTGGCAAGTATAATTGGCAGTTTAAGTATACTTGTATTATTTATTGATGTAAGCAATCTGATTTTATTTTTTTATAAATTAATTTTAAGTGTGATAATAATTCTTGTTACATTTGGTTATAAAGATATAAAATATTTAATAAATAATTTACTTTATTTTTATTCTGTAAGCATAATTCTTGGAGGTTTTTTATATTATTTAAATGTAGAATTTAGTTATAGAAACATTGGTTTAGTTTTCTACAATAAAGGATTAAGTATAAATTATATATTTTTATTGACAGTGAGTCCTCTTATTTTATATATCTATACAAAGCAGGCAAAAAGATTTAAAAATGTATATTCATTAAACTATAAAGTGGATTTATATTTAAAAAACGGAAAAATATATAATTTAAACGGTTATTTGGATACAGCCAATAATTTAACAGAACCGTATAAGCAAAGAGCTGTAATAATAGTGAATGATAAAAAATTAATAAAGGAAATAACTCAGGAAAACTTCATATTGGTTCCTTATGATACTGTTGATTCTCATGGTATATTGAAATGTATTATACCTAAAAAAGTATACATAAAAGGTATCGGTTTAATGAACAATATAGTAGTAGGAATTTCTTCAAATGACTTTAAGATGGATGGTGTAAACTGTATATTAAATAATTTATTATTGGAGGGAAATAGTGATTAAAGAATTATTAAGGAAGATATTTAAATATAAAAATAATATATTTTATTTAGGAAGTACTGATATACTGCCTCCCCCATTAACTAAAAAGAAGGAAGAATATTATGTTAAGGCATATAATAACGGAGATATTAATGCAAGAAATTATTTAATTGAACATAATCTAAGATTAGTTGTATTTTTAGCAAAGAAGTATGATAATACTTCATATGATTTGGAAGATTTAGTGAGCATAGGCACTATTGGACTAATAAAGGGAGTTACAACATATAAATTGGATAAAAATATTAAACTGGCAACTTATGCTTCAAGATGCATAGATAATGAGATTTTAATGTTTTTAAGAAAGAATAAAAGAAAAAAAGTGGAAGTGAGTTTTGAAGATTCCATTAACTTGGATGGTGAAGGTAATGAGCTTCATCTGGAAGATGTTCTTGGCACAGATATTAATATAGTGGAAAAAGAATATGAAAACTCTGTTGATAAAAGTATTCTGTTGGAAGAAATAAATAAATTAAATGAAAGAGATAAAGAAATAATTATTATGAGATATGGATTGTTAAACAGAAAAGAATATACTCAAAAAGAAGTTGCAGACAAGTTAAAAATAAGTCAGTCTTATATTTCCAGAATTGAGAAAAAAGTGATAAAAAAACTTAAAAATTTAATGAAAGTTTAATATCACTTTTTTTTACTTATCAATTGCATTTTATGTTGAATAATGATACAATGTTCTTAGTATAAATAGGAGGTCTTTTAATTTGAATAAAGATTATAATGATGATGAATATTATTCAGCAGAAGAAGAAAATAGAGAAAGAAAATTAATGAATTTAAAAAGAATAGGAATTGCATTATTAGTTATTCTTGGAGTAATTGTAATTGTTTTTCTGTTTAAAGGATGTAATAAAACTGAAGAACCAAAAAATGAATTAGAGACAACGTTACTGGAAGCTGGAAAAGAATATTATGAAAACAATGAATATTTACTGCCAACTTCAGCTGGTGAATGTTCTACAGTTTCATTAAAAATACTATCTGATTTTGGCTTATTAAATCCTGACAAATATAGTAATTGTGATGATGAAACAACATATGTAAAAGTATGTATGCTTGAAAGTAAAAAATTACAATGGGTACCTTTATTGGTTTGTGATGACTATAAATCAGATGATTATTATGGAGAATGGAAGGAAGGAACAGAAGCAGATTTAATCGCTGATGAATCTGACATTAAATTTACATTTTTAGGAAAGTATTTAGATTTAGAAAATGCAAATTTAGGAAAAGTTGAAGAATATTGGAAAGAAGACATTCCTTATACAAATTATAAAACACTATCAATAACAAACTATTATATTTATAGAGATAAAGAATATATTTGGAATTTAAATGAGAAATATTACTATACAAGTACTGGAGATAAAACAAAAGCCTCAGATGTAAAAGAATATTACACTTCATCACCAAAGACTGGTTATGATAAATATGACAATGCTACTACTGTTGCCAAATGGTATACTGCAACCGGTGGAGATGAAAGAGTATATTGGGAAGATGAAAATGGAGACAGGCTTTATAGTGCGACTCAACCAAACGATGAATTCAATTATTATGCAAATGGAATACAGTATACAAGATATACTACAAGAACCTGGACTACAACTGGAACCCCAACTACAACAAGTTCAACTCATATGTGGGAATGTGCAAGTGCAACAGATCCAAACAATGTAACTTCATATGTTACTTGTAGTGAAAATATAAATAATCCAACTCATACAATTTATGTTGATGATTTTTATACTTGTGATAATGGATTGACTGAAACATCAGAAACATCAACTTGTTATAGATGTGAAAGTGGTACATTAAAAGCAGATAATTCAGCTTGTGGAACCTACAGTGCTTGGTCAAGCTTTACTTCAACTCCATGTACTGGAGGATCTGATATTTGTAAAACTGTATCAATAACTGTATATCAATGGTACAGATTTACTGATGAGATAAGAAGTTATTATCCAAGCGGACAAAGCAATGTAACAAATGAAAAGGTATTTTATAAAACAGCTCCGGTTACTGGCGCATTAAAGGATATGACAACTGAAACCACAGCATATAAATGGTACAAATTAGTATCCGGACAGGTAAGTGGATATTCAGTGGAAGCTCCGGATGAAAATGCGACAAGAACCACTAATTACAGATGGACTTCATGGACAGACTGGTCAAGTACAAAACCTAAGAGTTCCTCATATAGGGAAATACAATCAAAACAGAAAGTGAAATTACAGAATGTAGACAGTATTTCAGAAGAAAACTGGTTAAGCATATTTACAAATTATCAACAGGAATCTGAAATGATCAGTAAATTTAAAGAATTGGGATATCCTGTAAATACATTATCAGACATAAATGCAAGTGGTGATATAAAATACGCATTAAAGTTATTTTACAGGAATAAGGAGTAGAAATTATGAATAAAGATGAATTATTAATGGAATTAAATAATTTAGTGATATCAATACCATCAGATGTTGCTAAAAAGGATGCATATCAAAGAATGACTCAGTCTTTTGAAATTAGTAAATTAATTTCAAGTACTGAAGAAGAATTACATTCTCTTCAAGATAAATTAGATGGAATTGATGAAACTCCTACTTTTGATTTAAGTATGAAAGAACTTGAATTGGAAGAAGCTGAAGAAAACTTAGCAAAAAGTGAAGAAAAATTTGAATCTCTTCAATCTTCAATTAATGGTTATGAAAGTGATATTGAAAAAGATAAAGCTTTATTGGAAAGAGAATCAGAAATTAATGCAAAATATGATCAAACTATTAGAGATTATGAATCAAAAGCAAATTCATCTAATCCTGAAACAGCTAGGTTTTATAGAGTAAGACTTGATGGTATCAGATTAAATAGAATAAAAAGAGAAGAAAATATAGCTAAAATAGAAGATAGAATAAGAAGAAAGAACGCAAATCTTGAAAAGAAAAAAGTAACTTTAAGAAGATTTGAAGAAACACTAAACAATCGTAGAGCAGAAGTTGAGGCTTTAAAAGAAGCTTTAGATAATTTCAGAAGAGAAAATTCTGATAACTTTTATCTTGATGATATTAGAAGAAATAATGAATTAAAAAATAAATTAGCAGCTTTACAACAGGCATATATTGATTTAACCATTGATCCTATTTTAGAAATGCAATATATTATTAGAGATTTTGAAAGAGATTTAATAGATGAAGCTGAGGTTAGAAGAAGATTAGAACCTCTAAGAGCAGCTTTAAGTATAACCAAGATTGATCAGGAATCTCGTGAAAAAGAAATAGAAGAAATTGCATCTATGAAAGAGCAGCTAGAATTAGAAATAAAAGAACATGAAGAAAATATTAAAAATTTAGGATTAATAAAAGATCCAAAAAATCCAGATGGAGAATTAATTAATCAATATGAAATAGAAGAATCTCAAAAAGCAAGATGTAATAAATATATTAGAGATCTTGATGTAGAAGATTATAATGCAGAACAAAAGAAAGTTCAAAATAATGTTCAAATAAAAAATAATAATGCAACAATTAAGTCTGCAAAAGAAAAATTAACTTTAAACGATAATGAAATTAAAAAACTTGAATCTAAAGAAAACTTAACAAACAAGCAAAAGAAATCATTAACTGATTTAAAAACAGAAAATAAAGCTATTAAGTCAAATATTAATGAATTAAAACATAATAATACAGCTTTAGATGCAGAAAATAAAAATATTGATTTAGGAATCGAATCAAGAGTTAGTAAAAGAGAAAGATTTGAAGAATTAATTAAAAATATTAATTTAAAATCAAAAATAAATAGATCTGATAGAAGATTTGAAGAAAATATAGTTTCAAATAAAAAAAGGGAATTAAATGCTTTAAAATTAAGAGAACAATATTTAAAACTTTCTATAGCAGATAGATTTAATCAAATAATAAATAAATTACCAAAGAGTGAAGAAAAAGATAATGAGTTAACTGAAGAACAAAAAGAAATATACAAAAGAGTTCTTGCAGGATTGTCATTAGAAGATCAGGAAAAAGCTAAGAAAAAAGCTAAAGAACTTGAGCCTAAAGATGATGATCCAGAAGAAAAGCCCACACCAATTGCTAGATTTGTAGATGGTGCAAAAAAATTATTTGATAAATTAAAAAATAATAAAAAATTACGAGCAATATTTTATATTGCGTTAGCTGCAGCGACTGCGGTAGTGGGTTTAACTTTTATTAAGCCAAAGACTCAAGTAGTTCCTGATAATATACCTCCAGCACAAACTCAAACTATTGAAGAACAGCCAAAAGATGATTTGCCGATTACTACAGAAGTTCCAGAAGAAGAGGGAGAAGTAGAAATAGTAACTCCTTCAACACCAGAAAGACCAGATAGACCTGACAGACCACAGCAACCAGATCAGCCAGAAGAACCTGAGCAACCAGAAAATCCTGAAGAGCCAGAACAGCCTGAGGAGCCAGAACAACCAGTAGTAACACCAGGTCAATATATTGTTACACCAGATCAAACAATAACAAATCCAGAGATATCTGAAATTCCTACAAGTGAATCTGTTATTGTAACAGTTGCAGGAGTTAGAGGTTATGTTGATGGCACAGGAAGTGCATATATGGATTTAGACGGAGATACTTTAAAAATAAGCAATGTGGCTACTGTATCTCAAAATACTAATGGTACAATAAATATTACAAATATTGATTATGCTAAAATTGAAGCTGAAATTGAAAATGCAAGAGCAGTAACTGAACCTTTACCATCTACAGGTGATGAAGTAACTGAGGCAGATATACCCGAATTAATTGAAGATGAAGTAATAACTCCTGGCGAAGCTGCTAATGCAGGAGGTGCAGCAGATAAAGCATTTGAAGATTATGAAGATTTAATTAATGGAACAGACGGTACTCAGGTAATTTCAGGTGAAGATGAACCCTCTATTGGAGGAAGGTAATATATTTTGGAAAAAAGTATAGGAGGAAATTATGGAAAATAATACAAATAAAATAGTTATTCTTCAAGATGGCAGAGAATATGCAATTTATAGACATATCTTATATCAGGGAAGAACTTTCTATCTTGCTTTCGAACTAGAGAAAGATAGAGAAAATTTAAAGGAAGACTTAGTAGTATTGGAACAATTGAAGTATGAAGGGCAAGAATCAATTAAAATAGTGAAAGATGCGGAAATTATAAAGACAATACTAGAAAATGTAGAAGTACCTGAAGAATAATGAATAAAAAAATTCCTATTATATCAATATAGATATGAAAGGAGTTTTTTATTATATGTCAAAAAATAAAGTAGAAATTACCGGATTAAATACAAGTAAAATTCCTGTTATAAAATCAAAAGAAATGGAAGAATTATTTAAACAGTATCAAGCTGGAAATATTGAGGCTAAAGAACAATTAATTAATGGAAATTTAAGACTTATATTAAGTATATTAAAGAAGTTTCAAAATCGTGCTGAAAATATGGATGATTTATTTCAAATAGGGGTAGTTGGATTAATTAAAGCAATTGATAATTTTGATTTAAAGCATCAAGTAAAATTTTCAACATATGCTGTTCCAATGATATTAGGTGAAATAAAAAGATATATAAGAGATAATAATTCAATTAGGATAAGTAGAGGAATTAAAGATAATGCTTATAAAATTATAAAATACAGAGATGATTATTTAAATGAATATGGGAAAGAACCAACTACTGAGGAAATATCTAAATATTTAGGAATTACTGAATATGAAGTGTCTAATGCAACTATGTCTTTAAAACAACCTATGAGTATATTTGAGCCTATTTATAATGATGGTGGAGATACAATTTACTTATTAGATCAAATAGAGGATGTAAAAGAAAAAAAGGAATTAGATGATTTAATTAGTATGAGGAAAGCTTTATATAAAATAAAAGAGAGAGAAAGAAATATTTTATTATGGAGATATATATATGGTAAAACTCAAATGGAAATAGCAGTTGAAGTTGGCATATCTCAAGCACAAGTTTCTAGATTGGAAAAAAATGCAATTAAAAGTTTAAAAAGGTTTATAAAGTAATTTACTCTCATATAATTTCTTAGGTGGTAAATATGAAGTTATCTGATTTACAAAGAAAAGATATTGTCAATTTAAATAATGGTAAAAAAATAGGTAGAATTATTGATATTGAAATAAATACTACCGATGGCAGTTTAGTAAATTTAATAATAGAAAAGAATAGATATTTTAGAAATTTTTTTAATGGTGAAACTGATGTTTTAGTAAAGTTTGATCAAATCAAAAAAATGGGTGAAGATGTAATTTTAATTGATTTAACTTGAATAAACCTTCAAATTTGTGTATTATAATAAATATGAAAAGAAAATATTTAATAGCAAGTATAATAATAATTAGTATATTGTTCTTAGATCAAATTTCAAAGTTTATAATGAATAAATATTTGATTGAAGGAGAAAGTGTAGAAATAATACATAACTTTCTTAATTTATCTTTATATAAAAATTCTGGAGCCGCTTTTGGAATTTTGCATGGTAATATTTTATTTTTAATAATTGTATCTTCGCTTGTATTATTTTATTTAATTTATGAAATGAAGAATAATATTAATAATAAAAAAATATTTTATTCTTTTAGTATTCTGATTGGAGGATTACTTGGAAACCTAATTGATAGAATATTTTTAGGCTATGTAAGGGATTTTATAGATTTTTGTTATTTTAATTTTGCAGTATTTAATATTAGTGATACATTCATAACAATAGGTGTATCTTTATTAATTGTTTTTATAATTATGGAGGAAAGAAATGGAAGTAAGAGTAAGTAAAGAATATATAAATACAAGATTAGATAAATACTTGATTGAAGTATTAAATGAAAATAGAAGTTTTATTAAAAAACATATAGATAATCATAATATTTTAGTAAATAATAACAATATTAAATCAGGTTATCTGTTAAAAGAGAATGATGTTATTTTAATAAAAGAATTAAAGGAAGATACCTCTGTAAAAGCTGAAAATATACCATTAGATATATATTATGAAGATGAGTATTTAATGGTGGTAAATAAACCTAGTGGAATGGTTGTTCATCCAGCAGCAGGTAATTATTCTCATACTTTGGTAAATGCACTTATTTATCATACCAATAGCTTAAGTGACATAAATGGAGAAAATAGACCAGGAATAGTTCATAGAATAGATAAGGATACCAGTGGGTTATTGTTAATATCAAAGACTAATAAAGTTCACAATATATTAGCTGAAGGATTTAAAAATAAAACAATAAAGAGAAAATATATAGCACTTGTTAAAGGTGTCATTAATGAAAACAAGGGTAAAGTTTCAGCTCCTATTGGTAGAAGTGATGTTGATAGGAAAAAGATGAAAGTAATGGAAAAAAACAGTAAAAAAGCTATTACTAATTTTACTGTATTAGAAAGATATAAAAATGCAACACTTTTAGAATTGGAATTAGAAACAGGTAGAACTCATCAAATAAGAGTTCATATGGCATTCATAAACCATCCAATTATAAATGATGATGTATATTCAAAAGATAAAAATATAGACAACTACGGCCAAATGCTTCATGCGGTATATTTAGGTTTTAATCATCCTATAACTAACAAGTTTCTTGAATTTAATGCACCTTTAGAATCAAAATTTTTGGAAATATTAGATAAATTTAAAAATTCATAGTATATATTGAAATAGATATTATTAGTAAATATAAATTAAATATTATATATGGAATTACAAAATATGAAGCTTTTAAGTTTATCTTTTTTGTTTCAATATACAAGAATATTGAACTAATAAATATTATTGATGCCATTATAAATCCGAAGAATGGACTTTTTAGTGTATAAAACATAAATGGATAAAATTGACTGGCAAGATAGTTTGTTATTAAAACATATAGATAATCGTATTGTTTAAAAATATTTGTTGTTTTGATTGTTAATAGAATACTTATTGATAATATGAAATAAACTATAAACATTGATATACTCATATTTTCTGGACTCATAGCAAAACTAGGAATATTTAATAAATTATAGTAGACTTCATCAAATTGAAAAATCAAGTCGCCTAACAGCCAAATAAACAAAATTATAAATATAATTAATAAATTTTTTATTATTTCTTTCAACTTTAACACCCCTTTACTAATTCTATGAAAAAGTGTATTATATTATTAATAGAGAAGGAGAATTTATGCAAAAAGTAATAGTAAATACAAAAGATCAAATTATAATGAGAATATTACATTATTTTATAACTGAAGAAAATTATAAACCTATAATATTAACTGGCATAAAAAATGAAATTTGGTTAGAAAATTTAGATAAAGATTTAAAATTAATTAGAATAAATATTAATTATATACATAACAATGAACAATTAGATGTTGATCTTAAGAAAGCTACACATATTATGAAAAACATTAAAAGAAAAACTCTATCTTTTAGTATGAATTTATTAAACATTCTAATTGATCTTGGAGAAAATGTAAATTTAAATATAAATGAAAAGAATATAGAAACGATTAAAGTATTAAAAGTATCTGATTTGAAAAAGAATGATACAGTTAAATCTTTTTTTCCTAAAATAAAAGATGGTTTTAAGATTGATAAAACTGATCCTTATGAATTTATAAAATTAACAGAACAAATGAATGAAAAAACAAAAAAAGATGAAAAAAAATTAAATAAAATATTTAAAAATAAAAAACCAATAGTTACTTATTCATTAATTGGTATAAATTTATTTCTATTTTTATTAATGACATTACCTGGAATTTATACTTTTTTTATGCATATGGGTGCAAATAATTATTTATTTGTTCAATCTGGTGGTTTTTACAGACTTTTAACTTCTATTTTTATTCATGCTAATATATATCATATATTTTTCAATATGTATGCATTATATATAATCGGACCTCAGGTAGAAAAATATTATGGAAAGTTTAAGTTTATAATTATTTACTTAGTTAGTGGAATTTTAGGAAGTCTGTTCTCATGCGTATTTATGCAATCTTATTCTTTAAGTATTGGAGCTTCTGGAGCAATATTTGGTTTATTTGGAAGTTTGGCGTATTTTACATATAAATATAGAGCTACTTTAAATAATTTTTTAAAAAGTTCAATTTTACCAACAATTATTATTAATTTAATATTAGGATTCTTACTTCCTAATGTTGATATTTCAGCTCACATTGGCGGTTTAGTTGGTGGAATTTTAATTTCTTTAGTAGTGGGAGTTGAAGAAAAAAATAGAAAAGCAGATAGAATTAATGGAGTAATTGTTCTAATGTTAATGACTGTCTTTCTAACATATATGTTAATGATAAAATAAAACAAGATTATAAATCTTGTTTTTTATTTAAAATTTTCTGTAAAGTCCAATTGCCTTACCAAGTATTGTGACATCTTTTAATATGATTGGACTCATAAAATCATTTTCAGGTTGTAATCTAATATACCCATTTTCTTTGAAGAATCTTTTCAATGTTACTTCATTATTTTCAGTTAAAGCAACTACAATGTCTCCATTTTTTGCTATATTTGTTTTTTCTACAATTACTGTATCATTATCATATATTCCTATATTTTGCATACTTTCACCATTTACAGTTAAAGTAAATACTTCCTTTTGTTTAGGTAACATATAAATTGGTAAAGCAAAATATTCATTTGGATGTTCAATCGCTTCTATTGGATTACCAGCAGCAACTTTTCCTAATAGAGGAACATTAATGACATCTTCATTTTTTTCAACGTATTCATTAGGCACTAAAACCTCTAATGTTCTAAATTTTGAATTTTCTTGAGAAATATATCCTTTTCTAATTAAATGCTGTAAATGTACAAATACAGTAGCAGTACTATTTAATCCAATTTCCTTACATATTTCCCTAACAGTAGGTGAATATCCGTTTTTTGCAATATATTTTTTAACAATAGTTAGTATTTCTTCTTGTTTCTTGGTTAATTTATCCACTAATTTAACCTCCTTTTATATAATTAGAATAACATAAACTAGTGTTCGTGTCAATTACTTTGTAAATAACAAACAAATGTACTATTATTATATTGACACAAACAAATATACGTTTTATAATTAGAGTATAAAAAAGGGAGAGTGAATTTTATGGAAAAATTATTTAATAGTTATAAAGGAGTAGCATTATTTTATTTAGTTGTATTTATTTTGTCATTTATATATGTGATAAGAATCAATTCTTTGAATAGAATTGAAAAATCAAATATTAATGATAATCACGTTTATTGTGCTTATCTAAATGAATAATTATAATTTTAGAGTATTGTTTGGATATAAATCAAACATATCACAATAATCTTTATATGTAATATAAGGATTTAAAAATCTGTATAATATATAACTATAATAATAGTCAAAATTACAGTTTTCATATTGTGCAATAATTATTTCCTCTTGAAAATTATCATTATTTTTAAACATAATATCACCTTTAACTTTTATATTAATACTTTAATTTATTTATATCAATATATTTTGTTATATTTAAGGTATTTTTATTTTAAAAAAAATATTGATATGCTATAATGAAACTAATACAGGAGTATTAGTATGGATAAAAAAGTTATAAATTGTATAAAAAGTTTAAGTTTAGATATGATTAATAATGCCGGAAGTGGTCATCCTGGTATTTGTCTTTCTGCAGCTCCCATTATTTATACTTTGTTTTTAAATCATTTACGATTTAATAAAGAAGATGGAAATTGGATAAATAGAGACAGGTTTATTATGAGTGCAGGTCATGGAAGTGCATTATTTTACAGTACATTGTTTTATGCTGGTTATCCAATAGAATTAGAAGAGTTAAAGAATTTTAGACAATTGGGAAGCAGAATGTCAGGGCTTCCAGAATTAAATCAAAATATAGGAATTGAATGTACTACAGGAGCTTTAGGTCAGGGTTTTGCAACCTCTATAGGCATTGCAATAGCGGAAGAATATTTAAGAAATAATATAAATAAGAACATAATAGATCATTATACTTATGTTTTAGTAGGTGATGGTGACTTAATGGAAGGTATTAGCTATGAAGCTGCATCTCTTGCTGGAACATTGAAATTAAATAAATTAATAGTACTATATGATTCAAATAATGTAAGTCTGGATAGAAATATTTCCGGAGTGTTTAATGATAATATATCAAAGCTTTTTGAAGCCTGTGGCTGGCACACAGAAATAGTCTCTAATGGAGAAGATATTTTGGCAATTGATAAGGCAATTACTAAAGCTAAACATTCTGATAAGCCAACAATAATTGAAATTAAAACTATTATTGGTAATGGAAGTGAACTTCAAGGCAGAAGTGAAGTTCATGGAAAACCTTTAACTGAACAGGATTTAGAAAATCTAAAAACAAAATTAGAAGTAAGCAAGGTACCTTTTCACATTTCAAAAGATGCAGTAACTTATTTTAGAGAAACTATAGAAAAAAGAAATGAAGCTTATTATAACAATTGGGTAGAAAAGTATAATGAATTTAAAGCAAATGATAATGTAATAAATAAGACATTAACAAGTATCGAAAAAGGCATATTTAATATAGACTTAAAAAAGATTAAGATAAACTTTGAAGAAAATTATGAAGAAGAATTAAGAATAACAAATGGAAAATTAATTAATTTATTTGGTGAATTATCTCCAATATTTATGTGTGGAAATGCAGATTTATCAAGTTCCACAAAAGTTAAAATTGTTAATGGAAAAGAATTTAAGATAAATAATGAATATGGAAAAAATATATATTTTGGAGTAAGAGAAGCAATTATGGCGGCTTCTGCCAATGGTTTGGCTTTATGTAAATTAAGACCAATTATTGGAACCTTCTTAGCTTTTAGTGATTATATGAAGGCTTCAATTAGATTATCAGCTTTAATGAATTTACCAGTTACATATATATTTACTCATGATTCAATTTCAGTAGGAGAAGATGGATCTACTCATCAACCGATTGAACAGTTAGGAATGTTAAGAAGTATACCAAATATGACAGTTTTTAGACCTTGTGATATCAAAGAGATTGTGGGTTCTTGGGATTATATTTTAAATCATAAAGTGCCAGCCTCTTTAATTATTTCTAAAAGTAAGGTTCCTCAAATAAAGGAAAGTAATATTGAATATGTTTCAAAAGGAGCATATATTATTAAAGAAGAAATTGGAAGATTACAAGGAATAATAATGTCTTCTGGTACTGAAGTTCATACGGCCATGAAAATAAGAGAAGCTTTAAATAGAAAAGGTATATATACTAGATTAATAAGCGTTCCATCTATTGAATTATTTGAGAAGCAACCGGATGATTATAAAGAACAGTTACTGCCTGTTGGAGTAAAAATAGTAGTTATTGAAGCAAGCAATGATACAAAATGGAATGAGTTTGTATATAAAAGAAAATATTTATTAAATTTAAACAGTTTTGGAATGAGTGGCAAGCCAGAAGATGTAATTAAGAAATTTGAATTAGATTATGAAACATTAATTGGAAAAGTAGAAAGGTTATTAAAATAAATTAATAACTTTTTTAATTTCTAAAATTCATAATTAATTCATATAATTATTCAGGTGAAATAATGTTTCAAAGCACACAAAATAAAAGAATTAAAAGAATATTCCTAATAGTATTACTACTATTTTTTTTAATAATTTTTAAAGTTTTTTATATACAAGTTATAGAATATAATAAGTTACATGAATTAGCAGAAAATTTATGGAGCAGAAATTTACCTGTACAAGCCAATAGAGGTTTGATTTTAGATAGAAATGGCAAGTTAATAGCTGGAAATGTAACGACTGCAGCTTTAATATTAATACCAAATCAAATAAAAAACAAAGAATTGGTTTCTGAAAAATTAGCAAAAATATTAGAAGTATCATATGAAGAAATGTATAAACATGTATCAAAAAGAACATCGATAGAAAGAGTACATCCAGAGGGAAGAGGACTGAGTTATGAAATAGCGGATGAAATAGATTCTTTAGGTTTTGATGGAGTATATTTGGTTAAAGAAAGTAAAAGATATTATCCTGAAGATGATCTACTATCTCATGTAATAGGTTATGTTGGTATAGATAATCAGGGATTAAGTGGATTGGAATTACTTTATGATAAATATTTAACCGGTGTAAATGGAAGTATAAAGTATTTCTCTGATGGAAAAGGGAATAAACTTGAATTAGCTGAAGTATATGAAAGTCCCCAAGATGGAATGAATATAACTTTAACTATAGATTTGGATATTCAAAAATCATTGGAAAGAGAATTATCCAATGCAGTAAGTAAATATAATGCTGAAGGTGCAATTGGAATTGTAATGAATCCAAAAACAGGAGAAATACTGGCAATGAGCAGTAGACCAAATTTTTCTCCATCAAATTATCAAAATTATTCCACAGAAATAATTAATAGGAATTTAGCAATCTGGTCTAATTTTGAACCTGGATCAACATTTAAAATAGTAACCATTGCGGCGGCAATTGAGGAAAAAGTAGTAAATGTATTTGAAGATACATATTATGATACTGGAAGTATCAGTGTAAGTGGAGCTAAACTTCACTGCTGGAAAGATGGAGGGCATGGCTTACAGACTTTTCTGCAAGTTGTTGAAAATTCATGTAACCCAGGCTTTGTAGTTCTTGGACAGAGACTTGGAAAAGAAAAATTGTTCGGCTATATAGATAAACTGGGCTTTGGAAAAAAAACCGGTGTTGATTTAAACGGAGAAAGTACTGGAATAATATTTGATACTGATAAAATAGGACTTTTAGAATTATCTACAACTGCTTTTGGACAAGGAGTTTCAGTAACTGCAATTCAGCAGGTTCAGGCAGTAAGCGCAATTATTAATGATGGAAATATGTATACACCTTACATTGTAAGTTCAATAAGCGAACCGGAAACGGATCAGATGATTAAAGAAATATTCCCTAAATTAAAAGTTTCAAATGTAATCAGCAGTGAAACAAGTTCTTTAGTTAAATATGTTTTAGAAAGTGTAGTTGCTAATGGAACAGGGAGAAATGCATATATTGAAAACTACAGAGTTGGAGGTAAAACAGGAACGGCTCAAAAGGTTGGAGCTAATGGGCAATACATGGTAGGAAATTATATATTGTCTTTTATTGGCTTTATGCCTGCAAATGATCCTGAATATGTGACTTATATTGCAATAGATCATGCTAGAAATGTTACACAGTATGGAGGTACTGTAGCTGCTCCAATAGCAAAAAATGTATTTAAAGAAATAATTAATTTATATGATTTAAAAGAGGATAAAGAAGGACTTCCAAGAGTTTACAGATGGTATGAGCAAAACTATGTAACTATACCTGATGTGATTAATATGAGCAAAAAGGAAGCAGTAAAAGCTTTAAAATTATTAACTGTAGAATACTCTGGAACAGGAGATAAGGTTATTGATATTTCTCCAAAAGCTGGAACAAGAGTGAAAGAAAATTCTGTTGTAAAGATAATGTTAAATTAACACTAATAATGGTATTTATTTTGTAAAATATAATTTTTTTTGTATAATAATATATAGGAAGTGATGATATGCTTATTTTAGCTAAAAGTATTTTAGGGTTAATGATTGGATTTTTTCTTTCAGTTATTTTAGGTTATTTTTTAATACCTTTTTTAAGAAGATTAAAACTAAAACAGAACATTAGTAAATTCTTGGAATTCAGACATTCAGAAAAACAGGGAACACCAACTTTAGGAGGTTTAATCTTTATTGTTCCGACATTTTTAACAATGATATTTTTATATTTAAGAGGAAGTTTAGAAATTACACATAGTCTATTGATAGTAATATTTGTTTTTGTATCATATTCAGTCTTAGGTTTAGTGGATGATTTAAAGAAGATAAAAGAAGGCAATAATAAAGGATTATCAATTCTTCAGAAACTAATTATTCAGGTAATAATCGCTTTAGTGTTCTTTTATATTCATATGAGAGGAGGAGGAGATCCTACTGTATGGATTTCTTCATTAAATATTAAAATTAATTTAGGTTGGTTTTATGGAGTCTTTATATTATTCTTACTAGTCGGTTCTTCAAACGCTGTAAATTTAACAGATGGTTTAGATGGCTTGGCAGGAGGACTTTCTGCAATAGCTTTCTTAAGTTTTGGTATTATAACCTGGGGTACCTCATGGGTTGAAGGTTATCAAGAAATGGCGATATTCTGCTTTATATTGGTTGGTTCAGTATTAGGATTTTTAGTATTTAACACTCATCCGGCAAAAGTATTTATGGGAGATGTCGGTTCATTGTCTCTTGGAGCAACACTTGCAGCAATTGCAATTTTAACAAGACATGAATTATTGCTGGCTGTTATAGGTGGCGTATTTGTCATTGAGGCATTATCAGCAATCATACAGATAACTGCAATTAGAAAATTTAAAAGGAAAGTATTTTTAATGGCGCCTATTCATCATCATTTTGAAAAGCTGGGCTGGCAGGAGACAGATATAGTAAAATTATTTTGGATAATAGGATTTATGCTTGGAATGGCCGCTATTTATTACGCAGTTTGGATTTAAAAAGTCTAAGGGGGTTAAATGTGAAATTTGATAGGACTTTATTTATCTGTACTATTCTTTTATGTATATTTGGAGTAATAATGATTTATTCTTCAAGTTATATATGGGCAGAGTATAAGTATGAAAATGCATATAAATATGTTTTTAGTCAAAGTATATTTTTGATAATTGGAATATTCCTAATGTATATTGCGTCAAAAATAAACTATAATATATATAAAAATAAAGCAAATCTCATTTTAGGGGTTTGCTTTTTACTTTTAGTGCTTGTCCTAATACCTGGAATAGGTTCAATTAGAAATGGTTCAAGAAGCTGGTTTGGAATTGGAAATTTAGGAATACAACCAAGTGAAATAGCTAAACTTGGTTTAGTAATATTCACTGCTAAATTTTTATCTAGAAATAATGAAGATAAAAGAAGTGTTAAGTTATTTGTTTTTCCAATATTATTCATTATTATTCTTTTCTTTGGATTAATTATGTTAGAACCGGATTTTGGAACCGGAATGGTAATTGTTTGTGCTTTAATTGGATTAATTTTTATTACTGGTGCAAAGCTTCAGGTATTTTTTAAATTAGGTTTACTAGGATTATTAAGCATCATAGGATTAATTATAATTGCACCATACAGATTACAGAGAATCACTTCATTTATTAACCCATGGAAAGATCCTTTAGGAAGTGGATTTCAAATTATTCAATCATTATATGCCATTGGACCTGGAGGTTTATTTGGCTTTGGTTTTTTAAATTCCAGACAAAAACATTTTTATTTACCTGAACCTCAGACAGATTTTATTTTTTCCATAATATCTGAAGAATTTGGTTTTTTAGGAGTATTATTGATTTCAATATTATTTTTAACCATATTTTATAAATGTATAAAAATCAGTCTATCAACTTCTGACTTGTTTGCTAAATATTTATCATTTGGACTTTCTTTTATGTTGATATTTCAAACTTTATTGAATCTAATGGTGGTTGTAGGTATACTTCCAATTACCGGAGTAACCTTACCATTCATTAGTTATGGAGGAAGTAGTTTAGTGACAAGTTTATTGTTTATTGGAATTATATTAAATATAAGCAAACAGCAGAATAAATATTGATTGTAATTCTTAAGTCATAGAATAATTTTAAAAAGAAATTCTATTGAAAAAATATTAAATATAGAACAAAAAAGTATAAAAAGAGAATTAAAAATATAATTCAGAATATATATAAATTTTTTAAAATATGATATAATTACTCTGAATGGAGTATGATTTTTTTATGACTGTTTATGATTATGTTAAAAAATTTAAAGAAAAATATCCTGCAACGATTGCTTGGAGACTTAAAAAGAATTCCGAGGTAGTTCAGATGCATATAAATCCTGATGAAGAAGTTATATATGCTTTTGCAGCTCAAAAAAATGATAATCCCTTTGATATAATAACTACATGTGTAGTCGCAATTACAAATAAAAGAATTATTATTGGTCAAAAAAGAGTATTATTTGGATATTTTTATTATTCCATTACTCCGGATCTATATAATGATATTCAAGTGAGAAAAGGATTATTTTGGGGAAATATCATTATTGATACTGTAAAAGAGGTTATTACTTTATCAAATATATCTCCAAAAGCTTTAATAGAAATAGAGACTCAGATAACTGATTTTATGATGAAAGTTAAGCAAAAATATAAGACAAAAGAAGAATTAAAAACTGAATATAATAATTAAAATGTAAAAAAATGTAAAATTTTGAAAAAAAATTTAAAAAAAGTATTGATTTTATATTTTTATTCTGTTATACTTAAGGTGCCTTAATAGAAGAGTAAACTGATAAAGAGTTTATATCTCAATAGTCTAACTGTTGAAATGCCTTACAAACTAATAAGGCGACTATTCTTATGAATAGTTAGAGAAAGACAACTCTTAAATTGTAAGTGATTACGACTAATTGCCTTTTACAATTAGTAGCTGAAAACAATAAACTTTTTTAATGATCATTCTAGATTTATATGCATTATGGTCATTGAATTAGCAAATTGAAATAAATGCGGTTAATCAAGTTAGTAAAAACTCATTATAATTTGTTTAAAGGAATAAATTATTGTTGCGAAAAAAGATTAAGCGATATGTTAAAAACCTTGCTTAATCTTTTTTTTGTTTTGATATCAGTTAGATAAGTTAATTAAATTATATAAATATAATAAAAAAATTTTTATCTAATTCTTCTACTCTTTTTCATATCTTGATCTATAGCATTAACACTAATGTATAATAATCTATGACAAACTGGACAAGTAATATTATAATAAGATCCATCACGATCACTATTTACTGATCCTAAATCTTGTGGTGTTATTTCTAGAACTGAATTGCATTCTTGACAAGTTATTTCTTGAGTGGCATTATTATTTTCTCTTCCATTACGTATAATTTTCATATTTTCTCCTTGCTTAAAGCATAGCATATTATCACAAGTTTTTCAAATTTTAAAAAAAATCACTAAATTATTAGTGATTAAATTCAAATTATGGTGACCCGTACGGGATTTGAACCCGTGAATGCACGCGTGAAAGGCGTGTGTGTTAACCGTTTCACCAACGGGCCATAAAAAAATGGTGGGCCTGGATGGACTTGAACCATCGACCTTGCGCTTATCAGACGCACGCTCTAACCAACTGAGCTACAAGCCCGTTTTTAAATACTACATTATTTTATAATATTTTTTGGTATTATGCAACTATTTTCGTTAAATTATTAAAATAAATTGATTTTAATAATTAATTATAGTATCATATTTTTATAAGGGTAGAGGAGTTGAAATAATGTTTGATATATCCTTTAATACTATTGAATCAGTATTAAATTTTTATATGATATTTGTTGTTTATTCTTTAACATTTTCAATTCTTTTTATGTTGTTTGGTTCCAAATTGTATAAAAAGGCTAATAAAAGAACAAGTGATGCAATAATACCGATTTATAATTTATTTGTATTAATTCAAATAACAGAAATACCAATATTTTATTTTTTATTATTCCTATTTCCGGTAATAAATATATTGCTGATAATATATATTGAATATAAATTATATAAAATATTTGGAGCTTCTTTACCGTTTCTTTTTGGTTTAATATTTTTGCCATTTATATTTATTCCAATGCTATCTTTTGGAAAATATAAATATAAAAATAGATTAGATAAAGAGAAGGAGGAGGCCGAAGACAAGATATTAATTGAAAGTTCTCCAATTCTCATGAGTGAAGAAGAAATAAATAAATTGAATAATGAAGAAATAAAAGTAAATGATATAGACAGCATATTTAAATCAGATGCAATAGTGGAAGAAGATATAACGCCATATAAAGCGTCAAGTGCCTCTAAAAATGAAATAAAGGAAATATATGGTAATGGAAATAATATTTCAGAAGAAGATATTATAGAAAAAGAGACGATAAAAGAGATAGATAACGAAAAGAAAGAAAAAGATAATGTAGAAATAATAGATTTATAGACTTTACAGTCTTTTTTATTTTTTGGTATAATTAAATAGTGAGGATGATGTTTAATGCAAGAATATAATGAAAAATCAATTAAAATATTAGAGGGTTTGGAAGCTGTTAGAAGAAGACCGGGAATGTACATAGGAAGTACTGATAGAAGAGGTTTACATCATTTGGTTTGGGAAATAGTTGATAACAGTATAGATGAAGTAATAAATGGCTTTGGCAACCTTATAAAAATCACTTTAAATAAAGATGGAAGTATTACAATAGAGGATGAAGGAAGAGGAGTTCCAACTGGGCGTCATGAAAGTGGAAGAAGCACTCCTGAGGTTATTTATACTGTTTTACATGCTGGAGGAAAGTTTGAGACTTCTGGATATAAAGTAAGCGGAGGCCTTCATGGTGTTGGTGGAAGTGTAGTAAATGCCTTAAGCAGTTATTTTAAGGTGATTGTTCATAGAGAAGGAAAAATAAATGAAATAATATTTAAAGCTGGAGGAAAATTATCTTCACCTTTAAAAGAAATTGGAATAACTAAAAAAACAGGTACTATAATTACATTTATTCCAGATAAAGAAATATTTGAAAATATAAAATTCAGTTTTACCACAATATGTGAACATATGCAGGAAAGCGCTTATCTTGTTGATGGGTTAACAATAGAAGTGAAAGATGAGGAAGATGGAAGAAATACAGTATTTCATTATGAAAATGGTTTAATATCTTTTGTTGAATATATTAATGAGAATAAAAAAACAATTCATAAAGTAGTTAATTTTCACGGTGAGAAAAGTGGAATAATTGTTGATATAGCACTTCAATATACCGAAGGTTACAATGAAAATATTATTTCATTTGTAAATAATATAAAAACTCATGACGGCGGTTCTCATGAAGTTGGATTTAAAACCGCTCTGACTAAAGTATTCAATGAATATGTAAAGAATAATAATTTATTGAAAGGCAAGGATAATTCTTTGGAAGGCAGTGATGTTAGAGAAGGCTTAACTACTGTTTTAAGTTTAAAAATACCTGAAAACCTTTTACAATTTGAAGGTCAAACTAAGGCAAAGTTGGGAACACCTTTGGCAAGAAGTATTGTTGAAAGCCTTGTGTATGAAAAATTAAATTATTATTTAGAAGAAAATAAGGAAAGTGCAAGTAAAATATTAGATAAAATATTAAAAAGTAAATTGGCCAGAGAAGCTGCTAGAAAAGCAAGAGCAGATGCCAGAGCGGGAAAAGGAAGTAAGGAAAAGGCCAAAGTGCTGTTAGGAAAACTTACTCCAGCTCAAAGTAAAGATTCAAAAATAAATGAATTATTCTTGGTTGAGGGAAACAGTGCAGGTGGAACAGCTAAGAGTGGAAGAGATAAACATTTTCAGGCAATTCTTCCATTGAGAGGTAAAGTAATAAATTCTGAAAAAACAAATATTGCAGAATTATTTAAAAATGAAGAAATAAATACTATCGTGCATGCAGTTGGAACCGGGATAGGAAATGAATGCACAGTAAGTGAATCCAATTATGGCAAAGTGGTAATAATGACGGATGCTGATGATGATGGAGCTCATATTCAGGTACTGCTTTTAACTTTCTTTTATAGATATATGAAACCTTTAATTGAAAATGGTATGCTTTATATAGCAATGCCTCCATTATATTTATTAAGATTTGGAAAAGATAAAAAGTATATAGCTTCAAATGAAGAATTAAATGAATTTAAGAACTCATTTAAGGGGAATTTCACTATTCAGAGATATAAAGGACTGGGTGAAATGAATGCAGATCAGTTATGGGAGACAACAATGGATCCTAAAACAAGAAATATTATAAAAGTCACCATAAATGATGCAGTACTTGCGGAAAAAAGAGTAAATGTATTAATGGGAGATAATGTTGAAGTAAGAAAAGAATGGATAGAAGAAAATGTGGAGTTTTCAATGGAAGACAGTTTTAAAGTGGTGAAAAAATGAGTAAAGAAAAAACTATTGTAGAAAAAATACATGAATATTCATTAGAAGAGATAATGGGTGAAAGATTTGGAAGATATTCTAAATATATAATTCAGGATAGAGCTCTTCCAGATGTAAGAGATGGCTTAAAACCTGTTCAAAGAAGAATCTTATATTCAATGTTTAAAGATAAGAACACTTTTGACAAAGAAACCAGAAAAAGTGCCAAGACAGTTGGAAATGTAATAGGAAACTACCATCCTCACGGAGATACTTCTGTATATGAAGCCATGGTGAGAATGAGTCAAAAATGGAAACAAAGGGTTACTCTTGTTGAAATGCAGGGAAACAACGGCTCCATTGATGGAGATCCTGCAGCTGCAATGCGTTATACAGAAGCCAGACTTACAAAAATAAGTAATGTATTATTAAAGGATATTGAAAAAGAATCAGTATTAATGGCGCCTACTTTTGATGATTATTCTTTGGAACCAACAGTATTGCCTGCTCATTTTCCTAATTTATTGGTAAATGGTTCAACAGGTATAAGTGCTGGATATGCGACAAATATTCCACCTCATAATTTAGAGGAAATAATTGATGCAACAATAAAGAGACTGGATTCTTCCAATTCCAGACTTGAAACAATAATGGAAATAATAAAGGGACCGGACTTTCCAACCGGGGCAGTTTTAGAAGGAAAAGATGGAATAATAAATGCATATAAGACTGGTAAGGGAAAAGTAATAGTTAGATCAAAATATGAATTTATCAAGAATAAAGGTAAAGATCAGTTGGTTATAACAGAAATACCCTATGATGTATTGAAATGTAATATTATTAAAAAGATAGAAGAAATAAGAATTGATAAAAAAATAGATGGGATAACAGAAGTAAGAGATGAATCAGATAAGAATAATGATTTAAGAATTGTTATAGATTTAAAAAAGGATGCCAATCAGGAGCTAATAATAAATTATTTGCTTAAAAATACTGAATTACAGGTGAATTATAATTTTAATATGGTTGCCATTGTTAATAGAAGACCAAAAATTCTTGGTCTGCTGGAGATTCTTGACGCTTTTATTGAACATGAAAAACAGGTTGTTACTTCTAGAAGTAAGTTTGATTTAAAACATGCAGAATCATCTTTACACATAGTTGAAGGTTTTATAAAAGCCATTGACATTTTGGATGAAATAGTAAAATTAATCAGAAAGAGTAAGGATAAGGCAAATGCAATTGAAAATTTAATTGATACATATGAATTTTCTAAAGCTCAGGCAGAAGCAATAGTGATGATGCAGCTCTATAAATTGACAAATACTGATGTAACACTACTAAAAGAGGAGTATGACAGATTAATTAAATTAATAAATCTATTGAAAGAAATACTAGGTAGTGAAGAAGTGCTAAAAAATGTTATTAAAGCGGAATTGAAACAAATTAAAAAGGAGTTCCCAACACCAAGATTAACTGAAATCAAGGAAAATATCAGTGAAATAAAAATAGATGAAATTGATATGGTGAGCAAAGATGACTATGTAGTTGTAATTTCTAAATCCGGATATGTCAAGAAAGTATCTATTAAATCATATAATGCTTCAAATGAGGAAGAGACTGGTTTAAAAGAAAATGATTACATTGAAGGTATTTATAAAGTTAATAATCTGAATACAATAATTTTATTTACTAATTTAGGAAATTATTTATATCTTCCTGTTTATCAACTAGAAGAATTTAAATATAAAGATATTGGTTCTCACATCAGTAATATTATTTCAGTATCTGATGAAGAAAAAATAATCAGATCAATTGCTGTTAATCAATTTGATGAAACATATTTAACCGCATTTACAAAACTGGGAATGGTAAAAAGAATGTCATTGAATTCCTTTCAGGTATCCAGATATACCAAACCTATTTCCATGTTTAAATTAAGGGAAAATGATGAACTGATAAATGTTAGCAAAAATAATAGTGATGAAACATTATTAATAACTAAAAAGGGGTATGCTTTAAAATTCAATACAGAAGAAATCCCAGTAGTTGGTTTAAAAACAAGTGGTGTGAAAGCTGTTAAACTAACTGAAGGAGATTATGTAGTAAATGGATTTGTTTATAGTTTAAACAATGAACATTTAACAGTATTTACTGATCAAAATACTGCCAAAAGAATTAAAATGGATGAAATTGTAAAAACTTCAAGGGCTAAAAAGGGAAGTTTAATTATAAAAAGTCCTAAGTCAAAGGAATACAAAATAATATTTGCATATTCTTCAACTTCCAAAACAAATTTCGGAATTGTTACTGATGATATTAAATATGTGAAGGCAAGTGATATAAATATTATGGAAAAAAATAGTGTTGGAAGCAACATTAGTAAAAAATATATAACTGCTGTATTTAAATCATCAAAACTGAAAGTGTTGAGTAGTATAAATGAAAAAGAAGTTCAGGAGGATAAACAGGAGGATAAAGTCACAGAAAATCTTACTATGAGTGATTTCTTTGAAGAGTTTAAAATTTAAATAAAAGCCACTTTGTACATTTAAGTTAATAATTCGCATAAAATGTATTAGGTGGTTTTTAATGTCAAAGGAAAGTTTTAAGAGTTTTATATCTAAAAATCCGGAATTTGCTAAAAGTGTCAATGGTGGAAAGATTTCTTGGCAAAAAATGTATGAACTGTATGATATGTATGGTGAAGACAATAAAATATGGGATGAATATAGAGAAAAGGAAAAAAGTGAATCTTCTTTCAATATAAAAAATTTATTAAGCAGTTTAAAGGGAATAAACTTGGAATCATTTCAAAGTAATATATCAAGTCTGCAGAAAGCTGTAGGATTTTTAGAGGATTTAACTCGTGATTCTGATAAAAAGAAAGAGAATAAAAATAAAAATAAAAAGAGTGAACTTGATCCCATGGATAGGTTTTATAGTGACTGATGAGATTTGACATTCAAATGAAAATAAAGAATAATCCACTTTATATAAAATTTATAAGAGAAAATTCTGAATGGTATAAAATACTTAATAGAAATCCAGATAGATTTGATGAAATGGTAAACGAAATGAAAAAAAGATATCATCTAAGAACCACTGATAGAATAAGCAATGTTTTAGATAGTGTTGATTTAGTATCAAAGATATTTAAAGTAACTAATGAATAAAAAAAATACAATATTACTGCTGTATTTTTTTTATTAATTTCATATCATAATCTTCAAAAGAATAAGAAACTTCCTTTAAAGGTTTTTCATTAATATTTTCTTTTCCTCTGTTTTTTAATACCAATAGTATTGCCAATAAAGAAATTTCTGCAAGAATTATTGAAGCAATGATTATCAGCATTATTTTAAATCTCTTTGAAAACTTTTTATTGTCTATTTTATAATCATTAATATAATTTTTCAAATCACGAATATCATTTTTAGTTTCATTTTCTAAATCTGATTTTTCTTTAAGCTTTTTATCTATATGTTCTATTGCCTCTTCAAACATTCTCTTTATTTCATCAGTAAACATATTGTGATCAAATAAATAATCATAATCAAATCTTTTTCTTTTATCAGATAAAATAGAATAAGCATTTTCTATCTCTTTAAACTTTTCTTCAGAATCTGGAGTTTTATTTACATCCGGATGATATTTTTTTGCAAGCTTTCTATAAGCAGACCTTATTTCTTCGTCAGTAGCATTTTTATTTATTCCCAGTACTTTATAATAATCTTTTTGTTCCATATTAAGCCTCTTTTTTTATAACTGTTATTATATTCCAAAATATTTACATTGTCAATTTTAAAAAATGTTTAAAATATAATTTTTAAATTCTTTTTTAGCAATTTCTATGTTATAATTATTTAGGTGAATGATATGGACCTGTTAAAAAAATATGATATAGATTTAAGTCAGAGTAAGTTAATAGATACAGCTTTAACTCATACTTCTTACGCTAATGAGCATAATACCATATCCTATGAACGTTTGGAATACTTAGGTGATGCTGTGCTTGAATTGGTTTCAAGTGAATATATATTTAAGAATACTTCATTGCAAGAAGGGGAAATGAGCAGAGTCAGAAGTTTATATGTATGTGAAAATGCATTATATGAATATGCTAAGAGAATAAATCTAGGTATTTATATTAAATTGGGAAACGGAATTAAAAAAGCCAATAAAACTGTTGTGGCAGATGTATTTGAAGCTGTGATAGGAGTTATATATTTAGAATTTGGGTTAAATAAGGTGAAATCACTGTTCAATAAGCTGATAGTGCCTTACATTTTAAAGGACATAGATTTTTTAAGCGACTACAAAAGTCTGCTTCAGGAACAGGTTCAGACAGAAAAGAAATCCATTGAATATAAGGTAATTAGTGAAAGAGGTCCGTCTCATGACAAGAGTTTTAAAGTATCAGTTAACATTGATGGAATATGTTATGGAACGGGAATAGGAAAAAGTAAAAAGGAAGCAGAACAGAATGCTGCAAAGGATGCATTTTCTAAACAGGCAAAATAGGAGTACTTATGTATATTAAAGAAATAATAATAAATGGTTTCAAGAGTTTTGCAGATAGAATTAATATAACTCTTACTCCTTCTTTTACAGGTATTGTAGGTCCTAATGGAAGTGGTAAAAGTAATATTGTAGATGCAATAAAATGGGTATTGGGTGAACAGTCAGTTAAATCTTTAAGAGGTTCATTAAATATGACTGATGTTATTTTTAATGGTTCAAAAAGCAGACAGGGTTCAACTCATGCTTCAGTTAATATTGTATTTGATAATTCCTGTAAAACACTGCCAATTGATTTTAACGAAGTTTCAGTTAAAAGGGTAGTTTATAAAACTGGTGAAAATGAATATTATTTAAATAATGAAAAATGCAGATTAAAGGACATCACCGATTTATTTATTGACTCTTTTTCATCCAAGGAATCATTTAATATTATTCCACAGGGAAAAATAGAGGAGATCCTTTCTGAAAAACCTGAAGACAGAAGAATGATTCTGGAAGAAGCTGCTGGAGTATTAAAATATAAAAAGAGGAAAGAGGAAAGTTTAAGAAAACTGAGTAATACTCATGAAAATATAGATAGAATTAATCTTATAATAACTGAACTGGAAGAACAGCTGCTGCCTTTAAAGGATGCTGCGAGAAAAGCAAAGGAATACAAAGAGTGTAAAAGTAAGCTTGAAAATATTGAAATAGCTTTAATTACAAAGGATGTTACCACCAGCAATGAATCATTGGTACATTTAAAAGAAGAAAAAGAAAAATTAGAAAATGAAATAGAATTAGAAAATACAAATCAGACAAAAGACAATGTGGAACTTGAAAAAAGCAAACTTTCATTTATTAAGATAGAAGAGGAAATTTCAAACTATCAAAATAGATTAATTTCTTTAAATAGTGAGTTAGGTGAATTGACTTCAAAAAAGGCTTTAATAGAAGAAAGAAGTAAATATGATATAAAGTCAGAAAGTATTATGAATAATTTAATTATTCTTAAAGAAAAAGAACTTAAATCAAAAAATGAATTAAATGGAATAGAGATAGATTTAAATATATTAAATGAAAATGAAAAAGATATCAGTGGAAAATTAACTTTATTATCAAATGATTTAAATGATTTATCAAAGAAAAGAAATTTATTTTCTAATGATTTTGAATTGAAAAAAAGAGAAGAATTTGAAACAGTAAATAAAATAGAATTATTAGAAAATAGAATATTAAATATGGAAAAAATTCCTTATAGTGTAAAAGCTGTTTTAAATAGCAAGACTCTAAATGGAATAGAAGATACTATCGGAAATGTAATTGAAGTGGAAGAAAAATATTCATTGATGTTGGATGTTGCTTTAGGTTCTTCAAGTAATTTTGTCATAGTTGAAAATGAAAAAGCTGTTAAAGAAGCTATAAATTACTTAAAGGAAAACAATAAGGGAAGAGTAACTTTTTTTCCTTTAAACATTATACAGCCAAGAAGTATAGATCCTAATGTGTTAAGCATTGCTAAAAAATGTAATGGATATGTAGGAGTTGTTTCTGAATTAATAAATTATGATAAAAAATATTATAATATTATTATGAATCAACTTGGAAATATAATAGTCGCTCTTAATCTGGAAAGTGCTCAAAATATTAGTAAGGAGATTAACTACAGATACAGAGTGGTTACACTTGATGGCGAAATACTGCATGTTGGAGGTTCTGTAACAGGTGGAAGTTCTAAAGAGGTAAACAGTTCCATGGGTGATAAATTTGAATTAATCAGATTAAAGACTTTAATTAATCATATTAAGGAAAAACTAGAAGATTTTGATAAGAAAATTAAAGAAATAGATTATAATATTAATGTTGTAAAGGAAAGTATTTATAAAAAGAATGTAGAATTATTAAATATAAGAGAAAATATTCAGATTAAAAATAACAGTTACAGTAAATTAAACATGAATTATGATTTATTGGTGTCAGAAATAAAAACTTTATCTTCAAACAGTAAAGAAAAGATAGATAAAGAAATTAAGGATATAATGGATCAATATTATAAACTTGAGAAAGAAAAACTTGAAATTAATAAGAATATTGAAAATTTAACATATAAGAGAAAAGAGTTAAAAGAAATCATTGAGGATATTGAAAATTCAGTGAAAAAGCTGAACAGTAAATCAGGTATATTGAAAAATAGATTAAATGAGATAGAAATAAATACTGTTAGAGTCAACTTAACATTAGATAACTTATTGAATCGCTTGAATGAGGAATACAACTTAACCTATGAAAAAGCAATTAATAATTATACTTTGGAAATTGATGAGGAAGAAGCAAGAAATAAGACATATGAATTTAAGAAAATATTGAAATCTTTAGGGGAAGTAAATCTTGGAAGTATAGAGGAATATGAAAGAATAAATAAAAGATATACATTTTTATCAGATCAAAAGGAAGATTTATTAAATAGTGAAAAAGATTTATTAGAAATAATCAATTCTATGGATGAAGTGATGAAAGATAAGTTTGAAGAAGCATTTCACAATATTAATAAAGAATTCAATAAGGTATTTCATGATTTATTCAATGGTGGAGAAGCACATTTAAAACTAACTGATCCAGAGAATATACTGGAAACTGGAATTGGAATAGTTGCTATTCCAAATGGGAAAACATTAAAGCCGATTTCATTACTTTCGGGCGGTGAAAAGACATTAACTGCAATTAGTTTATTATTTGCAATAATGAATTTAAGAAATGTTCCATTTGCTATTTTAGATGAAGTGGAATCAGCTTTGGATGATTATAATTCAGAAAAATTTGGTGAATATTTGCAGCATTATAGAAATAAAACTCAATTATTAATTATTACTCATAAGAAAAAAACTATGGAATATGTAGATTTGCTTTATGGAATAACCATGCAGGAGAGTGGAGTAAGTAAATTAGTTAGTGTAAGACTAGAAGAAATTAAATAAGACTAGTCTTTTTTTAAAATTTATTATATAATACTGTTATAGGATGTGATTGAAATGCGTAAATGTATATGTTTGATTTTCAATCTTTTAAAATTCCATTAATCTTTTCATAAAATAATTTATAAATAAGAAAGGATTTTATGGATAAGATAAAAAAGATTTTAATAAGTTCTTTCTTGTTAGCTATTTGTATTATTTTAGGCAGGCTTTTATCAATAAGAACACCTATTGTCAGTATAGGTTTCAGTTTTGTTCCTTTAATTTTAGTATCTATTCTTCTAGGTTACAAATATGGAGCTTTGGTTGGTATGCTTAGTGATCTAATAGGAGCATTGTTATTCCCAATAGGAGCGTATTTTCCAGGCTTTACATTAAGTGGTTTATTAACGGGAGGAATATATGGATTAATTCTATATAAAAAAGGTATGTTTAAAGTAGATAAGAGATTAATTTTAAAATTAATTTTAAGTGTCGTTCTGGTAACATTGTTTGTAGATGGGATATTAAATACAATTTGGGTTATTATGATTACTAAAAATGCCGCCAATATAATTATTCCACTTAGAATTGTAAAACAATTAATAATGACTCCAATAATTATTACTACAATGATATTCCTATTGAAAGCATTAGAGCCTGTAATAAATAAATTTAAAAAGAATACTAATGATTAAATTAAAAGAAGTTTATTATACCTATAATAATGGCAATAATGCATTAAAGAATATAAATTTAAAAATTAAATCGGGAGAAACAACATTAATAATTGGTAGAAACGGAAGCGGAAAATCCACTTTGGCAAATGTGATATCAAATATATTTGAATGTACTAAAGGAAATATTTCCATAGATGAACTTGAAATAAATAAATATACTAAATCAATTGATATTAGAAAAAAAGTAAATATTGTATTTCAGAATCCAAGCAATCAAATAATCTTTAACAGAGTTTATGATGATATTGCCTTCACTTTAAATAATTTAAAATTTGAAAAAGATAAAATTGGTGAAATAATAAAAGAAAGTTTGAAAAAAGTAGGGATGTCAGACTATATTTATAGTAATCCGTTTGAATTGTCACTTGGTCAGAGGCAAAAAATAGCTGTAGCTAATATTTTGGCAATAAAACCAAAGTATATAGTGTTTGATGAATCAACTTCAATGCTTGACTCTTCAAGCAAAAAAGATATATATGATTTAATAAAAAATTTAGTAAAAGAGAATATAGGAGTAGTATTTGTTACGAATAATCTGGAGGAACTCTTAATAGCGGATAGAATAGTAGTTATAGACAATGGAGAAATTGTTAAAGAATTCTTAAAAAAAGATTTATTAAATAATATTGATTATTTAACTAAATTAAATTTCATAATACCTTTTATAGTTAAAATAATTATTTATTTAAAATCTAAAAATATTATAATAGAAGAGTATAATCAAGATAATATTCTTAGATTATTGTATGAAATTGAATGAAATATTCAGTTATACTGCTGTCTTTTATAATTTATACATTAATATTATTCAGTTTAAGTAATTATTATTTGCTAACTGTATTATTTATATTTCAAATAATACTGGCACTGTTTATAAAGGTAAGCTTATTAAATATAATTCATAATATAAATAAATTACTTCCCTATATGTTATTTATTATATTTGTAAATATTATGTTTTCTAATATATCAAATTCTTTAATAATCGGTATTAGACTCCTGATTGTATGTAACATAACTTATATTATTTCATATATATTAACTCCGATAAATTTATCTAAAGCTATAAGTGATTTACTGTTTCCACTAAAAATATTTAGAATTGATTTAAATCAAATAAATTTAATCATTACCATAACTTTATCCTTTATTCCCATTTTAATAGATGAAGGATTGAGCATAAAATATTCACTGTTATCAAAAAACTTTAAATTTAATATAATTAATCTTTTGAAACAGCCACATGTATTTATTTTAACTTATATAAAAAATATTTTTGAAAGAATAGAAGAAATGGAAAAAACTTTAAAAGCAAAAGCTTATAATTAAAAATAGTTAATAAGAAAAAAAACAAACAATATCATTGTTTGTTTTTAATTTTATTCATTATTTATAGTTACTCTAATAAACTGATATCCATTTGCTGTTATTAAGCTTTCCTTTTCAGAGGGTTCCGGATTTATTTCAACTGTATATTTATCAAAATTAGTATCTGTAGAAATAACTGGATATTGATTGGTGAAGCTGGTTGCCTCATTTTCATCAAAGAGTATTGTTAGGAAAGATATTAAAGATTTATAAGTGTTTTCTGTAAGATTATCTTTTTCATATACTGAAATTATAATTTTATTATTTAATACAGTTTTTTCAATAATAATATTATTTAAACTCTTCTGATATGTATCATTTTCTTTAATAAACTCAGTTTCATTTACTAAATCTGAAGTTTTTATATAACTGTCACTTAAATTAATTATAGTTATTTTTTTACTAACATTTAATTTGCATAATACATTATTATTTTCTTCTCTCTTTTCATATCCGTCATTTTTAATTGTAAATGATTCTGAATTTGCACTTGATAGAGTAGTAAGAGTATTTTCAATCTCAACATCAAAATATTTATTCTGAACAATTGCTGTAATTCTATTAAAAAGATCTGTTCCTATTGTAGAATCTTCAGTACCAAATTCACCTGATAATATGTCATCATTTAATATGAATTCAAAATTTATATTTTCATCATTATTAATTGTAACACTTAATATGTTATCTAAAGCGCTTGCGGCTGCCACAGTATCAGTATTTATAAAATACTCATCCAAATAATTATTTAATTCCTGAGCAACAAAATTCAAATTTATTTTATTTTCAACTTTATAAAAATGTTTAAGGAAACCAATATTTTTCAAATCACCACTAAGTATTAAACCAGTAGTTCCAATTCCAAGGGTTATTACAAGTAAAACAATCCAAATTAGAACTCTAATTTTATTATTTTTCATATTCTTTTTTCCTCCTATTATAAATTATAAACTAAAAAAAAAGATTTTAAAAGAGTTTTTTATATTGCTCTCATCAAATCTTTATTTTTATAAGGATTTTTTAAATTAATTTTATCAATAAATAATATTCCATTTAGGTGATCTATCTCATGCTGAAAAGCTACAGCTATTTCCTCTCTGACTCTTACATTTTTAATGTTTCCATCTATATCGTAATATTCAATGCTACATCTTGCAAATCTGGGAACAATTCCATCTATATTCTTTGAAACACTTAAGCAGCCTTCGCCTTCTTCAACGTAAATCAGTTCTTCAGAATGACTAATTATTTTTGGATTAATAACAGCATATTCCTCAAAAGAACCATCATCTCTTTTATAAGATATTACAAATATTCTTTTGGGAATGCCAAGCTGAATTAATGCCAGCCCCATGCCAGCTCTGATGTCATGTATAGCAGCATATTCTTCATCCTGACTTAATCTTAAATAATTGGTTATATCTTCAATAAGTTTTTTATCTTCCTCATCTAAAGGAAAAGAGACCTCTTTACTTTTTGATCTTAAAATTTTGTTTTCCTCAGTTAAAATTTGTGATTGTTTTAACATATAAGCACCCCTTAATACTTGTATTATTTTATCAAAAAAAAAGAAAAATTTCAAATATTATATATTTTTCTTTGAATTTATTGACAATTATTTTTAAAATTGTTTTAATTAAGTTAGTGAGGTAAATAATATGAGTGTAGAAAGAAGTGCGAAGATTATTACAATCGAAGGTACTGACTGTTCTGGAAAAGAAACTCAATCAAAAGGCTTATTTAAAAATCTGCAGGCTGCGGGATATAAAGTTAAACGATATTCTTTTCCAAATTATGAATTACCAACAGGAAGAATAATCGGAGAATGTTACTTGGGAAAATGGAATAAAAACAATTTAACGAAAGAAGAAATAGACATTTTATTGAAACTGCTCAATAAAAGGGAAATGAGAAATTTATTAAAGAAACAAGCAAAAGAAAGTGATAATTCATTCAATTATTTAAATTTATTAAAAAAGGGACTAAATTTTTTAAGAAACAACACAACATCTTTTTTTAAAGAAGGTGCTGTAAATGTTGATCCTCTAGTGGCGAGCGTATACTATGCTGCAGATAGAAGATATTGTTTTTTAGAAGAAATAGAGCAGGAAATGTACAAGAATGATGTTATTATTTTAGACAGATATACCACTTCAAACTTAGGACATCAGGGCGGAAAAGCAAAAAATGAAGAAAAAAGAAATAATTTATATGAAAAAATAATTGATTTGGAATATGAAATTATGGAGATACCAAGACCTGATATAACAATATTTCTGCATATGCCTAGAAAAGCTATATTGAAATTGCTGGAAGGTAGAAATGAGCTGGACGAACATGAAAGAAATGAAGCACATTTGATTGAGGCAGAAAAATCATATCTAGATCTGGTTAAAAAATATAATTGGGAATATATTTACAGTTCAAAGGTTGAAGATTACCAGTTACTGGAAGACTTAAAGACACCAGAGGAAATATCTGAAGAAATATATAAAATAGTAATTGATAAAATTACTGATAAAAAACGAATGACAAGATTTTTAGAGAAGGAGTGAAATAGTATGTCAAATAATATTCAGGTGACATTGTTACCTCATACACCGTTTTTAAAGAAAGATGGTACTTTAGATTTAAAGAAAGCTTTAGATTATTCTGCAAAAATAGCTGGAGAATGTTATGAGCCTTTAGGTTGGGAAAAATTAAAAGATGAACCTTTTGAAAAAACAGAAAAAAGAGAAAGTATGACTTTAAATAATGAACATCAAACACCTTATGAACATATTAATATAGGTTTTGAAATAGTTAATATTCCAAAAATAGTTGCAATGATTTTAAATAATGAAAGACAGTGCTCTACTTCAGAAAAATCTTCAAGATATACTCCTGTTGATGGAGCTGCAGATCCTGCCATTACAACTGAAGAGGAAAATTTGTACAATAAATGGATGGAAATATTTAAAGTAAAGATCAAAGAGAAGTACGGTAATATTTTTGATGATAAGAAAATAACAAAATTGGCACAGGAAAACAGTAGATATTTGGTTACTGTATTTATGTCAACAAAAATGATTCATACCTTACCTTTAATTCAACTCAACCGTATTTGCGGATTTATGAGAGATTTGACAAATAAAGCAGATAAAAATGATTTTGAAAAAAGACTATCTCCATATTTATTAGAATTCATTGATTGTTTTGAAAAATTAAATTGTCTGGATTCAAGAATGCAAACTAATAGAAAAAACAGAAAATTATCTTTATTTAGTCAGTATGATGTAGAAGATTCTTTTGATTATTCTTATTCAGCAAATTATAAAGGATCATTTGCTCAATTGGCTCAGGCTCACAGACATAGAACTCTTGAATATAGTATGAGACTATTAGAAGAAACAGAATTTTTTGTTCCACCTATTTTAGAAGATGATCAGATATTAATTAATGAGTGGATAAATGATATGAAGTCTGTAGCTCATATTTTTCCTCAAGGAGAATTGATTTCAATAAATGAATCAGGAACTTTTGATAAATTTATATTAAAAACTAAAGAAAGATTATGTTCAGCTGCTCAACTTGAGATTTGCAACCAAACAAAAGAGACTTTAAATAAAATGATTATAGCTTATAAAAAATCTAAACATCCTTTATTACAAACTGCATTAGAACATTCAAAAGGAGCCAGATGTACTTTTTCAGACTTTACTTGTTCAAATCAATGTGCTTTTAAAGAAGGAATTAATTTAAAAAGAAAAATATAAAAGAAAAAGGAAGTTTTAAAGCTTCCTTTTTAATTATTGTAGTTTAGGAATCCTGCTCCAAATACTACAACTAAAAGAATAAATAATACTAATATTATAGCAGCGCCATATCCGTAGCCACAGCCACCATGAGGATATCCACCGTATCCATAGCATGGAGAACCATATCCACCACTATATCCATAATAATACATATTTTTTAACCTCCTTTAACTACCTATAATAATTTACGCAGAAGTATGTGTTTTTGACATTAAAAATACCTAGTTTTTTAAAAAAAGTTTTATAAGTTTACTAAATATGTTAAAATTACTCTAGAGGATTTATGAAAAATAGTATATTTAATAAACTAGATAAACCATTATTAATTTTTACAATAATATATTCAGCTATAGGGGTATTATTAGTTTTATCTGCTTCAAGTGTAGCTGCAGTACTTAAATTTGATGTAAATCCATATTATTTTTTCTTTAGACAATTTATATTTTATATATTTGCATTTGCTGTAGGATTTATATTTGTTTTAAAATTTCCAACTAAACATTATAAAAAACTAGTGTTTCCTTATTTAATAGTATTAATTATAATTCTTGTAGGTCTACTAATGTATGGTCAAATTACTAATAATGCAAAAAGTTGGATTGATTTTGGAAAATTTTCTTTTCAGCCAAGTGAATTTATTAAAATAGCTTTAATTTTATATTTAGGTATTTTTTTTGGAGATATGGAACATAAGAAAAGTGGTAAATATTCATTTTTAATACCATTAACATTAAGTATTATTATATTTATTTTAATTGCTTTACAGCCTGATTTAGGTACTGCAAGTATAATAGCTTTTATAGTTTTTTTTACATTTTTAAGTATTCCTATGAGAGAAAATAATGCTGCAACTATAATGAAAATTGGTGCAGGAGCAGTTGCAATAGTATTTACAGTATTTATATTAACGGATACTCCTTTTTTAACTGATATGCAGAAAAGTAGATTTGTTTTTAAAGAACCTTGTACTAGGTATACTGAAGAAACAGGTTATCAAGCTTGTAATGGATTTATTGCAATGAATGGTGGAGGACTTTTTGGTAAAGGAATTGGAAAATCTACTCAAAAATATTTATATTTACCAGAAGCTCATACTGATTTCATCTTTCCTATTGCTGTTGAAGAATTAGGAGTAATATTTGGAATAGTATTAATTTTAGGTTATTTATTTATTTTATTAAGAATAATTAAAATTTCAAAAAGTAGTTATAATTTAAGAAATTCAATAATTTGCTATGGTGTAATGATATATATTTTAACTCACTTAATAATAAATTTTTGTGGTATTCTTGCACTATTACCATTAACAGGAGTTCCAGTTCCTTTCTTAAGTTATGGAGGAAGTTTTACTATAAATCTTGTTATATCGACATTTATTGTACAAAGAATAGCTATTGAAAATAAAATAACTCAAAGAAATATAGAGATATCAAACATTTCAAAATAAGTAATAAAATTACTTATTTTTTTATTATAAAAAAGAGTTTAATTTTTTTATAGTAATAATATTATTAGGAGGAAAAAATGGAAATTTTAAATAAATTAAAAATATTTTTAAAAGATCATAATAAAATAATAATTTTAATATCTTCTTATTTTATTATTATATTAATCTTTATTATTTCTTTAATATTAATATATAGATTTAATAATAAAAAAATAAAATCATTTGAAAATGAAAATAAATTATTATCTCAAGAAGAAATAGTAGAAGAAAATAACATAGAAGAAATAGATAAATATTATGTAGATATAAAAGGAGCAATTAATAATCCTGGAGTTTATTTGATTGATGCAAACAAAAGAGTAAATGATGTAATAAAATTGGCTGGAGGCTTAACTAAAGAAGCAAATACGAGATATATAAATATGTCTAAAAAAATAGAAGATGAAATGGTAATTATAATTTATACTAATAAAGAAATAGAAGATTTAAAATTAAAAGAAGAAGAAGAATTTTCATGTATTTGTGAAGAAGTAGTTAATGATTCATGTATTGAAGAAATAAGTGAGGAAACTGAAGAAATTAATGAAAATAATTTAATAAATATTAATGAAGCTTCATTAGAAGAATTAATGACTTTAGTTGGAATAGGAGAAGTAAAAGCTCAAGCAATAATAGATTATAGAAGTTCAATAGGTATTTTTAAAAATATTGAAGAGTTAATGGAAGTAAATGGGATAAGTGAATCAACATATTCTAAAATTAAGGATTTTATTACTCTCTAATAAAATATATCTTTTTCTTTTTATAATAGTAACAATTTATTCTTTATTACTTACAAATTATTATATTTTTAAGTCTGATTATAATGGAAATGAAAAAGAATTTATTGGAATTATCCAAGAATATAATATTGATGGAAATAAATTAAGTATTGAATTTTTTAGTAAAGAAAAATTAAAATGTATTTATTACTTTAAAACTGAAGAAGAATTAAATTATTTTTCTAATAATATTAATCTTGGTGATAAATTAAAAATAACGGGGAATCTAGAATTACCTGAAAGTAATTCTATACCAAATACATTTAATTATAAAAAATATTTATATAATAATAAGATTTTTTATATTTTAAATATAGAAGAATATAAATTATTAAGAAAAAATAAAAATATTTTAATTATTTTAAAAAATAAAATACTAAATAGAATAAAAAATATTAAAAATAATGAATATATTTATGCTTTTGTATTAGGAGAAACTTTTTACATAGATAATGAGATAAATGAAACTTATAGAAAGAATGGAGTAACACATTTATTTGCTTTATCAGGCACAAATGTATCTTTAATTGCTTTATTAATAAGTTATGTATTAAAAAAATTTAAAGTATCAGAACTTAAAACACACTTAATTATCTTTATATTTTTAATATTTGTAAACTTTATTACAAATTTTTGCCCTTCAATGTTGAGGGCAACAGTATTTTTTTTCTTATATGGATTAAATAGAATATTCTATTTTCATATAAAAACTATTAATATTTTATTATTAACTTATTTTATTTTAGTGTTAATAAATCCATTTATTATATATGATTTAGGTTTTCAGTTATCTTTTATTGTGACTTTTTTCTTAATATTAAGCAATAAATTTTTAAATTCAAAAAAATATTTTAAAAATTTATGTTTTATAAGTATTATTTCTTTTTTATCTTCATTACCAATAATAATTTATAACTTCTATTATATAAATTTTATGAGTATAATTAACAATATTTTTTATGTTCCTTATGTTTCTTTGATAGTTTTCCCGTTTTCTTTAATAGTTTTTATATTTCCAATATTTAATAATATTTTTATATATGTAATTTTAATAATGGAAAAAGTATCAATCTTTATTAATAATTTAAATATATGTAGTTTTAATTATCCTAAAGTAAGTATAATATTTATTTTATTTTACTATTTTTTTCTAATATTTATAATAACCAAAAAAAATAAAAAATATAAATTTTGTATGTTATTAATTTTAATTATAAACTATTTTATTCCTTATTTAGAAAATAATTATTATATTTATTTTTTAGATGTAGGACAGGGGGATAGCATATTAATTACAACACCTCATTTAAAAAATGTTATTATGATTGATGTTGGAGGAACAGTATCATATGATTATGAAAAATGGAAAGAAAAAAATAAGAAATTCTCAATAGTTAAAAGTAGTATTATCCCTTTTTTAAATAGTATTGGAATAAAAAATATAGATTATTTATTTTTTACTCATGGAGATTATGATCATATAGGTAATGCTAAAGAATTAATAAATAATTTTAAAGTAGATAAAATATTTATAAATCAAGGAAATATTAATACTTTAGAAAAAGATATTATTAATGCTAATATTTTTAAAGAAAAATCTATAATTATAGAAAAATTATCTATATACTCATTAAACAATAAAATTTATAATAATGAAAATGATAATAGTTTAGTTTTTTTAATTAAAATTGAAGATTACAAAATATTATTAATGGGAGATGCAAGTATTAAAGTTGAAAAAGATATTATAGATAACATAAATATTAAAAATATTGATATATTAAAAGTAGGACATCATGGAAGTGATTCTAGTACAAGTAAAGAATTTTTAGATTATATAAGACCTAAAAAAGCTGTTATATCCGTTGGTAAAAACAATAAATTTAATCATCCTAGTGAAAGGGTTGTTAATTTGCTAGAACATTATAATATTGAGATATTTAATACAATTAAAGATAATACAATTAAATTTAAAATTAATTGATATTTTATATAATTTGTATTTTTTTGTACAATATAAAATAAAAATTGATAATTCATTGACATTAAAAATTTATAATGATATAATTTTCATATAATCAAGGGTATAAAGGTATTATAAATACTCAATATATCTAAAGAAAGGAATGATAAAATGAAAAAAACTGGGTTCACTTTAATAGAGCTATTAGCTGTAATAGCAATATTAGCAATATTGGTGGTTATAGCAGTTCCAACAGTATTACAATTATTCCAGGATGCAAAGAAAAATACTTTTGTTACTCAAGCTCAAGAAATATTTAAAGCTGCTGAACAACAATATATCAGTGATCAAATTGGAGGAACAACAGTTGCAAGCTATTGTTTTGATGGTGCTGCTGGCGCAAATACTTTAGATTTGTCAGGTTCACAAACTGTTAAATATGAAATAACTTTTACAAGTGATTCTATTGCAACATTTGCTGTATCAGATTCGGCTTATGGAGTTAATTTAGCTGCATCTCCAACAATTGATGGTATTGGTGCTGCTACAGTAGTAATTGGTTCTTTTGAAGGCGATATTGACTGTGATGACTAAAAAATAGAAATATATTAAATAAAGTTCTAATTCTATTAGAACTTTTTTATTTGACCGAAATTAATTTATAATGCTATAATTTTATATAGATAGGTGAGTTATATGAGTTTGATTATAGGTTCTCATGTTTCATTTTATAATGAAACTGAGTTAGTTGGAAGTGTTAAAGAAGCTTTGAGTTATGGAGCAAACACTTTTATGATATATACTGGGAATCAAAGTAATACAATACGTTTTTCAATAGAAGACAATCTTGTGAAAGAAGCCCACAAGTTAATGAAGGAAAATGGTATTGATAAAGAAAATATAATAGTTCATTCTCCATTTATTATAAATTTAGCAAATAATCTTGATTCTAGAAAATATGACTTTTATATAAATTTTTTAAAACAAGAATTAAAAAGATTAGAATTATTAAATCTTGATAATTTAGTACTGCATCCCGGTAGTAAGGTATCTTTGAGTTTAGAACAGGCAATAGTAAACATTGCCTATGGAATTAATCAGGCTTTAAAAGATACCGATAAATATATTTTGCTTGAGTTTTTGAGTGGTAAAGGATCTGAAGTCGGGAGTACAATTGATGAACTTAAAAGTATTTATGATTTAATAGATAAAAAAGAACAAGTATTCTTTTGTTTAGATACCTGTCATATGAATGATGCCGGAATAGATTTAAAAAATTTTGATGGTTTTCTAGATGAATTTGATCAGAAAATAGGTATTGAAAAAATTAAATGTATTCATATAAATGATAGTTATAATTTTATAGGAACCAAGAAGGACAGACATGCTAATTTTGGATATGGATTAATTGGATTTAATACATTAATTGATATTATTTATAACAAAAGATTAGAAAATATTCCTAAAATATTAGAAACTCCATATGTAAAAAAAGATAATAATATTTATCCTCCTTATAAATATGAAATTGAATCAATTAAAAATAGAAAATTTATAGATTTTATAAAATAAAACTTTTATATTTATTATATTTTTCTATTATTAAATTATATATTTCTTCACTGAATTCATTTTTATAATTTTCTAAATAATTTAAAAACTGATCTGATAAAATAATATCGGTATCTTTTTTTATTAAATCTAAAATTAAATTAATTTCATAATCAGAAATAAAAACTTTTTCTTTATTAGCAAAATCAATAATATCCTTTTTATCTATTTTTGATATATAATTTTTTATTAAATTTTTATTCATAAATTCCTCCTATATAAGTTTATGAAAATAAAAAATGATTATACTATTTATATGAGAACAATAAATTATATAAACAGAGTAATTCAAAAAAGATATTTTATAATATTTATATTTATTATTATTTATTTTATTTTTATTTTAATATACATCTACAATATAAATATAATACAAAATAAAAAATATAAAGAATTATTAGAAAAAGAAATTAGTAAAGTATATGTATCTAAAATAGGAGAAAGAGGAAAGATTTATGATAGGAATGGTAAACTATTAGTAGGTAATAAAGAAATAAATATTATTACTTATAATAAGGAATCTGATGTAACTATTGAAGAAGAATTAACATATGCAAAAAATATTGTTAATAATATTGATTTAGATTATGATAAAGTTGAAGAAATAGATTTAAAAAAAATATATTTAATAAAATATGAAGACGAATTAGAAAAAAAAATAGATAATAGTATTAAGAATAAATATAAAAATAGAGAGATTTCTAAAGAAGAATATATTAATCAATTATATGAAATTATTACTGAAAAAGATATTTTAAGTTTAAGTGAAGAAGATAAAAAAGTAGGATATGTATATAAATTAATGAATGAAGGATACAAGTATTCTAAAAAAATAATAAAGTCAGAAGATGTATCTGATAAAGAATATGAATATATAGAAAATAATAAGGATAGTTTGATTGGTTTTGAAATATCAATAAAATATGAAAGATATTATCCATATGGTAATACATTTAGGAGTTATTTAGGTAGCATTGGAGCTATACCTGAGGAAGAATTAGAAGAAAAATTAAAAGAAGGCTACAATAGGAATGATATAGTTGGAATTAGTTATATAGAGAAACAATATGAAGAATATTTAAAAGGTACAAATGAAACATATATTATTACAGCTAATGGTGAAAAAAAAATAATTTCAAATGCTTCACCTGGAAAAGATATAATTTTATCTATAGATATTAATTTACAAAAGGATGTAGAAAAAATAGTATTAGAAAATGTTAAAAAAGCAAAAAAACAAGCTAATACTAAATATTATAATAGAAGTTATGTAATAATAAGTAATCCTCAAAATGGTGAAATATTGGCTGCTGTTGGAAAAGGGATTATTGAAAAAAATAATAAATATGAAGAAATAGATTATTTAACAGATTTAACCACTATGTCTGTTACTCCAGGATCAATTGTAAAAGCTGCTTCTCATTTAGTGGGATATGAAAATAAAGCCATAAAGTTTGGATATACAGTAAATGATTCTTGTATAAAAATAAAAAATACTCCTTTAAAATGTTCATGGAAAAAACTTGGTAAAGTAGATGATTTAAAAGCATTAAAATATTCTTCAAATTATTATCAATTTCTGATTGCTATTAAAATTGGAAAAGGTTTATATTATTATAATTCTTCATTAGTATTAGATCCTTCTGCATTTAAAATATATAGAGATATTTATAATCAATTTGGATTAGGAGTAAAAACAGAAATAGATTTACCTTATGAAAGTATAGGATATATTGGTAATGATAAAAATACAGGTAGTATCCTAGATTTTCCTATTGGACAATATGATACTTATACGCCAATGCAATTATTACAATATATAAATACTGTTGCAACAACTGGAAAAAGAATAGCTCCTCATTTCATGAAAACTATTAAAGGAAATAATTATATATATGAATATGAAATAAAAGAATTAAATAAAGTTAATATAAAAGAAGAATATATAAATAGAGTAAAATTAGGTTTAAAAATGGTTTTAGAAAGTGGAGGAACTGGATATGGTTATATAAATTCAAAATATAAACCTTCGGGAAAAACTGGAACAGCACAAAGTTTTATAGATACAAATTTAGATGGAAAAATAGATACTGAAACAATAACTACAACATTTGGTGGGTATGCTTCTTATGAAAACCCAACTTTTAGTATTGTTGTAATATCTCCGAATATAAGTTCAGGTAAAACAAATTTTACATCAAGTATAAATAAAAGAATAACTAGGTTAGTTAGTGATTTATACTTCAAAAGTTATAGGTAATATGTTATACTTTGTTTGAGGTGAATTTTTATGAAAAGTCAAAAAACAGCATCTGTTTTTGTAATTGATGAAGATAATGATAAATTTTTACTTATGTTTAATAGAAAATTAGAAAAATGGTTGCAGCCTGGAGGGCACCTTGAAAATGATGAATTACATCATGAATGTGCAATAAGAGAATGTTTTACTGAAACAGGTTTAGAAATTGAAATAATTGATTTTTATAATAATGCAGTTCCAAAGCCAGTAGCAATTAAAACTTTTAATACAAAAATTGGTGAAATGATAGATTATCAATATTATGGAAAGCCAAAATCTTCAAATATAAATCTAAAAAATAATGAAGGTAATCGTACAGGATGGTTCACATATGAAGAGATGGAAGAAATGAAAGTAGAAGAATATATTTTAAAAATGTATAAATCTTTATCTAGTTTACTAAAGGAGATAAAATTAGCTTCAAATGATATAGGACTTATATATGCAAAAGAAATTAAATAAAATTTACTTTAAAAATTATAATTAATATGATATAATTACTAAAGTTATTTAAGGAGGTGCAAAAATGGCAAAAAAAGAAAATAGAGAAGGTGTAGCTTTAAGATGCACTGTATGTAATGAAATAGGTTATTTAACAAGTAAAAATAAAAAGAATACTACAGAAAAACTTCAAATAAAGAAATTCTGCAAAAAATGTAATAAATCAACTATACATAATGAAAGAAAGGTTAACTAATTATGATAAATATTAATGACATAAAAAATGGAATGACTATAAAATATGAAGAAAATGTTTATCAAGTAGTTGAATTTCAACATGTAAAACCTGGAAAAGGTAGTGCTTTTGTAAGAACAAAATTAAAAAATTTAAAAACTGATTCTACTCAAGAAATTACTTTTCCAGCAGGTATTAAGATTGAAAAAGCAAATGTTGAAAAGAAAGATTTATTATATTTATATAGTTTAAGTAATATGTATGTATTTATGGATAATAGTACTTATGAACAAATTGAAATACCAGCTTCAAAGTTAGAATATGAAATTAAATTTTTAAAAGAAAATTTAAACGTAGAAATAATGAATTATGACGGTGAAGTTATAGGTATTAGTTTACCAGAAAAAGTTTCATATAAGGTAATAAATGCTGAAGAAGCTGTAAAAGGAAATACTACAAGTGGAGCGATGAAAGATGTTACTATTGAAACAGGTTTAACTTTAAAAGTACCTTTATTTATAAAAGAAAATGATGAAATAATTGTTACAACTCGTGATGGAAAATATTTTTCAAAAGCTTAAGAAATATAACTAGTGTTATATTTTTTTATTTGAATATAATATAGTATAATGATATAATTAAATTAATAAGATATAAAAAAATATTAAGAAAGGAGCATATTTAGATTTAAATACCAATAATATGATAACTGATTAAATTTAATGAAACATTTATTGTTTCATTTTTTTTATAAATATATTCATAAACTTTGGACTACTTGTATAATATTTATTAGTATAGGGAGGAATATTGTGTGATTAATAAACAAAGTTTATGGTTTTTAACACTATTTAGCTTAGTTTTAATATTAGGAATATATTATGTAACAATGCCTAATGATCTATTAAAAAGTGAAGAAACACTTGAAGAAGTAAATGGTGATGTAACTGTTGATGTAACGGAGAGTGATATGCTTGTGGCATTAAGAGTTGAAAGAGATGAAGAGATATCTGATTCTATGAAAGCTTTGCAGGAAGTTTTAATTTCAGTAGATTCAACTAGTGAAGAAAAGAATAATGCTTTTGAAGAATTAAAATTATTAAATTTAACAAAAGGTAAAGAACAAAAATTGGAAGACAAGATTCTTAAGGAATTCAATATTAAATCTTTTGTGGAAATTAAGAATGATCAAATAAAAATAGTGGTCAATTCAAAGGAACATGATGCCTCTTTAGCAAATAACATTATGCGAAGTATTCAGGGCGAATATAAAGAAAAAATGTATATTACTATAAAATTTGAATCATAATAGGCATTAATTCTCACTTTTCATTTTTTTCTTCATAAACTATTTTAGAATGGTTATGAAGTCACCCGCGTTTATGAAAGTGAGGAAAGATGAATAAAAATATTTTAACAAAGAGAGAAAGAGAAGTATTTGAACTCTTAGTTTTAAATAAATCTACTAAAGAGATAGCGGAAGAATTATTTATTAGTGAAAAAACTGTTAGAAATCACATATCTAATTCAATGCAAAAACTAGGTGTTAAAGGAAGAGCAGGAGCAGTTATTGAACTTTTAAAATTAGGAGAGTTAAGTTTATAAAAATGACTTTTAAAGTCATTTTTTTAAATTATGTTTAATATAATTTTATGAGGTGTATTATGTTAAAAAGGATGAGTATTAGGAAAATTACCGTTACTACTTTTGCTTTATTAATTTTATTTTTATTTTATTTTTTTCCAACTACTGATAATAAGATTGAACTGGAAAAAACAATTACATATCAGGAAGAAGAAAATTTTAAAAGTATATATTTTTTAGATAAATATAATTATGTATCTAAAGTACTGTTGTCTCTGGAAGAAGTTAAAATATATGAATTAGTTAAAGAAAAAATAGAATACTTAAAAATAAACGGTACAAAAAGTGATAGAGTTCCAAACGGCTTTAGGGCTTTAATTCCTGAAGAAACAAAAATACTGGATTTGAAATTAGAAAAAGATGTTTTGTCAATTAATTTTTCAAAAGAATTGTTAGATATATCTATTGAGGATGAAGAGAAAGCAATAGAAGCCTTAATATTCTCTTTAACAGATATAGATGAAATAAATAAGATAATTATTAAAGTTGAGGGAAAAGCGTTAAGTGAGTTGCCAAATTCAAAAAAGGCTTTACCGGAAATATTAGATAGAAGTTATGGTATTAATAAAATATATGATTTTGATTCTCTTTCAGATATTACTAAAACTACAGTATTTTATATAAATGATATAAATGATGAAATCTATTATACGCCTGTTACAAAGGTTACAAATGATAATAGGGAAAAGATAACGATTATTATAGATGAATTAAAAAGCTCTCTAGTGTATCAAAGTAATTTAAGCAGTTATTTAAGTGCTGCTGCAGAATTGAAAAGTTTTGAAATAATTGAAAATTCTATGCATTTATCTTTTAATGATAAGATATTTAGTGATTTTAATACAAAAAGTATTTTAGAAGAAGTAAAGTATACTATAAGTATGTCCATAAAAGAAAATTATGATGTTGAAGAGGTAGTTTTCATTGTAAATAATGAAGAAATTGCTGAGACTACACTAAAAACACTTGAATAATCTATAAATTTATTATATAATTTATAGGTAATTTCAGTTGTTCTCGTAGCTCAGCTGGATAGAGCAACGGCCTTCTAAGCCGTCGGTCGCACGTTCGAATCGTGTCGAGAACGCCATTTAAAATATTAAACCTAGCTTGTCTGGGTTTTTTCTTTATTTATAAATGAATAAATGAAATACTATGTAGCATATAATATAGAGAAATAAAAAAAAACTTGATAATATAAAAATATGATGTTAAAATTAAATTAAAGATAAAGGAGGCTGTGATATGGAAAGTTTTTTAAATTTTATAACTGATAACTATACTTATTTTTTAATAGCGGCGGGAGTATTAACTCTAGCATTAATTGGTCTTTTAGTTAGTGGGAAAAACAAGAAAAAGAAAGGTGATAATGTTAATGTTGAAGAAACACCTGTTGATGTGAATAAGACTGAAGCTCCAACTGAAATTTCTACTCCTAGTGTTGAACCGGCTAAAGTTGAAGAAGTTAAGGCTCCAGTGGCACCTGAACCTGCACCAGTGGTAACACCTGAAGTTGCACCAACTCAGGTTTCTGAAACTATTGATTTAGCAAGTCCTGTAACACCTACAGTAACGCCTGTACAACCAACTGCAACTGTACCTACACCACCAGCTATAGAGCCTACGCCAGTGCAACCTGCTGTAAATGCAACACCAGATGAACCGATAGTAAATATAAACCCTGCAGCAAGCAATACGTTTGAAATTAATCAGAACAATAATACTACTCCAGGAAATGGACAATAGTTTACATAGGGAATAAAAAGATATAGATAATATATCTTTTTTGTTGTATAATTTATTTGTATGACAATAAAAAGGAGTTTATAAAAAATATGACTTTAACTAATATATATAACATATTTACAAAGGTTTTAGATATTGCCATTATTTGGATAATGTTTTATTATTTGCTAAAATATGCAAGAAATAATTTAAAGATAATTTTAATTTTCAAAGGTGTAGTTATTATAATCGTTTTAAAGTTATTAAGCAGTTTCTTGAATTTAAATACCGTGGGTATTTTAATTGAATATATAGTAAGCTGGGGACCATTGGCATTGGTTATTGTTTTTCAACCTGAAATTAGAACTGTTTTAGAAAATCTAGGTAGAAGTCATTTACTTGGAAGACATAAGACTCTTACAGTTGATGAAAGAGAAAAAGTGGTTTATGAAATAATGCAGTCTATTGAATATTTAAAGAAAAATAGAATAGGAGCTTTAATTGTTATTGAAAGAGATTACAGTCTTTATCAATATATAGAACCTGCAACTAAATTATATGCAGATATAAGCAGTGAATTGATTATATCCATATTTTTTCCGAATAATCCATTACATGATGGCGGAGTAATTATTCAAGGTGACAGAATAACTTGTGCCGGAGCAGTGTTTCCCACAAGTATAAATCCTTCAATTTCAAAAAGATTAGGAACCAGACACAGAGCCGCATTGGGTGTATCTGAGGTTAGTGATGCAATAGCAATCATGGTTTCTGAAGAAACAGGAAGAATAAGTCTTGCTGTATCAAGTGAATTAAATTATAATTTGTCAGTAGATGATGCAAGAATGATGCTAATGGAAGAATTGCAGCCTAAAAAAGAAATGTTTTATGATGCAGATGAAGGTGTGGAAGAAAGTGAAGGTGGTGATACTGATGAAAAAGATAATTAATAGTATCGCTAAATTCTTTGTTGCAGTTGGAAAAATTGTTTATAAGTTTATTGATAAAATCATAATAGTTCCAGTAAGTAAATTTGTATATTTTTTAATTGATAAAATAAATACAAAGCCCAATAAATTTGAAAAAATACTGAGTAAGCCGAATAATCTATTATTTATTTCACTATTTTGTGCTTTTATAGTTTTTTTGGTAATTGATCAGAAAATTATATCTTTGGTGGAAACAGAAGCAAAAGTTTTAACCAACCAGAAAGTTGAAGTTGAATATAATGAAGAGGCATTTGTTGTAGAAGGTATACCAACGTCTGTTGATATAGTGCTTATGGGAAGAAAAAGTGACTTATATTTAGCAGGACAGCTGGTTGATCATAAGGTTACATTGGATTTAGGCAATTTAAAGGCTGGTACTCATAAAGTGTACTTAAAGTATAATAATCCAATAAATACATTAAATTATAAGCTAGATCCATCTTTTGTGACGGTAATAATATATCCGAAGATCAGTGAAGTAAGAACTTTGACAATTGATGTGCTGAATCAAGATAAGTTGAATGATGTTCTTATTGTAAGCAGTGTTACATTGGATAGAGATGAAGTAATAATAAAGAGTTATAAAGAAAAGTTGGAATCGGTTGCCTCTGTTAAGGCAATAGTAGATGTAAATGCATTGAATGCAAATTCTGCTGGAACCTACACTTTAGACAATGTTAAATTAGTAGCATATGATGAAGAGGGAACAGAAATAAAAGATATTGAAATAGTACCTGATAATGTGACTGCAACTGTAGTAATAACCTCTCCAAGTAAAGAAGTTCCAATCAAGGTAATTCCTGTAGGTGAAGTAAGCTCTGGAAGTGCAATTAGCAATATCACAACAAGCATAAAAAAGGTAACAATATATGGTGAAGAGTCTGTATTAAGCAATATTGATAATCTGGAAGTAGAAATAGATGTAAATGGTTTAAATGCAGATAAAACATATCAGACTGATATTAAAAAACCTACTGGAGTACGTTCAATAAGTGAAACTACGATCACTATTACTGTAAAAATGGAAAAAGAAACCTCTAAAGAATTTTCAGATATAAGTATTGAAAAGGAAAATCTAGCTACCGGACTGAAAGCCGGCGGTGCAACTGTAGATGATACAAAAGTATCAGTAATTGTAAAAGGTGTCTCAAGCATATTGGAATCTCTTAAATCATCTGATATTAGAGCCTACGTGGATTTGTCAGATCTAGGAGTAGGAACTTGGGAAGTGCCTGTGATTGTAACAGGATCAGATCTGAGATTAAGTTATTTAGCAAAAACTCAAAAAGTTACTGTTATAATTAGTAAAATAGAATAAAAATAAAATAGTATCGATAATCGATACTATTTTTCCAGTCTATGAATAGGAGATAATAATAGGCCAATATTAATAATTCCGGCCAGTCCAATTAAAGAATAAATTAAATTGGATATTATTGATTCGTCTCCAAAAATTGCTAGTACAATATCAAAGTCAAACAGTCCGACAAGTCCCCAATTAATTGCTCCTATAATTGTTAATGTTAAAGCAATTTTTTGCAAAGTTTCCATAAATCCTCCTCATTATTAATAGTTTAGACAATTTTAATAGTTTTATTCATAAATAAGACTTTTATTCAATATAATTTAATGAAGAAAAAAGGAGGAATTTTTTGAAAAAATTATTATTGATAATTTGTTTATGCCTTATTTTTGCAGGGTGTAAGAAATTTGATGCAGATTCAGCATTGAAAAAGTTTAATGATAAAATAGAAAATAATGAAGCTTATACTTTAGAAGGAACAATGGAAATAGTAAGTAATGAAGAAAAATATTTATATGATGTAGAGGTGTCATATAAAGAAGGGGATTATTATAAAGTAAGTTTGGTGAATGCAGAAAACTCTCATGAACAAATAATACTAAAGAATGAAGATGGTGTATATGTAATTACTCCAGCACTTAATAAAAGCTTTAAATTTCAAAGTGAATGGCCAAATAACAGTTCACAAACTTATATACTTCAGTCTATTTTAAATGATCTTAAGAATGATTCTAAGAGAAGTTTTGAAGAAAAAAATGATAAATATATTTTTACTTCAAAAGTAAATTATCCTAGTAACAGCAATTTAGTAAATCAAAAAGTGACATTCAATGATAAAATGGAATTAGAGAAAGTAGAAGTTTTTAACAGTGATAATATAGCTCAAATCACTTTTGTAGTAAATGATTCCAATTATAAAAGTGAATTTGAAAAAGATTATTTTAGTTTAGACAATAATGTAGATGAAGATTGCTGTGAAGAAGATGAAGCTACAAGTGAGATAGAGGATGTTATATATCCAATGTATATACCTAGCGGAACAACATTTAAAGATGAAGAAGTGATAAAAACGGATTCATCAGAAAGAGTTATACTTACATTTACTGGAGAAAAACCATTTATAATGATTGAAGAAGTGGCTTCAGTTTCTGAAGACCATGAAGTTATAAATTCATCAGGTGATCTAGTGTTTTATGAAAATATTTTAGGTTCAATTACTGATACATCTCTTAATTGGACAAAAAATGGAATAGATTACTATATAATTGGTCAAAATCTAACTGAAGAGGAAATTTTACAAATAGCAGCATCTGCAAGTTCTGTAGCACTTACTAAATAGAAACAAAAATGTTTCTATTTTTTTTACTTCATGATATAATTTTTTATAGGTGAATTTATGAAAAAGAAAAATGAAATAATTATTAAAACTGAATATACTTCAAATTATTTAAAAACTGTTTTTATAGTATTTATAATGTTTATAGTTGTGTATGGAGTTGTGCTTGCTTTAGATAAGATGGGAATATTTGAAAAAGGATATGAAGCTCCTGAAAAGAAAGAAGCAGAAATTTCCAATGAATACATCTTGGCGGGATCTACATTTAATAGAATGGAAAAAGAATATTATGTTGTTTTTGATGAATTTAATTCAGATAATGTATATCTAAATTATATATTAGATAACACAAGTTCTGACTTACACATATATAAAGTAAATATGCTTTTAAAGGTAAATGCTGTATATAATAGTGAATCATCAAATAAAAAAGTTCAAAAAGCCGCAGATTTATTAATTAAGTCACCAACTCTTATAAAAATAAAAAATGGAAAGAATGTACTTTATTTGGACGATATAGAAAAAATAAAGGAAGAACTAATATATTAAAAAAAAGACTATTTAGTCTTTTTTATTGTTTTAATTTCTTTTGTAGATAATCTAACTTTTTTCCCGTCAACTACTGTTGTCTGTAAATTTACTTTTTGTGTCTTTCTAGTCGCCTTTAAAGAAAAAGGTCTATTATTTCCACTCATATTTTTTCTACTTGATACATTTCTAGCCATTTTTTTATTCCTCCTTGAAATCTTTATATAATTTAACATATTATACTGATTAAGTCAATAATTTATGTTGTAATCATAAATAAATTAAATCAATTATAATTAATTTAATTTTAATGCTATAATATATCTGTGGTGTGATAGTATGCGATATGTTCCGTTAAACATTAAAACTAATTATCAGTTATTAAGCAGTCTTATTAAAATAGATGACTTAGTTTCCTATGCCTTAAAGAACAATATACCGGCACTTGGAATTACTGATTCAAATATGTTTTCCTGCATTGAATTCTATAATGCATGTAAAAAGAATAATATTAAGCCGATAATTGGAGTTGACTTTTCATTTGAAGAATATAATTTTATAATATATGCCAAAAATTTTAACGGATATAAGAATTTATGTAAATTGGTGACTGAAAAGAATATAGGAAATATAAGTTTAGATTATTTAAAGAAATACAGCAAGGATTTAATACTTGTATGCAGTTACGAAAATATTAACAGCTTTAAAATATTGTCTTCTGTTTTTAAGGATTCATTCATTTCATATTCTACAAAAGAACAGAAATTAAATTCATTAATAATTTCTGAAAATATTGTTTATTCAAGAGAAGTACTGTATTTAAATGAAGAGGATAGTGAATATCTGAAATATCTTTATATGATCAGAGATGGAAAAACAATTGAGGATGACATTATTTTTAAATGTGAGTATAACAATCTTGATTACAAAGTGAATGCGATTGAAGAGGAAACCACATATAAATTCAGTGAATTAATAGACTTAGAATTTCCAAAATTTAAATATAATTTACCTAGATACAGTGAAAATTCAACAGAATTGTTAAAAAGTTTATGTAAAAAAGGCATTATAAAAAGATTGAATGGAAGAGTCTCAAAAATTTATTCAGACAGGTTATTATATGAGATAGAAGTTATTGAAAAAATGGGATTTGTTGATTATTTCTTAATCGTATATGATTTTATTTTATTTGCAAAGAAAAATAAAATATATGTTGGTCCTGGAAGAGGAAGTGCTGCGGGTAGTTTAGTGAGTTATGTATTGGGTATTACTGATATAGATCCAATAAAATTTAATTTGATTTTTGAAAGATTTTTAAATCCGGAACGAATATCAATGCCTGACATAGATGTTGATTTATCTGATATCAGAAGAGAAGAAGTAGTAAATTATGTAAGAAATAAATATGGTGTTGATAAAGTGGCAAATATTATTACCTATGGAACTTTGCTGCCGAAGCAGGTAATCAGAGATGTAGGCAGAGTATTAAATATAAACTCTTCAGAAATAGATAGGATTTGTAAATTAATAAAAACCAGGGATACTTTTAATGATATAGAAAAAGATAGTAATTTTATGAAACTTATAAAAAGTGATGAAAGATACATTAAACTTTTTCAAATATCTAAAAAACTGGAAAATTTGAAAAGACATACAAGTATACATGCAGCTGGAGTTGTATTAAGCAGTGAAGAATTAACCAATATTATGCCTTTATATAAAAGTGGAGATAATTTACTTACTTCCTATTCAATGAATTATTTAGAAGACTTAGGTCTATTAAAAATAGATTTTCTCAGTATCAGTAATTTAACTATTATTGACAATGTAATGCAGTTAATTGAAAAAGAGGAAGGCAAAATAATAAATCTTAATAATATTCCTCTGGATGATGAAAAAACTCTCAAATTATTCAATGATGTTGAAACCGTTGGTGTTTTTCAGTTTGAAAGTGCTGGAATGAAAGGTTTATTGAAGGAATTTAAAATCACATGCTTTAATGACTTAGTGGCTGCCAATGCGTTGTATAGACCTGGTCCAAAAGAAATGATACCGACATATATCAGAAGAAAAGAAGGTAAAGAAAAGATAGAGTATTTAATAGAGGATTTGGAGCCGATACTCAAAGATACTTATGGAATCATTATATATCAGGAGCAAATACTTGAAATATTAAAGAAAATTGGCGGCTATTCTTATGCTGAAGCAGATAAAATAAGAAGAGCAATGAGCAAGAAAAACAGTGAAGTTATTTTAAAAGAAAAAGAAATATTTGTCAGTAAGGCAGTTAATAAAGGTTATAATGAATCCTCTTCCATTAAAATATTTGATTTAGTTTTAAGGTTTGCAGATTATGGATTTAATAAATCACATTCTGTTGCCTATTCTTTTGTTGGTTATCAAATGGCTTATCTGAAAAGTCATTATAAAGAGTTTTTTATGTTGAATTTACTCAATATGGTTATAGGAGTTGAAGAAAAAACAAAGGAGTACTTTGATGAAGCTAAAATTTTAGGTCTGGAGTTTGAAAATATAAATATAAATTTAAGTGATGTAAATTATAAATTAAAAAATAATAAAATTATTTTTCCATTAACCATAATAAAGAACTTAGGAATAACTTCATCTACCGAGATAGTAAATGAAAGAATGAACGGAGAATTTAAAAGTTTCTTTGATTTTATGGCAAGAACTTACGGTCAAGCAGTTAATAGAAAGGTTGTAGAAAGTTTAATTGAAGTTGGAGCTTTTAACGGTTTTAATTTAAATAAAAAAGCGATGATAAAGAATTTGGATAAAGTTATAGATTACGCTATTCTTTGTAAGGATATAGATTCAGTTTTAATACTTGAACCAGAAATTGAATCTATTGATGATTATAATGATTCTGAATCTTTAGAAAAAGAATATAATTCATTAGGTTTTTATATAAGCAGTCATCCTGTAACAAAATATAAAAGAGATAATATGGTTTCTTTAAATAAAATAGAATATTATTTTGATAAAAACGTAAATATAATTACTCTGATAGAAAATATAAAGACAATAGTAACTAAGAATAAGGAAAAAATGGCTTTTATTACCTTAAGTGATGAATTCAGGAAAGTGGAAGGAATAATGTTCCCTAAAGTTTATGAAAGATACATGGATTTAAAAGTTGGAAGTATAATAAAGCTTTATGGTAAAATTGAAAAAAGATTAAATGAATATCAAATCATTATAAATGATGTAGATATAATAAAATAAAACTTTATATATTTTTTTCATAATGTTATAATAATAAAAGGATGTGATAAAATGAAAATAAAAGTAATAAGTGCGATTGTAGCTTTAGCTATTGTAATACCAATTATAATTTATGGTGGCTTCCCTTATTATTTTTCAGTTGCAATTATAGGTTTGATTGGATTTATAGAATTGATAAATTTAAAGGATAAGGATAAGAAAATTCCTAACTTTGTAAAAATAATATCTGTTTTCTGTTTCATATGTTTACTGTTGAGCAATTTAATATATTCCTCATTATTTCTTGCAGATTACAAATTAATTACTATGGTTATATTCTTTTTATTAATTCCGCTGATAATTTATAAGAATTTAAAAATATATAATATAAACGATGCGTTATATCTATTAGGAGTTATATTTTTTCTAGGAATTTCTTTTAACTATTTGATTGTCTTAAGAAACTATAGTCTATATTATTTGGTATTTCTCTTATTAATTACAATAGTAAGTGACACTTTTGCGCACTTTACCGGTATCTTAATTGGTAGAAACAAACTATGTCCAATTATTTCTCCAAATAAAACTGTTGAAGGTTTTATTGGAGGAACATTGTTTGGCACTTTTGTTGCTACAACATTCTATATAAGTATATTTAACTATACAGGCAGTATTCTAACTTTGATACTGATAGTTGCATTTTTAAGTGTGATTGGTCAATTGGGTGATTTGGTTTTCAGTGCTATAAAAAGAAATTACAATACAAAGGATTTTTCTAATTTGATGCCTGGTCATGGAGGAATATTAGATAGATTAGACAGCATATTATTTGTTTTATTGGCATTTTCATTTATAAAAGACTTGTTATAAGGAGGCATTATGAATTTATTATCTTTATTAATATTCATTATAATTTTAGGAATAATTATATTAATTCATGAATTTGGTCATTTCATTGCTTCAAAAAAAGCAAAGGTTTATGTGGAAGAGTTTGCCTTGGGTATGGGACCAAAGATATACAGTTTTAGAAGAAAGAATGATGAAACTTTATATTCAATAAGATTATTTCCAATCGGAGGATTTGTATCTTTAATTAATACAGAAGAAGAAGGTAAGAAAGTAAGAAAAGATCAAGTGTTGGAAAATAAGAGCTTTTTTCAGAAATTAAGTATAATATTAATTGGAATATTATTTAATTTTTTATTGGCTATATTTCTTTTATTTATAGGAGGACTAATATTTGGAAGTCCTGATACAAGACCTATAATTTCCTCTGTTGAAGAAAATTCCTCAGCATTTGTCTCAGGTATAAAAGAGGGGGACTTAATACTAGAGATAGATGGTAAGGAAGTAAGTACTTATAATGATGTATTAATTGAATTAACCAAGAAAAGAGAAAGTAATGACTATGAATTTTTAATTAAAGATGTAAAAGAAGAAATCAAAAAGTTAACTGTAACACCTACGGTTCAAGACGAAAACGGAGAACAGGTCAAGAAGTTTGGCATAGCTTTTTCAAGTCAAAAGAATACTGGAATTATCAGTGCTTTAAAATATTCAGTTAATGAATTTTTAAATATAACCAAGAATATTTTTTCAATAATTTTAAGTCTTTTCTCAGGTAATATGAGTATTAAAAACATTAGTGGACCGATAGGAATCTATTCTTTAATTGATAGTGTTAGATCCACTGGATTATTTAATATAATATATCTTACAGCTTATTTAAGTATTAATGTTGGTATAATTAATTTGATTCCTTTGCCAATATTTGATGGAGGAAGAGCCTTAGTGATAATTATAGAGAGAATCATTAATAAAAAAGTGGATGTGAAGATTGAAAATATATTAAACTATATAGGATTCACTTTACTTATACTATTAAGTTTATTTGTAACTTTAAATGATATATTGAAGTTGTTTTAGAGGTAATGATGAATCAATTTTTAGAAAATAAGAAAATATTAAGTTATTGTCCTAATTATTATAAAATAATAAATGAGGAATTTGATGAAGATGATATTGTTACTGGAAAATTAATTCAGATATATTCTGAATTTGTATTTTCCGTTAATATTAATAAAAAGGAAGATTTAGAAATATTAGAAAAAATAAATGAAGCAATAGGTAAATATTTTAGTTCTGATGATTTTAAAAAGGAATTGACTAAATCTATTGTTGAAATGAAGGTAAAAAAAGATATTGATAATGTTTTGTCATACATAGTGAAATGTATAAATAAAGCATATGAGAAATATTTAGAGAGTTATACAAGAAATATATATATTCCAAGATGGATTTAGAGGTAAATATGATTAAAAAGATAGAAGAGTTTTTAAAGCAGGTGTTTTTGAATTTAAATATTGATTTAAAATATTTAAAGGTAGAAGACTCTAATAAAAAAGAGTTTGCGGACTATCAAATAAACAGTGTTTTTAGTATTGCTAAAGATACTGGAAGAACACCTCAGGAAATAGGAGAATCAATAGTTAATTCTATTAATTCTTTAGAAGACTTTAATGATTACTTTAATAGTGTTTCTTTATCTTTACCAGGATTTATTAATATTAAGTTAAGCGATAAATTAATTACAAAAAGTTTAAATGAAGTCATTAATGGAAAGAAATTAGGTATAGAAAAGATAAATTCTGAAGAAGTGTATTTTTTAGATTATGGAGGACCTAATATAGCTAAACCTCTTCATATAGGACATATGAGATCTGCAATAATAGGTGAAAGCTTAAAAAGAATATTAAATATTAAGGGATATAAAGTAATAAGTGATGTGCACCTGGGTGATATAGGACTTCAAATAGGCCAAGTCATATATGGAATTTTACAAGATAATCCTCAAAAAATAACACTGGAATATCTAGAAAAAACATATCCTAAGATAAGTGCTCTAGCTAAAAGTGATGAGTTAGTCTTAAAAAAATGTCAAGAGATTTTAAAAGAGTTAGGTGAAGGTAAAGCAGAATATGTCAAATTATGGAATAAAATATATGATGTATCTTTAAGTGAAATTAAAAGAATATACGAATATATGGGAGTTAGTTTTGATTTATGGCTTGGTGAAAGTGATTCATATGACCACATTCCTTTATTAATAAAATATTTAGATGATAAAAAGCTTTTAGCTAAAGATGATGGAGCTATAGTAGTACACGTAAAAGAAGAGTCTGATAATAAAAATATGCCCCCTGTATTAATTGTAAAGAGTGATGGAGCATATGGATATCCTACTACTGATTTAGCAACAATATATGAAAGAGTAGAAAAGTATGATCCAGATCATATTCTCTATATAGTTGATGCAAGACAAAGCTTACATTTAGAACAAGTATTTAGAGTATGTGAGAAGTCCAATTTAATAAGTAAAACTAAATTGGAACATATAATATTTGGAACAATAAATGGAACTGATGGTAAACCATTTAAAACAAGAAGTGGAGATACTTTAAAATTAGTTGATGCTTTTGAGATGGTTAAAGAAGAATTTATTTCAAAAAAAGAAGAAAATAAATTAATGAGTGAATCAGATATAAATATAATAGTAAATGCTATATTAAAGTATGCAGATTTACAAAATAATAGAGAAAAGAATTATATATTTGATATATCTAAATTTTCTGATGTAATTGGTAAAACTGGACCTTATATACTTTATACTGCGTTAAGAATTAAAAAATTATTGAAAGAAAATATTTATGAATTAAAAAACATAAATGAATGTATTTATAACAATAGTGATAGAGATTTAAGAATTAAACTACTGGAATTAAATAGTGCAGTTAATAAGTCAATAGAAAATAGATATCCTCATATAATAGCAGAGTATCTCTATGACCTATCAGTTATAACAAATACTTTCTATCAAAATAACAATATTTCACAATTAAATAATGAAAATCAGAAAAATGATTGGTTAAATTTATTAAATTTCGCATATAATGTTATTGAGGCATGTTTATACTTACTAGACATTAAAGTACCTTCAAAAATGTAAATAATACTTCTAATTTTGAGTATAATATGTTATAATTATATAACTGGGAGAAAAAAATTAAGATGAGCAGTGTAAAGAAAGAGTTTTATAATATATACAATGAATTTTATCAATTAGATAAATTTAAAGATTTAAACTATGATATACACCATGGATTACCTAGGCTTAAGCATATAGAAAGAGTTGCTAAGTATAGTTTTTATGTTACAAAGTTTTTTGGTTTAGATTATATATCTGCTACCAGAGGAGCTTTCCTGCATGATTTCTTTACTGATGATGAAGTAAACAGATCAAAATGGAAAGATTACTTAAATGAACATCCTAAAGTAGCCTTAAGAAATGCAAAAAAATATTTTAAAGTAAATGATGTGGAAAAAGATGTTATTTCCTGCCATATGTATCCGATATCTAAAAATACACCTAAATATAGAGAAACATTAGTGGTTTCCATATGTGACAAGGTTGCATCCATTTATGAATTCTTCAGATATCAGTTGAAGATGAGTGTCGCAGTGTTAACATTGTTTGTATTTAATATAATGAGATAAATCAAAAGGTTTATCTTTTTTTTATAATATGATAAAATCTTAGTATGTCCTTGTAACTCAGTTGGAAGAGTAACCCCCTCCTAAGGGGTAAGCCGGCAGTTCGACTCTGCCCAGGGACGCCATGCCGATTTAGTTTAATGGTAAAACAGATGCATGATAAGTTATCATGACTTTCCTGCCATTAAACTTTCTATTTGCCCACATAGTATAATGGTTATTACAGACCCATGGTAAGGGTCAAATCTCTTTTCAATTAAGGGTGTGGGCACCATATATTACAAGCAAAATCGCACATTTCATTATGTGTGGTTTTTTATTTGTATGATTAAATTGTGAGTTTAGCGACCAACAAATGATATTGTGATATTTAAAGATTATAATATATACTCATAAAACAACTAAACAATTAATTGAACAAGTTAATTTGTTGAAATGAAAAAACACTAACAAAAAAATTAGTGTTTTTCATATCCTTTGCATTTTGATAAATCTTTACCTTCCCACTCATTATAAAACTGTTCTAAAAATTGTTCCATAAAATGATGTCTATCAATTGCTATTTGTTTTCCTGTGTCAGTATTCATTAAGTCTTTAAGTTTTAGCAATTTTTCATAAAAATGATTTATAGTTGAAGAATTGTTATTTTTGTATTCTTCAGCAGTCATGTGTTCTTGATATGGTATTTCTGGATTATACATTTCCCTGTTTTTATTGCCACCAAAAGCAAAAGTTCTAGCAATACCAATAGCCCCAATTGCATCTAATCTATCTGCATCTTGAACTATCATTCCTTCTATGGTATCAATTTCATCAATGTGATCACCTTTATAAGAAATTTTGTTAATTATTTGACAAACTTGATTAATTTTATTTTCATCAATTTCATTATCTATCATAAATTGTTTTGCATTATCGTACTGACCAACTGTTCCTCCAAATATTTTTTGGTCATCTACATCATGTAAGAGAGCTGCTAATTGTACTATGAATATATCACAGTTTTCATTCTGTGCAATTTGTGTGGCATTATTATAAACTCTCAATGTATGCCAAAAATCATGTCCACTACTTTCATTTTGAAACATTTTTCTTGTATATTCAATTGCATTAGATATAATTTGATTTTCTTTTTCCATTTTTAATTCTCCATCACTAAAACTATTATATCATAATTTGTATATTACAAACTCAATAAAATAAAATAATGGTGCCCACACCTGAAATTGAAAAGAGATTTGTGTGTGGGTAAATAGAAAGTTTAATGGCAGAAAAGTCATGGTAAGCATCAGAGGACTGTTCAATTCTAGAAAGAATTGAGATTTTTAAGTTTGGAAGATATACAGTAATTTACTGTAGCAATATTAAAATAAATATAAATATTATTTTTTATATTGACATGCGTAATAAATACACATATAATATAAATTAGGAGGTTAAAATGAATAAAGAAGATTTTACAAAATTTTTAAATGAATCACTTAAAGGATTTCCTCTTGAAAAGCAGATACAAATTATAGAAAAAATGAAAGCTGAATGGATACCAAAAATAGTAATTGAAAAAACAAAAAATTATGTTTTGTGTGAACATTGTGGAAGATATTCTCTAGAAAAAAATAATAAAAAGACATATAACAGAGAAAAACGCATTCAATCAACGTATACTGATGCCGGATATGGAGATGATGATTTATATGGTGAAGTTGAATATATAGTTGAATATTCTATTTGTCCACATTGCTTAAAGAAAAAAGAAATAAGTAAAAGCTATATGGGTACCAATTGGGAAAAAGATAAATATGGAAGATTAGTGAGATGATAAAATAAATCCTATTAATTAGGATTTTTTATTTTATAAATGTAAAATTTATAATTATTTTCTATTAAAAAAAAGATATTAATGAAAATATAGTATAATAATATTATAGAGAGGATACTTAATGGAAAAATTAAAGTTAGAAAAAATTAAAAAAATATATGATTTAGGAGATACAAAAGTAGAAGCATTAAAAGAAATAACATTGAATTTTAATCAAAATGAATTTGTATCTATTTTAGGCCCTTCTGGATGTGGAAAAACCACTTTACTTAATGTAATAGGCGGACTTGATAAATATACTAGAGGAGACTTGATAATTAATGGTGTTTCAACAAGAAAGTATAAAGATAAAGACTGGGATGCTTATAGAAATAATCAAATAGGTTTTGTATTTCAAAGTTATAATTTAATATCTCATCAAACAGTATTACAAAATGTTGAGATTGCTTTGACCTTAAGCGGAATATCAAAAAAGGAAAGAAAAAGAAGGGCTAGAAAAGTATTGAATGATGTTGGACTACTTGATCAGATAAATAAAAAGCCAAATCAGCTGTCTGGCGGTCAAATGCAAAGAGTAGCTATTGCAAGAGCTCTTATAAACAATCCGAGCATCATTCTTGCAGATGAACCCACAGGTGCACTTGATTCAAAAACTAGCGTTCAAATAATGGAAATATTAAAAGAAATATCAAGGACCAAATTAATAATAATGGTTACTCATAATCAAGAATTAGCAGACACCTACAGTAATAGAATAGTACAATTGTTGGATGGAAATATTGTTTCAGATAATAAAAAATCTACTAAAGAACAGGATATTGAAGGAAATAATAACAAGAAGAATAAAAAAACATCCATGTCATGGGTTACTGCATTATCTTTGTCATTTAGAAATTTATTAACAAAAAGGAACAGAACTATAATTACTTCCATAGCAGGAAGCATTGGAATTATAGGTGTTGCCTTAGTATTGTCATTATCAAACGGCTTAACCAATTATATAAATAAAATGCAGTCTGAATCACTTGCAGGTTTTCCAGTTACAGTTTCAACGAATGAACAAAATATAGATTTTACTGCCAGAAATGATATTTTAAATGAAAATAAAAGTTATGAAGAGTACACTGATGAAAATGTTATTTATAGTTATGATAGAAATTCCAATAGTACTAATCATAAAAATATAATAACTGAGGAATATATAGAATATGTAAATGAAATAAAGGATAATATTCCAGATTCTATAAATAATGTTTCCTATATAAGAGCAATTGAATTAAATTTATTAACAAAGAATGATGGAGGAGTAAAACTGTATGATTTATCTTCAAATAATAATTTATTTATGTATAATAATACATTTTTTGAAGAAATGCCGGATAATGAAGATTTTATATTATCCCTATATGATTTAATAGGAAAGAATTCAAAACTACCGAATGAAGAAAATGAAATTGCAATTGTAGTTGATGAATACAATAGGATAAGCAGTGATTTTTTTGATAAACTTGGAATTACTGATGAAGAATATAAACTGACTGATTTTATAGGAAAAGAACTATTGAAAGTTATACCTAATAATGATTTTTATGTTAAATCAAATAATGTTTATACAAAAATAAGTGCTGATAGATATGAAGAGGTGTATGAAAAGGATACAGGCATAAAACTTACTGTAACTGGAATACTTAGAATAAAAAAGAATGCTGCAAGTTCCTATTTATCTGAAGGAATAGTATATACAACAAAATTAACTGACTATATAGTTGAAAATTCTAAAAATTCTGAAATTGCTAAATATCAGAACACCGTTGATTATGATGTACTAACAAGTTTGAACTTTGCTGACAGTGATGCTAAAGAAAAAAGATATTTAAGTTTGGGAATATTATCACAGCCAACCGGAATAAATATTTATCCTAAAGATTTTGAAAGTAAAGAAAAAATTAAAGACTATTTGGATGAATATAATTTAAATAAAAATGAGGCTGATCAAATTATTTATACGGATTTAGCAGAAACTTTATCAGTTTCCGTTGGAAAGTTAATTGCCACTGTTACGTATGTTCTTGTAGGATTTGCAGCAATTTCACTTGTTGTTTCAACAATAATGATAGGAATAATCACTTATGTTTCTGTTATTGAAAGAACAAAGGAGATTGGAATACTTAGAAGTATCGGAGCCAGAAAGAAAGATATTACAAGAATGTTCAACGCAGAGACTTTAATTATAGGGTTTGTATCAGGTTTGCTGGGAATAATAGTTTCTTATTTGCTTACAATTCCGATAAATAAAGTTATTTATAATTTAGTAGAAATAGATAATATAGCCAGTTTAAATATATTTAATGCCTTATTTCTCATACTTGGAAGTATGTTTTTAACATTAATAGCAGGTTTCTTCCCTTCAAGGATTGCGGCAAAAAAAGATCCAGTTATTGCACTTAGAACAGAATAAATATAATAATTTTAAAATTGACATATAAAAATTTATAGTGTATCATTTACTTTATGAAAGGTAGATTCTTAATGAAAAACAATCAAATGAAAAAGAATATGAAAAAAAATAAGAAATCAATTAATATCATTGATTGTTTTAGTTTATCTTTATAAAAAAATAAAAAATATAAGTGATCTAAAACAATTATTTAGGTCACTTTTTTATTAAGAAAGGGTGTTATTATGAATTGGGCTAAGGAAGTAGCTTTAGAAATTATTAAAGAAAGACCAAATGAAGAGGAATATGTTGTTGCGAGTGGAGTAAGCCCAAGTGGTTTTGTTCATATTGGCAACTTTAGAGAAATTGCAACTCCTTATTTAGTTGTAAAAGAATTAAAAAAATTAGGAAAAAAAGTAAGATATATCTTATCTTTTGATGATTATGACAGATTTAGAAAAGTGCCTGGAAATATTGATTCATCATATGAAAAATATATTGGATTACCATATGTGGACATTCCAAGTCCTTTTACAGAAAATGAATCCTATGCTGAATATATGGAAAAAAAATTCTTGGATGAATTAAAGGCTATGGATGTTGAAGTTGAATGCATTTATCAGGCTAAGGAATACAGGTCTGGAAGATATAATCAATATATTAAATTGGCTATGGAAAAGAGATTTGAAATATTTGATATAATTGATGAGTTTAGAACTCAGGATGCAGAAGAGGGAGAAAAGAAAAATTTCTATCCTATAAGCATTTACTGTCATAAATGTAAGAAAGATTCTACAAAAGTAGTTAATTATAATTCTGAAACCAGTGAAGTAGAATATGAATGTACCTGTGGTCACAAAGAAACAATAAACATTAATAATGCAGATAATATCAAACTTCAATGGAAAGTTGATTGGCCAATGAGATGGATGGTTGAAAGAGTTACTTTTGAAACAGGAGGAGCAGATCATTCGGCTGATAATGGAAGTAAGAAGATTTCTGAAAGAATAGTGAAAGAAATATTTAATTATCAAACACCTTATTATATTCCTTATAATTTTATAGGAATAAAGGGTGGCGGAGCAAAAATGTCTTCATCTACAGGAAATGTACTAACATTAACTGATTTATTAAAAGTATATGATAAAAATATTATTTGGTGGTTTTATGCAAAATACAAGCCTATGGCAGCTTTTGATATAGCTCTTGATAATGATGTAATAAGATATTATAGTGAATTTGACAGATGGGTTAAAATATATTTTGATAATACGATTGATGAAAAAAACAGAAATATTTTAGATTTGACAGATGTAAAAGAAGATTATTTAAAAAATCCAAGTTTCAATTATTTGGCAACATTCCTGCCGATAGTAAATTATGATGTAGAATTATTAAAAGTATTATTATCTAAGGAAAATATTGATTGTAGCACTGTTGAATTTTCAAACAGACTTGAATTGGCAAAATATTGGATAGAAAACTATGGAAGTGATTATCAAGTGAATGTATTAACAGAAAAAAATGAAGAATTCTATAGTACATTAACAGATTTAGAGAAAAGCTGGCTTGTTAAAACAATAGAATTGTTACAAAGGGAATATTCATCTTCTGATGAATTACAGACAGAATTGTACAATGTGGTGAAGTCAGACATAGATGTTAGTGATGAACAATTATTGAAACATACTCAAAAAAGATATTTTCAGATACTATATCAGTTATTATTAGCAAGTGATAAGGGACCAAAATTAGGTTTATTTCTAATAGCGATTGATAAGAATAAAATAATTAGTTTATTAAAATAATTTACGGAACTTAGAAATTAAATTCTAAGTTTTTTATTTATTATTTTTTATTTATAAGATATAATTAAATTATAATAAGGAGTGAATATGAATAGTACTATTACTAAAGATGAAATTATAAAAATAAACCAATATTGGAAGGCTGCCACTTATTTATCAGTAGGGCAAATATATTTAATGGATAATCCATTATTGAGAAGAGCTTTAACATTTAAAGATGTGAAGCCTAGATTATTAGGACATTTTGGAACCACTCCCGGTTTAAACTTTATTTATGCACATTTAAATAGAATAATAAAAAACAACAATTCAAATATTCTTTTTATAACTGGACCAGGTCATGGAGGACCTTCAATCTTAGCTAATTCATATCTGGAGGGATTATATACTGAATTTTATTCAAATATAACTGAAGATGAGGAAGGAATGAAAAAACTGTTTAAACAGTTTTCATTTCCAGGTGGAGTTCCAAGCCATGTATCTGCTGAAACTCCAGGTTCAATAAATGAAGGTGGAGAATTAGGTTATTGTTTATCACATGCCTACGGAGCTGTATTAGATAATAAAGATTTAATAGCAGTTTGTGTAGTAGGTGATGGAGAGGCAGAAACCGGTCCTTTGGCAACCAGTTGGCATGGAAATAAATTCATTAATCCTTTGAATGATGGAACAGTTTTGCCTATATTACATTTAAACGGGTATAAAATAGCAAATCCAACAATATTATCAAGGATTAGTAAGAATGAACTGGAAGCTTTAATGATAGGTTATGGTTATAAGCCATATTTTGTTGAAGGGACTAATGAAGAGGAAATAAGCTTATTAATGGCAGAAACTTTAGATATGGTATTTGAAGATATAAGAAATATTAAAGTTAGCGCTTTGGTTAACGGAAATGTAAGACCTCAGTGGCCAATGATTATATTAAAGACTTTAAAAGGCTGGACTTGTCCAAGTATTGTAGATGGAAAAGTTACAGAAGGTTCTTTCAGATCACATCAAGTTCCAATATCTAAAATTGAAAGTGAAGAACATTTAAGACTGCTAGAAGACTGGTTGAAAAGTTATGAACCTGAAAAGCTGTTTGATGAAGACGGCAAGTTAATCAGTGCATTAAAGGAATTGTTACCAGAAAGAAATTTAAGAATGAGTGGCAGTTTATATGCAAATGGAGGATTATTACTAAAAGAACTGGAATTACCAAATATAGAGGATTATATGATGGCTAATTTTATACCTGGCACTGTTTTTAACGAAAATACTAAAGTAATGGGAAGCTACTTAAGAGATGTAATTGTAAAGAATGACAGCAACAGAAATTTTAGAATATTTAGTCCAGATGAATTAAACTCTAATCGCTGGCAAGATGTTTTAGATGTTACTAATCGTGTTTGGATGGAAGATATTTATGATACTGATGATAAGCTCAGTAAAGATGGAAGAGTAATTGAAATGCTGAGTGAACATCAATGTCAGGGAATGCTTGAAGGATATCTGTTAACCGGAAGGCATGGTTTTTTCTCCTGTTATGAGGCATTTATTCATATTATTGATTCAATGTTCAATCAGCATGCCAAATGGCTGAGTGTTTCAAATAGAATTTCCTGGAGAAAACCAATAGCATCATTGAATTATTTATTGTCTTCCCATGTATGGAGACAGGATCACAATGGATATTCACATCAGGAACCAGGTTTCATAGATCATGTACTAAATAAAAAAGCTGATGTTATAAGAGTTTATTTACCAGTTGATGTTAATACAATTTTAAGTACTACTGAGCACTGTTTGAAGAGTAAACAATATATAAATGTAATAGTTGCAGGAAAACAGCCAAATTTACAATGGTTCAATAAACAGGAGGCTTTAGAACACTGCAAAAACGGATTAAGTATTTTACCTTTTGCTTCAAGAGAAAATCCGGATATAATTATGGTTAGTGCTGGTGATGTTCCAATGCTTGAGACAATGGCAGCAGTGAAATTATTGAATCAGTATGTTCCAGATTTAAGGATTAGAGTAATTAATGTATTTGACTTAATGAAATTATTGCCTCCAGATGACCACCCTCATGGTTTAACAAACGAAGCATATGATTATTATTTCACTAAGGATAAACCGATAGTATTTGCTTTCCATGGATATGACGAGTTAATTCATAGATTAATATTTAAAAGAAACAACCGTAATGTAAGCGTTCATGGATTTAATGAGGAGGGCTCTACAACAACTCCTTTTGATATGGTTGTATTAAATAAAATTGACAGGTATCACTTGGCGATTGATGTACTGGATAAAGTTCCTAATCTTCAGAATACTCAGAATATTAAGGTTATATTTAATAAAAAACTCACAGAACATAATGCATTCATTAGAGAATATGGTGAAGACATGCCTGAAATCAGGAATTGGACCTGGTCTAGCGAAGAAAGCACAGTACATATTTTATCTACAGAGGACGATAATCTTTAATTAAGAATAAACAAGCTATTAATTGCTTGTTTTTATTTTATAATATATAATAAATATGGAGAAATGTATGGAAGTAATAATAAATGATAAGTCATATAAAGTTAACATAATTAAAAAAAATATAAAAAATATGTATCTAAGAGTTAAAAATAATTTAGAAATATACGTAACCGCTAATTATTTAATAAGTTCACATACTATTATAAATTTTGTAGAAAATAATAAAGATTCTATTTTAAAAATGATAAAACTTCAAGAAAATAGAATAAAGAAAGAAGAAAACTTTTATTTACTAGGTAAAAAATATGATGTAGTAGTATGTAATTCCTTTAAAAAACCAGAAATATTTGAAGATAAAATATATGTTAAAGATAAACAGGAATTATTAAAGTTTTATAGAAATATTGCTTTAAAAACATTTAAAGAAAGACTAAATATATGTTATAATTTATTTGAAAGCATTCCATATCCTGAATTAAAAATAAGAAGAATGAAAAGCAAGTGGGGTTACTGCAATAAAAAAGGCAAGTTAATTAAACTAAATTTGGATTTAATTAAATATGGAATAGACGAGATAGATTACGTTATAATACATGAATTATGCCATTTTATTTATTTTAATCACTCAAAAGAATTTTGGAATTGTGTTAGTAAGTATAAACCAAATTATAGATTAAACAGAAAAGTATTGAAAGAGGAATAAAAAATGATTGAATCTTTAAATAATGATAAAATTAAATATTTAAAAAAACTAAAATTAAAAAAATATATAAATGAAGAAAACAAATTTTTAGTTGAAGGTTTTCATTTGGTTGAAGAAGCCTTAAAAAAAAATATTGTTTCAGAATTAATATTGTTAAAAGATACTAAAATAAACTTTAATGGTGAAAAGACTTTTGTAACTATGCAAGTAATGAAAGAGTTATCATTTTTAGAAACTGTTACACCAGTTATCGCAGTATGCAGGAAATTTGAAAGTAGTGAAATACTAGGAAATAAAATCGTTTTACTAGATGGAATTCAAGATCCAGGAAATGTGGGAACAATTATAAGAAATTGTGTTGCTTTTAATGTGGATACGATTATTTTTAGTAAGGATTCTGTCAGCTTATATAATGAAAAAGTTATCAGAGGTTCACAGGGTATGATATTTAATGTAAATATAATAACTGGAGATTTAACAGATTTTATAAATATATTAAAACAAAAAGAGATTAAAATTTATGGAACGGCTTTAGAATATTCTAAAGAATTAGACAGTATTGAAAAGCAAGACAGCTATGCTATTGTATTTGGAAATGAAGGTTCAGGAGTAAAAAAGGAAATATTAGATATATGTGATGAAAATATAAAAATAGAAATTAGTAATAAATGTGAAAGTTTAAATGTAGGTGTAGCTTCAGGTATTATTCTTTATCATATGAGGTAATTATGGAACATATCTATATTGGAAAGATTGTAAATACACATGCCTTGAAGGGTGAAATTAAAATATTAAGTGATTTTGAATATAAAGCTCAAATATTTAGAATCAGTAATACTATTTTAGTTGGAGAGTCA
>CAZKSN010000001.1:0-42787 GCA_964555585.1 uncultured Muribaculaceae bacterium | reverse complement strand
AAGAGTTGGAAATTGAAACTTATAGGAAACATAAAAATTTTGATATGATTAAATTTAAAGGAATTAATGATATTGATGCTGTGCTGAAGTATAAAGGAAAAGCTGTATATTATTTAAAAGAAAAATTAATTTTAAAAGAAAATGAATACTTAGATACAGATATTATTGGTTTAAATGCCTATTATAATGAAGAAAATATTGGAAAAATTGATAATATTGAATACAGAGGAAAAAACAGATTACTCATCATAAATAAGAATTTAATTCCCTACCATGATAACTTTATTAAAGAAATAGACGTAAAAAATAAAAAAATCATTTTAAAAAATTTGGAAGGATTGATATAATGAAGATAGATATTTTAACATTATTTCCAACTATGTTTGAAAACTTTATTAGTGAAAGCATAATTAAGAGAGCCATTGAAAAAAATAAAGTGGAAATAAATGTTATAGATATTAGAGATTATACTCCATATAAAAATGGTCAGGTAGACGATTATGCATTTGGTGGAGGCTCTGGTATGATTATGATGTGTGAACCGGTTTTTAATGCTGTTGAAAGTATTAAGACAGCTGAGTCATATATTATCATTACAACCCCAAGAGGTAAAACTTTTAATCAAAAAGCTGCAGTAAACTTAAAAGATAAAAAACATATTATTATTATATGTGGACATTATGAAGGATTTGATGAAAGAATATATACTCTTGCGAATGAAGAAATAAGTATTGGAGATTATATCTTAACCGGAGGAGAACTTCCTTCAATGGTTATAAGTGATGCAGTTATAAGACTGATAGATGGTGTCATAGCAGAAGAAAGTTTGGAATCTGAATCATTTAATGATAATTTATTGGACTATCCGGTATACACCAAACCTAGAAAATTTAGAGATATGGAAGTACCTGAAGTACTGTTAAGCGGAGATCATAAAAAAATAAAAGAATATAGAGAAAATGAAAAAAAGAGATTAACAGTGACTAAAAGAAAAGATTTATTGAAATAAGGTGATGAAAATGAAATATATTTTAAATAAAAAAGAAGTTAAGTTTGAACTGGTATCTTTTCCAGATAAAATTGAAGGTTTGGATATTACTCCTCAGAATAAAAAAGATGACAGTCCCTTTGTAATTAAAAATATAACCTTAGTGGATAACAAACTTGTAAAATCTTTTATTCTTCAAAAAATCAATAAAAAATTTGATAAACTTTTAAAATTAATAAATAAAATACTTGGTGGAGAATCCGATGATGATAACGGAGATGCAAAGCAAACATTGGATGAAATTCAAAAAATGAAAAGTATGCTAGTTAATAAATATAAGGCATATTTACATGAGAAGCAGTATAAAGAAATTCTTAGTAAATTAATTCTGATGGAGGAAGAATTTAAAATCAGATTTAATGAAAGAATTTTATATAAACAATTAATGTACATGGATTATACAGAAGAAAAGAACATTAGTAGATAAATAATTGAAAATATAGTTGATTCATGTTAGAATTGTAATTAGTAAAAAATAAAAAGTTGGTGAGTTATGAAATTTAATAGTGAAGAATTTAAAAAAAATATAAAATTTCTATTATCAATTTTTTTTATTGTCGTTATTTTAACAGTTTTAAGTCTGGTTACAAGTAAAAAAGAATCATTGAATACCATTGAATTATCTGATTCTTTAGATATGAATATAACTGAATTGGTTATAAATGAAGTCTGTTCATCAAATGATGGAGTAATAATTGATTCTACTGGAAACAGTTATGATTGGATAGAACTTTATAATGGTTCAAGTAAAGACATAACTCTATTAAATTACGGATTATCAGATAAGGACAATGAAGTAAAATGGGCTTTTCCAGATGTTACAATAAAATCTGATGAATATTTAGTAATATTTTTATCCGGAGCTGCCAGTGAACTATCTGCCAATTTTAGTTTAAGCAGTAGTGGGGGAGAAGTATTATCTTTAAGAGATCCAAATGGTGAGGTTGTAGATGCTTTTCAAACAGAAAAGATAAAGAACAATTACTCTTTTATAAGAGATGAATCCGGTGTTTGGTATAAGACAAATAAGCCAACTCCAGGGTTTGAAAATAGTGAAGAGGGTTTTAATCTCTTTCAGGAATCTTTAAAATCTGAAGAAAATATATTAAGAATTACAGAATTTCTACCAGTAAATAAAGGAAATTTTCTTGATGAAAATAATTTGCTGAGTGGATATATTGAAATAACCAATATGAGTGATAAAACTGTTGATATAAGTGATTATTATATCTCTGACAGTGCTGTAGTGCCCTTTAAATGGAAATTAACCAGTAAAACACTTAAATCAAATGAATCAACAGTTATTTATACCAATAACAGTGATGATTTAGATGAAGATTTTTATGCTGATTTTAATTTAAATTCTAATACTGGATATGCCATATTGTCAAAATCTGATGGCAAAGTGATTGACAGTATTTCTTATGAAAATCTTGCCAATGGGCATGCCATGGTTAAAACTGACAATGAATTTTATGAGACTGCAAATATTTCTCCAGGATATGCAAATACAAGTGCAGGAGCTGAAAAGTATGGTGTCAAGTATCTGAAAAATAATTCAGGATTGATGATAAACGAAGTGATGAATAATAATAGTAAATATATTTCTCAGAATGGCGGAGAATACTATGACTGGATAGAACTTAAAAACAATTCTAACAGTGCAATAAATTTAAGTGAATATTATATAAGTAACGATTTAGATGATAAAGAAATGTTTAAACTGCCTGATATAAATTTAAAACCCAAAGAATATATAGTTTTAATTGCTTCTGAAGATACTGACTTAACAAATGATGACTATTATCATTTAAACTTTAAATTATCAAATAATGATGGAGTATATTTAATTAAAAACAGCAAAATAACTGATACAGTATTTTTGTATAATATTCCTGCAAATTACAGCTATGGAAGGAATAACAGTTCAGGCTTCTTCTATATAAGCACTCCTTCACCGGGAAGTGAAAACTCTTCTGGAATTAGAGAAATATCTTATACACCTGAAGCTTCAACTCTTGCAGGTGTTTTTAATGATGTGGATGAACTTAATGTAAAGTTAAAAGCTCCTGGGAAAATTTATTACACTACCGATGGAAGTAATCCGACTACAAGTTCAAAATTATATAGCGGAGGAATTAAAATTACAAAAACCACCGTTATAAAAGCAGTAAACTATGAATCAGGAAAAAAAGTCAGTGAAGCCGCGACTTTTTCTTATATAATTAATGAAAACCATACTTTACCTGTTTTGTCTATTTCAATGAATCCTTCTAATTTTTCAAAAGTATCTAAAGATCCTTGGAATGAGGATCTAGAGGTGAGCGCTTATGCGGAGCTTTATGAAGCAGACAGCAGTTTCTCAATACCGTGTGGATTTAAATTATTTGGAGGAGCCACAAGAGGCTTGGCAAAGCAGAGTTTTTCCTTAAAATTTAAAAAGCAATATGGAGAGACTGAATTAAAATATAAAGTGTTTGATAATAGAAATTATACTAATTTTAATACTTTAATAGTAAGAAGCGGTTCTCAAGATTATAAAAGTACAATGATAAGAGATGAACTTGGAACTTCAATAGTTGATGGAGTGACTAATTTGGATGTTCAAGCTTATAAGGCAGTAATTCTTTATATTAATGGAAAGTATTGGGGAGTTTATTTTTTAAGAGAAAAAGTTGATGAGGAATTTGTATCCAATCATTATAATGTATCACCAGTTAAAACAAATATTATAAGAGTTGACAATGATATAACTTACGGAACTTCTGCCGATTATAATAAATTATTAAATTATGTCAGAAATAACAGCTTGTCTAAAGCAGCTAATTATAATTATGTTAAGGAAAGGGTAGATATAGATAGTTTAATAGATTTCTGGATTGCTGAAGTGTGGACAACAAATAATGACATAGTTAATCAAAGATATTTTTCAAATCCGAATGTTGAAAATGGAAAATGGAACTACATATTCTATGATTTAGATTATGCATTTTATAATGAAAGTATAAATTATTTTAATTTCATGACTGATCCAGATGGAGTGGGAAATCCGGTGAAATATAACAATACATTAATAAGAGCTTTAATGAAAAGCAAAGAGTTTAAGGAAAGATTTGTTGAAAGACTAAGCTATAATTTAAATAATGTATGGACTAAAAAACGTATAAATGATAAAATGAATATATTATATAATACTATACTTCCAGAGATGCCCAGAAATCAGGAAAGATGGGGATTCACTATGAATTTGTGGAAGGAAGAGCTTGATGAGTTAAAAGATTATATAAATGACAGAAATGAATATCTATTAAAGCAGATAAAATCATATTTCTCTTTAAGTGATTCTGAGATGGAAAAGTATTTTGGTGATATTGATGAGTAAATACAGACATGAATTAAAATTTATTGTTTCAAAAAGATTAGCTAATGTTTTAAAGTATAAATTATCACTGCTAATGAATATTGATAAGAACTCTATAAATGAAAACAACACATATTTTATAAGAAGCATATATTTTGATGATTATAAATCAAGTGCGTATTATGAAAAAATAAATGGAGTGGAATTCAGAAAAAAATATAGAATCAGATATTACAATTATGATGATAATTTCATAAAATTAGAATGTAAATACAAGAGTAAAGATTTGACCAGAAAAATTAGTATTAATATAAATAAAGAATTATGTAATAAGCTGATAAGTGATAATCTTGATGATATTTATATAAATGATATTAAGGAAGAAGGTTTACTGAAACAGTTCATTGCAGATGCAAAATTAAAAAAATTGAAACCGGTGGTTATTGTTGATTATGAAAGACTAGCTTATACGCTGGACTTATCAGACTTAAGAATAACATTTGATGAGGATGTAAGAAGTTGTGCTTACAGTAAGGAAATATTTAATGATTGTCTGCCAACATTTAAAGTGCTGGAGAAGGATAAAGAAGTATTGGAAGTAAAATTTAATGACTTTATACCGGAACATATTACAAATATATTAGCAACTATTCCAATGTTTAGACAATCAGTATCAAAGTTTGCAATATGTAGAAGTATATTATAAGGAGTGAAGGAAAATGGGATTTTTAGATTTAATTAAGAAAAGTGTAGTATCGGAATTTACGGGAACGATTTCAATAGAAAAAATTATATTATCACTTATAGTAGCGTTCCTAATAGGATTGTTTATAATTTATATATATAAGAAGACATATACTGGAGTTGTTTATTCAAAGACGTTTGCATTATGCATAATACTGCTTGCAATGGTTACAGCTTTAGTAATCAGAACAATAAGTTCTAACCTAGCATTGTCTTTAGGTATGGTTGGTGCTTTATCCATAGTTCGTTTTAGAACAGCTGTAAAAGAACCTGTTGATACAGGGTTTATGTTTTGGGGTATCACTGCGGGAATTATGTCAGGTGCAGGATTGTATTTGGTTTCAATAGTTGCTTCATTAGGTTTGGGACTTTTATATTATGTAAGTTATTTAATGGGATTTAGAATCTCTTCAAGATATTTATTCGTAGTAAAATACAGCAGTGAGTTTAATGATCACATAGAAAAGGTATTAGCTAAAATACCAAACTATAAAGTTAAAAGTAAAACTTTTATAAACAATACCTGTGAACTTACTTTTGAAAGTACTATTAAAGAGAATAACACTGAATTACTTGATAAAATTCAAAATATAGATGGAGTTATAAGTGCCAGCTTAATCAGTTATCAGAATGATTTCGGTGACTAAAATAAATACTTGTCAAAAATATTATTGTATGCTACAATGATATCGCTTAATCCGATGCATTTTGTAAGATTAAAGAAAGCAAAAAGGAGGATATACTAATGAATTTAATTGATCTAATCAACAAGAGACAAATCAACAAAAATGTTCCAGAATTTAGAGTTGGAGATACTGTAAAGGTTGATGTAAAGATTAAAGAAGGTAAAAGAGAAAGAATTCAGGCTTTTGAAGGAGTTGTAACTTCTCGTAAAGGTGGAGGAGTTTCAGAAACTTTTACTGTAAGAAAGAAAACAGGTAGTGTTGGAATTAATAGAATTTTTCCTGTTAACAGTCCGACTATTGAAAAAATCACTGTTATTAAAAAAGGTAAAGTTAGAAGAAGTAAACTTGGTAACATCTTAAAAAACATTAGAGGAAGTTTCAAAATTAAAGAAAGAAATTAGGTGTAAACCTAATTTTTTATTAAAGGAGAAAGAATAATGATAAAAAAAATATTTCCATATATTGTATTGGTAGCTTTGGTCATATTTATTAGAAGTTTTGTTGTTACTCCGGCCATAGTAAATGGAGATTCAATGGATGATACATTGCAGGATGGGGAAGTTGTAATTGTAAACTTAATATCATACAGATTGGGGAAAATCAAAAGATTTGATGTGGTGGAGGTAGACTATTATGATGAATATTTAGTTAAAAGAGTAATAGGTCTTCCAAATGAAAAAATAGAATATAGAGATAATGTTTTATATATTAATGGAATAAAAAAAGTTCCAAATGTGTATTTTGAAGAAACAGAAGATTTTATTTATGAAACAAAGGATGAAGAATATTTTGTACTAGGGGATAATAGGGATATTTCAAAGGACAGTAGATACTTTGGAGGAATAAAAAGAGAACAGATATTGGGAAAGATAAATGTTGTTCTGTATCCTTTTAATAAACTTGGACTTATTAAATAGAGGTTTTTATGAAAGAAAATAAAAGTGTCAACTGGTATCCTGGTCATATGGTTAAAACTAAAAGAGAAATAAAAGAAATTATATCCTTAATAGATGTAGTAATTGAAATAGTGGATGCCAGAATTCCAAAAAGTTCTCATATAAAGGATTTAAAAGAATTTACTTTAAATAAGGAAGTAATAATAATTTTTAATAAATTTGATTTATGTGATAAACAGGAATCTTTAAAATGGAAAAGTTATTATGAAAAACAGGGCTTTGTTATTTTAACAAGTAACTCTAAAGAAAATTATGATAAAAAAGCAATTATAAATTGCATTGAAGCACTTATGAAGGAAAAGAATTTAAACAGAAGAGCAAAAGGACTACTGCCTAAAAAAGCAAAGGTTCTAGTAGTGGGAGTTCCTAATGTTGGTAAAAGTACTTTTATTAATAGAATAGTCAATAAAAATATAACAGAAGTTGGAAATAAACCCGGTATAACAAAAAGTTTAAAAACAGTTAAAATAAGTGATAAAGTGGATTTAGTGGATACTCCGGGAATATTATGGCCGAAGATTGATGATGAAGAAACAGCCTTTAATCTAGCTTCAATGAATATTATAAAGGAAGAAGTACTTCAGTTAGATAGAATAGTGTTTCATATATTAGAAATGTTGTCAAAGTATTACAAAGATATTTTGAAAAGAGAATTAGGAATAGATAAATTTGAAATAGATGATATTGAAAAATACTATGAAAAGATTTCAGAGTTTAAAAAGTTTAAAAAAATTAACAATGAAATTGATTATGACAGAATTAACTTATATATAATAAATTTAATTAAAAGTGAAAAAATAAAGGAAATCACATTTGATAGAATATAAATCTTGTGATTTTTTTTAAATATGTTAAAATAATATCTGTTGGAGGATTTTATGGATGATAAAAAATTTGATTACATTTCAAAATGTAGTACAGAAATAATTGAATTTATAAAAAATGTAAGATCTCAAACAGGTTTTGATTATGCTTACATTAATTTAAAGGTTATTAATAATTTAGTAAAGAATGGTATTTTAATAGAAGTAATTCCAAAAGTTGAAAATGATAATATTGACAGTAATGTTTTTGGAAAATATTTCTTTCCAATTAAAACAAGAGAAATGTTGAGTTTTATGGATCAATTTGCTGATGACTTTAATAATACAAATAAAAGATGCTATTTAGTTGAAAGAATATGGGGAAGCGAAAAATACTGGTTTGACTGTGAGATAAACAATTTAAAAGCAAATTCACTTGTTAGAAGAAAACAAAATTTATGATACGGAGGGTTTTATGGATTTAAAAGAATTAGATAAATTATCTAAAGAATTAAATGTTGATGTAATGTATTTACTTAAATTATTGAATAAAAGCAATGAGGTTATTGAATTTTTAAAATTAATTAGATACTATGCTGATTTTGATCATGCATATTTAAAATTAAAAATTAAAAATGAATTATTAAGAAATGGTATTTTGATAGAAGTAATTCCAAAGCCTATAATAAATGAAGAAGAAAAAGATAACTATATATTAGGAAGTTTCTTCTTTCCAATTAAGAGAAAAGATTATATAAACTTTATGAGAATATTTTCTTCTGATTACAAGGAAACATCAAAAGAAATTTATTTAGCTACTCAAATATATGGATATTTAGAGAAATATGAAAAATTAAATACAAGTATTTTATCAAGAAGAAAGGATAAATAATTTATGTGGAATTTAAGTGAATTAAATGAATTAGCGAGAAGAGAAAATGTTAATAAGCTATATTTATTAAATTTATCAAGAATGAATGATGAATTAATTCAAATGTTGAAATGTATTAGAGAATCTATTAAAAATGTTGGAAAAACTAATATTTTTATAGATGATAGAATTTTAAAATCAGAATATTCAGTATCAACATCTAAACTTCAAAATATAAAGGCTGCACTTGTGAATAAAAATTTATTTGGAGATATGAAAATTCCTGTAAATAAAAAAGATATGGAATTGTTTACTTATTTATTTGCAGTTGATTTTGCTAAAGAAATTGGAACTGCAAACAAAGTGCTTTTAGGAAGTACTTATCCTTTGGTTGTAAATGATGGGGAATTTAATATAGGTTTTAAAAGTAAAAATGCAGCTTTAGTTAGAAGTATTTATGGAAATTTAATTGAATCAAAGTAATTTGATTCTTTTTTTATATTTATGTTATAATTTTGATAGGTGATATAAGTATGGATAAAATTTTAAAAAGTGCTTTGATTAAGGAACAGAAGAGACAAAACGAAAATATTGAATTGATTGCTTCAGAAAATTATGTATCTGAGGATATATTAAAGTTGCAGGGTAGCATATTAACTAATAAATATGCTGAAGGATATCCGCATAAGAGATATTATGGAGGCTGTCAGTATATTGATATATTTGAAGAAACTGCCATTGAATATGCTAAGAAATTATTTAACTGCAGTTTTGCAAATGTTCAGCCTCATTCAGGAAGCAGTGCCAATATGGCTGTATATAAAGCTTTATTAAATCATGGAGATACAGTAATGGGAATGAACTTGAGTCAGGGAGGTCATTTGACTCATGGACATCCGCTTAGTTTTAGTGGCTTGGATTATAAAATTATAGAATATAATGTTGATAGAAAAACTGAAGAAATAGACTATGAAGCACTCATTGAAGTGGCAAGAACTGAAAAACCAAAAATGATTATAGCTGGCGCCAGTGCATATTCCAGAATTATTGATTTAAAAAAATTTAGAGAAGCTGCTGATACATGTGGCGCTTATCTGATGGTAGATATGGCTCACATTGCAGGTTTAGTGGCAACCGGATTGCATCCAAGTCCATTTCCGTATGCAGATGTTGTGACTTCAACTACCCATAAAACCTTAAGAGGGCCTAGAGGTGGTTTAATACTTACAAACAGTGAAGAAATTGCTAAGAAAATAGATAAAATAATATTTCCAGGTATTCAGGGTGGACCTCTGATGCATGTAATAGCCGCTAAGGCGCAATGTTTTTATGAAGCTCTTCAACCTTCCTTTAAGGAATACCAAGTTCAAGTATTAAAAAATATAGAGACTTTATCAAATACATTAAAAAGTGAGGGATTCAGAATTATCTCCGGAGGAACTGATAATCATTTAATTTTAGTGGAAGTTAAAGACTCTTTAGGAATAACTGGAAAAGAAGCGGAAACTATATTGGATGAAATAAATATTACAGTAAATAAAAACACAATTCCTTATGATATGGAAAGTCCTTTTAAAGCAAGTGGGATAAGACTTGGAAGTCCTGCAATGACAACAAGAGGTTTTAAAGAAAAAGACTTTAAAAAAGTCGGATTAATAATTTCAAAGGCATTAAAAAATAGAAATAATCAGGTCATGCTTAATAAATTAAGAAAAGAAGTACTAGATTTAACTGGCAGATTTAACAAGGAGTGAATATGAAAACAAGAGAAGAATACTTTGAAAAAATACCATTTGAATTAAGAAACAATATTTTATTTAACAGACTTTTTAATGATTTTTATAATGTCATTATAAGATTAGACCCAGAAATAATCAGAGAAGGTAGTTCTATTGAAAGAAATTATATTGAGGAAGCTTCTGAAAGCAAATATCATATAAAGGGAGACTATGATTCTGGTGAATGTATCTATACTATTGAATTAACTTATGATAAAGAGAGCAATAAATGTTCTGTCACATATTTTATGGATTTAGAAGATTTCACACCTGTTTTAATAAATTTAAATATTGAAATAGGTAAATCAGATCTTGTTTCAGTAGTTTATCAAGAGTTTGCCTCTCCGGCTCATTATCCTGTAATATTGGAAAAGAAATCTATTTTTGATAAAGAAGGAAATGAAATTAAAAGAAAGACTATACGAGAAGATTTAAAAAATAATAAAGTGTTTTTTGAAGAGGAATATTTTCCGGTTGCCGGAAGTGATAAATTTTATTTAGCTAAAAGTAATTATGAGGGAGAAAATAAATTTTTCTTGTTTATTAAAGATAGTGCTTTTGCAGATCCTTTATATGCCAATAGTTTTGAACATGTAAGTAGATACTGTTCAATCGCGCATCCAACAAATATTAAAGAAAGAATGTGGACTGAGGAACTAACTGAAGAAGAATTTATTAATATTGAAAAAGGTAAATATTCTGATGAAGAATTGTGTCAGTTATTTGACAGAAATTCTCATATTATAAGAGTTCTCTCAATAGAAAAAAATGATGCTGGAATTTGAAGAAGAATTATATAAGGCAGGTTATAATTTAATAGGTGGTATAGATGAGGCGGGAAGAGGTCCATTAATGGGACCGGTAGTTGCGGCATGTGTAATATTACCTGAGAATTTTTATCATGAAGATATTAAGGATTCAAAAAAACTTTCTGAATCTAAAAGAGAAAAAATGTATGAAATTATTAAACAGAATGCAATTAGTATAGGTGTTGGAATTATCTCTTCAAAAAGAATTGATAAAATCAATATATATGAAGCGACTAAGGAGGCAATGCTTTCAGCATTAAATGATTGTAATATTAAACCGGAATACTTACTGATAGATGCTATGAAATTAAATTTGGATATTCCTTTTAAATCTATTATTAAAGGTGACTCTTTAAGTGAATCAATAGCTGCCGCTTCTATAATAGCAAAAGTTACAAGAGATAGAATAATGAGAGAATTAGATAAAAAGTATCCGAATTATAATTTAAAGAAAAACAAAGGATATGGAACTAAGGAGCATCTAGAGGCTTTAGAAAAATATGGAATAACAAAAGAACATAGAAAATCATTTGAACCAGTAAGTTCATGTATCAGGTAGGAGAAAAAAATGCAGCAGAAATATAAAGTATTAATATTTGATATAGACAATACTCTAATTGAATGGAAAGATGAGTATTGGATAGCTTTAAAAAATACATTGGAAAAATTGAATATTCAATATGACTATAAGGAATTATTGAAAAATATTGATGATATATTTGATGCAACAATGAATAATAAGGAAATAATAACAATGAATAAAATAACTGATAAGATCAATAAAAGACTGAGTATAAACTTGCCAAATAATTTTTTTCCAACTTTTCTTGAATATTTATCTGAGTGTGCCCCTAATAAATTAGCTGATGAAATAGGTTCCACTTTAGAATATTTATCTAAAAAGTATACATTATATGGTTTGACAAACTGGTTTGCTTATTCACAAAAGAATCGTATGAAAAAGTGTGGAATTTTAAAATATTTTAAAGAAGTTTATGGGATTGATAATAGAAAGGCTAAACCCAATAAGAAAGCATTTGATCCTATATTCAACATATATAATAAAGAAGAATGCTTAATAATAGGCGATGATTTAAAAACTGATATTACAGCCGGAGTAAATCTAAAATTTGATTCATGCTGGTACAATTATAGAAATAAAATAAACAATTTAAATATAAAACCGACTTATGAAATAAGTAAGTTCAGTAAATTAAAAGATATATTATAATAACTTGTCATAATATATTATGTATGCTATAATGAATATACACGAAGAGGAGTGGGGAAACCCACTCCCTTTATTCTACTAAATGGAGGGAAAATGGAAAAAGATATTTTAGATGCAGTAACAGAGCCGCTACTCAAAGAAAATATTAAAGTTGTTGATATAACTTTAGGAGAAGAGGATAATGTAAAAACACTTTTTATTACTATAGATAGTGAAAATGGAGTGGATACTGATTTATGTGTAAAAGCAACAAAAATAATAAATCCTATAATTGATAATCTAGATATGAATCTAGATGAATATGTATTAGATATAGGAAGTAAGGGAGTTGATGTTAATGAATTCTAAAGAATTCAAAAAAGCTTTTGATGCAATAATTGAAGAAAAGAAATTAAATGCTGAAATATTAATTGACGCTATGCAATCTGCGTTAAGCACAGCATATAAGAAAAATTTTAACGAACAAGCGAATATCAGAACAGATATTGATGTAGATACTGGAGAAATAAAAGTTTATAAAGTCACTACTGTAGTAGAGGAAGTAGAAGATGAATATTCAGAGATTTCTTTAGAAGAGGCAAGATTACTGAATAAAAATTATAAACTTGGAGATGAAATAATTAAAGAAGTGACTCCAAATGATTTTGGAAGAGTTGCCATTGGTGTAGCTAAACAAGTTGTTTTACAGAAAATAAGAGAAGCAGAACGTAATATTATAATGGAAGATTTTGCGGATAAGGAAAATGAATTAATGGTTGGCTTTTTGGCTATGGAAGATAACAGAAACTACTATGTTGATTTATTAAAAGCTAGAGGAATATTACCTAAGACAGAAGTGATTCCTTCAGAAAAACTTCAGATGGGTTCAAGTATAAAAGTATATGTCACTAAAGTTGAAAGTTCTCCAAAAGGACCTTTTATTCTTTTATCTCGCAAGCACTACGGATTTGTTAAAAGACTGTTTGAATTGGAAATTCCGGAATTTGAAGAGGGAATTTTAGTAATGCATGGAGTAGCAAGAGAAGCAGGAGTTAGAAGTAAAGTTTCAGTTTCTTCAACAAGTTCCAGTGTGGATCCAATTGGCTCTTGTATAGGAGAAAAAGGCAGAAGAATTGCTAATATAATTAGAGAACTTGGCGGAGAAAAAATAGATTTAATTCAGTATAGTGACGATTCAGAACAATATATTGCAAATGCATTAAGTCCTGCTAAGAATTTAAATATATCAATAACCGATGAAAAGAGTAATGAAGCTTTAGTAATAGCAGATGATGAAAATCTTTCTTTAGCTATTGGTAAAAAAGGAATAAATATAAAACTTGCCAGTAAATTAACTAGATTTAAAATCAATGTAAAATCTATTGCTGATATTAATAAAGAAATTAATGAAAGACCAGTAGAGGAAAAAAAGAAAAAAGAAAGTGCAGCTTCTGAAGTGAAAGATTCAAAGGAAGCGGCTAATGAAGAATAAAAAATTAGTATTAAGAACTTGTGCTGTTTCTAAAGAGCAATTTGAAAAGAATGAGTTATTTAGAATTGTAAAAGATAATACAGGAAAAATATTTGTAGATGATTCAATGAAGGCAAATGGAAGAGGATGTTATTTAAAAAAAGATAAAGAAATAATAGAAAAAGCTAAAAAAGGTAATATCTTGTCTTATCATTTGAAAGCTAAAATTGAAGATACAGTTTATGAAGAATTATTAAGTAAATTAAAATAAAAGAAAGAGGGTGTTATAATGACAGTCAAAGACTATGCTTTAGATTTAAATAAAGATGTAAGTTTCATTTTATCTAAATGTAAAGAATTAAATATTAATGTTAAAAAAGAAGATGACTATTTAGATGATGATGCAATCATTTTACTAGATAATGAAATTGGTATTGTTCAAAATAAAAATGAAGAATCAATTATTGATGAAGCATTAGAGGAAAAATTTGAACTGGAGGACAGAGCCAATGAAGTAGTTGAATCTATCGGAATAGATGTTTCATCTATGGAAAAGAAGCAGAAAATCAAAAAGAAAACTGAAATAGACAATAAAAAAGAATATTTATCTGACAAAAAGAATATTTATAAAAATAAAGAAAAACTTCAAAGTAATAAAAATGTACTGGAAGACAATGTAATTTTATATAAAGAAAATATGACTGTTGGAGATTTAGCAAACGCTCTTAATATTGAAAGCTCTGAATTAGTTAAAAAATTGGTAATGATGGGATTGATGATATCCATTAATCAGCCTATTGCATTTGAAGATGCTTCAGTTATCGCTTTAGAATATAAGAAGGAATTGAAAAAGGAAGAAAGTACAAACATATCTAATTTTGAAGAGTATGAAGTAGTTGATTCTGAAGAGGATTTAATCAGTAGACCTGCTGTAGTTACTATAATGGGACATGTTGATCATGGCAAAACAACTTTACTTGACTACATTAGAAACACAAATGTGGTAAGTGGAGAATTTGGTGGAATTACTCAGCATATCTCGGCTTATCAGGTAGAACAAAATGGAAAGAAAATTACTTTTATAGATACTCCAGGGCATGCTGCCTTTACAGAAATGAGAGCAAGAGGTGCAAGTTTTACTGATATTGTTGTTATAATAGTTGCAGCAGATGATGGAGTTATGCCTCAAACCAGAGAAGCAATAGATCATGCCAAAGCTGCAGGAGTTCCAATAATAGTGGCTGTTAATAAAATAGACAAGCCTGGAAGCAATGTAGATAAAATAATGAGCGATTTAAGTGAATTGGAACTTACTCCTGAAGCTTGGGGCGGAGATACTATATTTGTTAAAATAAGTGCTAAAACCGGAGAAGGCGTGGACTTGCTATTGGATAATATTAATGCTCTTTCTGAAGTATTAAACTTAAGAGCTAATCCAAACAGATACAGCAGAGGAATAGTTATTGAAGCCAGACTTGATAAGAATATAGGTTCAGTTGTAACATTGCTTGTTCAAAGCGGAACTATTAGAATAGGAGATCCTATTGTAGTAGGAACTACATTCGGTAAGGTTAGAACTTTAAAGGATGATAAGGGGAAAGATATCTTATCAGCACTTCCAAGTACTCCGGTAGAAGTAACAGGAATCAATGATGTTCCGGTTGCCGGAGATAAATTCATGACTTTTGAAAGTGAAAAAGAAGCCAGAAGTGTGGCCTTAAAGAGACAATCTCAAGAAAAAGAAAAGAAATTTGAGAAAAAAGCTGTAAGTCTAGATGATTTATTTAATCAGATTAAGGAAGGCAAAAAAGAAATAAATGTATTATTAAAGGCAGATGTGAAGGGTTCTGAAGAAGCAGTAAAAAATTCTTTAGAAAAAATAAAAATAGATGATATTAAGGTGAATGTTATAAGAAGTGGCGTTGGAGCAGTTACAGAAAGTGATGTAGTACTTGCAAATGCAAGTAATGCAATTATAATTGGATTTAATGTAATACCTCCTACAAAGACAAAAGAAATGGCGGAATTCTATAATGTTGAAATAAGACTATATAATATTATTTATAAAGTTGTTGAAGAATTGGAAGCTGCAATTAAAGGTATGCTGGATCCTGAATTTGAAGAAATAGTTTTAGGTGATGCAGAAGTTAGAAAAATATTTAGATTTTCTAAAGTTGGTTCTATTGCAGGTTCACATGTTATCAGCGGATTAATAAAGAATAACAGTTCTGCCAGAATCATTAGAGATAATGTAGTGATATATGATGGAAAGATTGGAAGTCTTCAAAGAGAAAAGAATGAAGTTAAAGAAGTTAAGAAAGACTTTGACTGCGGAATAACCATTAGTAACTTTAATGATATAAAAGAAGGAGATATAATTCAAGCTTATGAAATGAAGGAAGTGGAAAGAAAATGAATTTAAAGGGAGAAAGAGCTGCTTCTGATATTCAGAGAGAAGTATCAAAAATACTATTGACAGAAGCAAGAGATGAGGATTTAAAAAACGTTACTATAACATTTGTAAAAGTAACAGATGACTTAAGTTTTGCAAAAATTTACTTTACTACATTAAATGATAATAAAAAAGAAAAAGTATTAAAAGATATTAATAATGCTGCCGGTTTCTTTAGATCTCTTTTGGCAGACAGACTTGATATCAGACATATTCCAGAATTAAAATTTGTTTATGATGATTCAATAGAATATGCAAAGAAAATGGAAAAAATAATTAATGATTTAAATTAATTGTTTTTTTATTTACATATAATTAGTAATTATTTATAATATAAGTTAAATGAAAGGAAAATTATTATGTTAGATTATTCAATGAATGAGGAAGAACAAAAAAATTTTATAAAAAGCTATAAGGTAAAGAAAGGTTTTATATATCCAAAATTAGCTAAAGGAAAAGCTGAACCAATCTCATATTCTGAAGCAGAAAAAGAAGAATTAGAGAAAAAAATGAAAAATCAGGTAAATGCTTTAATTCAAATGATAAATATGGATGATTCAGCAGAGGTAAAAAAGAATATAACAAGAATTATAAGTAAAAGGAATCGTTTAGAGTTTCTTAAGATTTCAGGTAAAATCTTTGCGTTTATGTTATCAGGTTTATTTTTTATTTATATATTTAACTTATTTGCTGTCCATTCAATTATATTAGCGTTAATTTTTGATTCCTTTGCTATTATTACCTTTGGAGTTGGACTTAAATTTTTTAAAAAAGATATTATAAATTTTGGATATAGTGAAGATATCCAAAAAAATTATTTTCTTTCAGAATTTAAGGAAGAGTTAAGAGAAAAATATGAAAATGATCCGAAAATAAAGAAAATAATCAGTAAATCCCTGATTAAGACGCTTGAAAAAACTCCAAATAAAGATAGATTTAACTTAGGTAATGCTGATGAAATATCAATTAGTGATTTTAATGCACTGCAGATTTATTTTTTACCAAAAAATTTTGAATCAACTCAGGAAAAATCAGAAGAAAGTTCATTTACAAGAAAAAGAAAATTATGAAAAAAATTAATGATCCTTTTTTACTTAACTATCCATATATTGATATACATGGATATGATAGAGAATATGCAGTACTAAAAGTAAAGGAATTCATTAATGATTCACTTATACTTGAAAAATTCAATATAATTATAATTCATGGAAAAGGTAAAAATGTATTAAGAAATGAAGTGCATAATTATTTAAAAAAAGAAAAGCTTGTGGATGAATATAAGTTATATAATTTTAATGAAGGATTAACTATAGTAAAATTAATTGATAAAAAGACTATATAGATTGAATATAGTCTTTTTTTAATGTATAATATACTCATTTAAAGGAGATATGTATGCAGCAGTACTTTGGAATAAAAAAAGATAAAAATATAATAAGTTTAAATTCTGAAGATTTAAATCACATTAAGAATGTAATGAGAATGAAAGTAAATGATGAAGTTATTGTTGTATTCAGTAAAACAAGTTATTTATGCACATTGCAGAAAGATTTACTGTCAGTGAAAATTTTAAAAGAAATAAATGTATTAAAAAATAATAATGAGTTAATCGCATATATTCCATTTTTATCAGATGAAAAATTAAGTTTTATTTTCCAGAAAGGAACAGAACTTGGCGTTACAAAGTTTATTGTTGTTGATTTTATAAATTGTAAATTTAAACTTAAAAAGGAAGTACATGATAAAAAACTAAATAGGTGGCAGAAGATTGTTAAAGAAGCGGCAGAACAGTCTAGAAGATTGGAAATACCTATAGTGGAAAAAATTGTAAAATACAATGAAATTAAAAGTGAAAAATGTGTAAATATATTGTGTTCTCTTGACAATGATGATGTAAAATGTATTAATGAAGTATTAAATAAAAAAAATATATATGATAAAATAAATATGTTATTCGGTCCAGAAGGAGGATTAACAAAAACAGAGGAAGATTATTTAGTGAAAAATAATTTTATTAAAACTTCTTTAGGAAATAATGTATTAAGAAGTGAAACGGTTATTTTATATTTAACTTCAATAATTAATTATTTAAGATTGGATGGTATAAATGAGTAGTATAAGTGAATTTTTTAGTGTTTTTCTTACAACAGATTATTTTTTAATCTTATTGATAATTTTATTGTTAATATTATTAGTGATAACAATTCATTTAATAAAAGTTGAAAATTATTATAAAAGAAATAAAAATAGCATTGAGTCGGATGATGATATACTGGATCAAAATGAAAGTAATCTAGTCTTAAATTTTGGCAATGAAGAGGATATTTCTGATAAGAACATTGTTTTTGAGGATAATAGCGGATTAAATGATAAATTTGGTAATATTGAAAAAATATTTAATGATGATAATGAACTAAAGCTTGAGAGTTATGAAAAAGATGAGGAAGAAAGCGCTATTATAAGCACAGAAGAACTTGAGAGTTTGAGTAAGGAAAAATGTTTTGAATTAAATAATAAAACTTTAATAAATCAATATGAGGAAGAACAGGAAAAGAAGGCCATCATTAGTTATGAAGAATTATTAAAGAATGCATCCAGTTTAAAAGTTAGCTATAAGGAAGAACCAATTGATATAAATGGTCCTATTGTTAGAAAAATAGAAATAGAAAAACCCAATATAGAAAGAAATCTTAATTACATTGAAGAAACTAATTTTCTTTCAACGTTAAAAGATTTTAGAGCTAATTTAAAATAATGAAAAAGACATTTAATATAATTACTTTAGGATGCAAAGTAAATTCTTATGAAAGTGAATTCATAAGAAGTCTTTTTTTAAGAGAAGGTTTTATACAGAAGGAAAAAGCAGATGTTTATATTATAAATACCTGTACTGTAACTAACAATAGTGATAATAAGAGTAAAAAAATTATAAGAAGAATCAGAAATAATTATCCGGACAGTATATTAATCGTTACTGGCTGTTTTGTTGAATATGTAAAGGATAAAGCAAATGAATTTATAGATGCTGACATCATACTGGGAAATCAAGACAAGAGTAAAATCATTGAATATTTAAATGAATACATAGAGAATAAAAACAGATTAAATAAAATAAAAGAGATAGATAATAGCAATTTTGAAAATATGGAAATTAATAAATCAAATTCTCATACAAGAGCCTTTGTTAAAGTGCAGGATGGATGTAACAATTTTTGCAGTTACTGTATTATTCCATATGTCAGAGGCAGAGTAAGAAGTAAGTTAAGAGATAATGTATTAAATGAAATAAAATCTTTAGTAAATAATAATACTAAGGAAATAGTGCTTACAGGTATACATATAGGACAGTATGGTATTGATTTAAAGGATTACAGATTATCTGATCTTATCAGTGATATATTAAAAATTAAAGGTTTATTAAGATTAAGACTCTCTTCCATTGAAGTGGTTGAGATAGATGAAAATCTTTTAAAAATGCTTAAAAGCAGTAAAATTTTAGTGTCTCATCTTCACATACCTTTACAGAGTGGCTGTGACAAAATATTGAAATTAATGAACAGAAGATATGACTTAAGTTATTTTAGAAATAAAGTAAATGAGATAAGAAAAATCAGACCTGAAATTTCTATTACAACAGATGTGATAGTTGGTTTCCCGGGAGAAACAGAAAAGGATTTCAATGAGACATATAATTTCTGTAAGGAAATCAATTTCAGTAAAATACATGTATTTCCATATTCTGACAGAAATGGAACAGTTGCCTCAAAACTAGATGATAAAATTTTAGGAAATATAAAAAGAGAAAGAGTAAAAAAATTAATTGAACTTTCCAGTAAACTAGAAGAGAGTTATTATAATTCCTTTATTGGAAGCCAGGTTGAAGTATTGATTGAAGAATATAAGGATGAATACTATTTTGGTCATACATCAAATTATTTATATTTAAAAATCAAAGGTGATTATAAAGTCAATGAAATATATAATATTATTTTAGAATAGATATATAACATAAAAATTAACAAAAAATGATATAAAAATTGATTTATAATTTTTATTTTGCTATATTTAACTAATGAAATATTTTATAGAAGGTAACATTAGAAAAATATTATTTGAGAATGAAGCTAATTCATACAAGGTTGGTATTTTTAAAATTAGAGATACCAATATTGATGAAATTTCTTCATTAATAAATAAAACCATAACATTTACTGGAGCTTTTAACAATATCAATAAAGATCTGGATTATTTATTATATGGAAATATTATAGAGCATCCCAGATATGGACTTCAATTCAATACAGAAACGTATGAAATAAAAACACCTAAAGACACAGATGGCTTAATTCTTTATTTAAGTAGTGGAATATTTAAAGGTATAGGTTTAAAGACTGCTACTAAAATAGTTGAAACTTTTAAAGAGGAAACAATTGATATTATAAAAAATGATTATAAAAAGTTGATAGCTATTCCCGGTTTAAATGAAGCTAAAATTAAAAATTTAAATATAAAGTTAAAGGAATATGAAAATGATCAGAATCTAATCATTAGACTAACAAATATGGGATTTACAATTAAAGAAAGCTTGAATGTTATAAACTCATTTAAGCTCAATTTAGATAATATATTGGAGAATAATATATATATATTAAATGATTATGTGGATTTTATAAAGCTGGACTTGATATATTTAAAAACCAACAGTTCCACCTCTCCTGTAAGAATAAAAGAAGTCATTAAATATGTAGTCAAAGATATCTGCTTTAAAACAGGAAATACTTTGGTAAATTTAGATAGCTTATATTTAAATGTAAAAAGATTTTTAAAAGAAGACATAGCATTGAATAGTTTTCTTAATTATATTAACGAATTGAAAGAAGCTAATGAAATTAAAGAAATAGCTGATAAAATTGCATTAACATATTTTTATGAAAAAGAAGAATATATTTCAAGAAAAGTAAAGGTATTAAATAGAATTAAGAATAATATCAGTACAAAAAAAATAGAAAATGAAATTAGAAAATATGAAAAAAATAACAAAATAATATTTAATCAAGCTCAAAAGGAAGCAATTATTGAAAGCATTAACAATAATATTTATATAATCAGTGGTGGTCCAGGAACTGGAAAAACTACAATAGTAAAAGCTTTAGTTGAGATATATAAGAATATAATTGAGATTAATGAAGCTGATATTGCACTTTTGGCTCCTACTGGAAGAAGTGCCAGAAGATTAAGTGAATCTATGAAACTTAAATCCAGCACTATTCACAAATTTTTAAAATGGAACAAGGATTTATCCATTTTTCAAATAAATGAACAAAATAAATGCGAAGCTAGATTAGTGATAGTGGATGAATTTAGTATGGTTGATATATTTTTATTTAGTTCTCTTCTAGAAGGCTTAAATGATTATATAAAGTTAGTTTTAATTGGAGATGCTAATCAGTTACCAAGTATAAGTCCGGGCAATATATTGGATGATTTGATAAACTGTGACAGCATCAGTAAGAAATTCTTAAAAAATATTTATAGATTTGAAGAAGGTTCAAAAATAATTGAGCTTGCAAATAGTATAAACAACAGAGAATATATTGAATTAATAGAAAATAACGAAGATGTAAATTTTATAATATCAGATGAAATTAATATAAAGAATAATCTAAATGATATTTGCCTATCATTTTTATCGGATAAAATTAATATAAATGATTTTCAGATACTGGCTCCAATGTATAAGACTGAGAATGGAATTGATAATATAAATAATCTAATGCAAAATATTTTTAATCAGAAAGCTGATAATAAAAAAGAAATTAAGATTGCAGATAAAATATACAGAGAGGGAGATAAAGTAATAGAATTGGTAAATGATGTAGATAATAACATTTATAATGGAGATATAGGATATATTAAAAAAATTAATTACTTTGAAAATAAAAATTCCTCTTTAGAGATAGATTTCAATGGTAATAATATAGAATTATTATCTAAAGACTATGATAGAATATCTTTGGCATATGCTATAAGCATTCATAAAAGTCAGGGAAGTGAATATGATTATGTTGTAATTATTTTATCTAATAGTTTTAGAAGAATGCTTTACAATAAATTAATTTATACTGGAGTGACTAGAGCTAAGAAAAAATTGATAATAATTGGAACTTATGAGAATTTTAACTTATCAATTCAGACTTTATCCAATTCCAATAGAATGAGTAATTTAAAAAATCTATTAAATGTATAAATAATATTTTAGAGTAAATAATAATATTAAAAGGAGAGTGGTATTATTAAAGCTTTAAAAGGTTTATTTTGGATGGGTGCTGGAATAGGTGCAACATTACTTTATCAAAAATACAATAAACAGATATCAAGTATGATAAAGAAAAAGAAAAAAAATTATACTAACATTTCTAATAGCTCTTCATAAGAAGATGCTATTTTTTTAAAATTAAATATGCTATAATAAATCTGGAGAGTGATGAAGATATGGAAAAACTTAAAAATATTTTTGAAAAATTAAATATAAAAAGATTAAATCATATTATAAAAACCAGTGATAAAATATTAAAGATTTTATATGTTTTATTAATTGTTGTAGCAATTTATGTAGTAAGTTTAATATTTAAAGAACTAGAGATATTGCAAATTGTAGGAACTGTTTTAAAAATATTAAGTCCCTTCTTTATAGGTTTCTTCATAGCATGGTTATTAAATCCGCTGGTTACTAAATTAACGGAAAGAAAAGTGAGCAGAGCATTGGCTATCACTATTGTATTCACCTCTGTAATAGCTATCATAGTTTTGTTTATAGTAACAATATTACCTTTACTGGGTGAACAAATAAAAGATATTGTAGCTGCCATACCTTCTATGTTGACTGATATGAAATCATGGGCTTCAAATATATTTGATACTACTTCAGAATTGACTCTTCAGAATTTAGATTTTGCAAAAGAAAGATTCTTTGCCTACATTGAGACGATTGGAAACAATTTACAGCAGGATTTGCCAACTATTACAGTTAACTTTGTCAGTAAGTTTGTAAGTGGTATTGGAGTATTTTTACTAAGTTTTGTGGTAGGTTTCTATCTATTATTCAATTTCAACAATGTAAGTGAACATTTTACAAATATATTACCTAGAAAATGGAGAAAAGATACTGATTATATTTTGGTAAGAATAAGTGATACTCTTCATAAATTTGTCAGAGGAACATTGTTAATAACATTTTTCTTGTTTATAATAACATTTGTAGGTTTTTCAATTATAGGTTTAAATGCACCGTTATTAATTGCAATCTTCTGTGCAATAACCAATTTAATTCCTTATATTGGACCTTACATGGGAGCTGCAGTTGCAGGACTAATAGGCTTCACTCAGGGACCGGTAGTGGGAGTATTAACTCTAGCATTTATTTTAGTTACTCAGACACTTGAAGGAAATTTCTTGCATCCGTTAGTTATGAGTAAGAAAATGAATCTTCATCCGGTTACAATTTTATTGGCATTATTGATTTTTGGCTATTTCTTTGGTATACTGGGAATGATTTTTGCAACACCTATAGTTGCATTATTGAAAATAGTTTATGTATTCTTTGATGAAAAGTTCAGATTCTTTGAATATGAAGAGAAAGACGATAAAAAGAAACTAGTAAAATAATTGAAACTTTATAGAGAGTTCTTGTGTGGTGAAAAAGAATAAGTAGTGTTATTTGAAGCTATTCTGACAGTTTGAGTTAACAGCTCACGGAGAAAACCGTTATATTAATTAAGTAATAAAAAGGGATGGTACCGCGTTATAACGCTCCTGTGTATCATTCTTTTATTTTATTTAAAAAAGGAGGCTTTATGAAATATAGTTTAGAGCAAGAGGCAAAAGATTTAACTGAACTTTGTAATGAAAATTTATATTTATTTTGTTCAAATCCAAAATTAATGAAAAAAATAAATTTTTATAAAAATCATTATTATAAGTCTTCTGTTATAAATCAAACAGTTTTTAAAAATTCACTGGAAAATTATAATAATATGATATTGCAGGCTTCTAAACTAGTTAAAGAATTAGGAATTTCAAACAATTCAATAAGTTATTTTATTTCTATTTCCAATTTAATAAAAGAAGGTTGCTTTTCTAAAGATTCAATAATAAGTAATAAAGAGGAAAATTATAAAGATTTGGTAGGATTATTAAGTTTAAATATTATTAACGGTTATGGCTGCTGTAGGCACTACACCTCATTTGTAAAAGATATTTTTAATAAATTAAAATTAATGGGAGATCCCATTTCCTGTGTTGGAGGAAAATCTTTAACTTTAAATGAAGCCTTTACAAAAGAAGTGCACCATGAATTAAATTTAATAGAATATAATGGGGTATATTACGGTGCTGATTCTTATAATGCTGATGTATGCAGATTTATTGATGGGTTTACAATGGAATCATATTCTTTTGATGGTTATTTTTATTATATTAAACCTGCTATTACAGTAATTTCTAATAATGAATCATATTCTGAAATTATTTCTAAAATCAAATTATTAAATGAAGCAAGTAAAAAAGAACCTATGACTTACAATCAATTAATTGAAATATTTGAAGAAACAAAAATCATATATAATAAAAATCTGACTTTAATAGAAGATTTTAAAAAGGAAACTGCAGAATTAAAAAGAAATATAATAACTGAAGCTTCTAAATTATGGTAAAATATATGTTAGAGGTAAAAGAATTTATGAATGTATATTATGGATTGACTGAAGAGGAGTCAAAATTTGAAAATATTGTTTATAAAAAAAATAAAGATTATAATAAAAAAAGTGTAAATACTTCACTAAAAGGATTAAAAACCTTTATAAATGATAATAACTTAAGTAAAATAATTAAATATTATGTGAAGCTGCCTGTTGATAATTTTATAGTTTGTAAAAATATATTAAAGGATAAAAAATATGATATGATTGTTGTGAAGCTGCCATATAAATTTGAAATTAATAAAATATATAAAATATAGGAGTGAAAAAATGAAAGAATTAAAAAGAAAAGAATTAATTGAAATGTATTTAAAGTTTTTTGAAAGTAAAGGACATAAGATAATTCCAAGTGCCAGTATTATACCTGAAAATGATCCGACTGTGCTTTTTACAACTGCCGGAATGCATCCATTGGTGCCTTATCTTTTAGGACAAACTCATCCTGAGGGAAAGAGACTCGCAGATGTTCAGAAATGTTTAAGAACTGTGGATATTGACAGTGTGGGAGATGATTCTCACTTAACATTCTTTGAAATGCTGGGAAACTGGTCACTGGGTGATTATTTTAAAGAGGAAGCCATCAGATGGTCTTTTGAATTTCTTACAGAATATTTGGAAATTCCAAAGGAAAAATTAGCTTTTAGTGTTTTTGAGGGAAATGATGATGCTCCAAAAGACTTGGAAAGTTTCAATGCTTGGAAAGCTTGTGGAGTAGAAGAAAGTAATATATATTTTTTACCTAAAGAAAACAACTGGTGGGAACTAGGAAGTGGTTCTGGACCTTGCGGACCTGATACGGAAATGTTTTATAAAATGGGTACTGGAAAATGTTCAAGTAGTTGTTCACCTGCCTGTGATTGCGGGGAATTTCTTGAAATATGGAATGATGTATTCTTACAATATAGAAATGATAATGGTAAATATTCTTTGTTGACTCAAAAAAATGTGGATACCGGAATGGGACTGGAAAGAATTATTACAGTGGTAAACGGCAAAAAAAGTGTTTATGATACAGAGATGTTTTTTGATTTAAAAGGAAAGCTTGAAGAACTGACCAATATTAAATATGAAGCAAGAAAAAGAGAATTTAGAATTATAATGGATCACTTGAGAACTTCTGTAATGATACTTGGGGATGATAAAAAGTTGACTCCATCAAATACGGGAGCCGGCTATATATTAAGACGTCTCATAAGAAGAACCATAAGATACATTAAATCTTTAAATATTAATGAATCTATATTAAAGGAACTGGCTGTTATTGTTATAAATTATTTTAAGGAAGATTATAAGGAATTAGAAAGAAATAAAGATTTTATTATTGATGAACTGTTAAAGGAAGAAATAAAGTTCAATAAAACAATTAAAGCCGGATTTAAGATGTTTGAAAAGGTTACTAGAAATATAACTGATAACAGACTGGATGGAGATAATGCATTTAAATTGTTTGATACATTTGGATTTCCTTTAGAATTTACAGTTGAACTTGCCAAGGAAAAGAATATTGAAGTTGATGTAGCTGGGTTTGATAATAAATTTAAGGAACATCAGGAAAAGAGCAGAACAGCCTCTCAAGGAGAATTCAAAGGAGGATTAGCTGATACTTCCTATGAAAGTACCAAATATCATACCTTAGCACATATTCTTCTTGCCTCTTTAAAGGAAATGTATGGAAAACAGGTAATTCAAAGAGGAGCTAACATCACGGCTGAAAGATTAAGATTTGATTTTAATCTAGATCATAGAATGACAGAATCTGAACTGAGTGAATTGACAAAAAAAGTAAATAACTACATTAATCAGAATTTAGAGGTTACTAAAGAAGAAATGACTTATGAGGAAGCAAAAAAGCAGGGTGCGGAAGGAATATTTACTGATAAATATGGTTCTAAAGTATTCGTTTATTCAATTGGAGATATATCAAAGGAAATATGCGGAGGACCGCATATCAAAAATACAAGTGAATTAGGAATATTTAAAATACAAAAGGAAGAAAGTTCTTCAGCTGGTGTAAGAAGATTAAAAGTGGTACTAGAATAAATTGTAATAGTATTATTTATGAATTCATGATATATTTATAATATAAGAATTTCTATAAAGTAAGACTTTTAAGGAGATGTAAATATGATAAATAAATTATATAATAAGTTCAAAGGAAGTATTTTTTATAAGATATTATTTATGGTAATAATAATATTGGTCATACTAAGTATTTTCTTTTTGTTTTTTAAAACTGATTTAAAAGAATATTCTAAAATTCAAAATCCGGAAAATTATAAAGAATTATATTCTCTATTAAAAAATTTAAACAGAAACAATAGTTTTGATAAAGATTATGGTTTAGATGGAATTGAGGAAGATTCAAGTTCAAATAATAATCTTATTGACTACTCTGATACAAATATACAGGTTTTAGGTGTTCAAGAAGCAGATATTATTAAAACTGATGGAAATTACATTTATGCCTTATCAAATGAATATTTATATATTATTAAGGCAGATAAAGGTAATCTGAAATTGGTATCTTCAATAAAGCATAGAGAGATTGCTGATAATAGCAGTTCTATGTTTGTTGAAATATATTTAAAAAACAATAAACTGATTGCAATTGAAAATAAATACAAATATGATTCAAATTATAGTTATCCTGAGAATGATGGCATGGAAATTTTTCCAATATATGGAAGTTCTGATACTGCTGTAGTAATTTTTGATATAACAGATATAGCAAATCCAAAAAAAGAGAATGAACTGATTCAAAGTGGAGGATATCTGTCTTCAAGAATGATTGACAACTATTTATATTTGGTGACAAATTATAGTGTATATGAATCTGAAATCAAGTCTTCTAAAACTGAAACATATATTCCATATACTGAAACAGAAGAAAAGAAACTGCTTGAAGTTGATGATATTTATATTGTTCCGAATCCCAGTTCTTCTCAATATCTTGTTGTAACTGGTATGAATGTAAATTCCTCTGATGATTTCACATCTAAAAAATCTGTATTCGGCAGTGGCTCTACCATTTATTCCAGTAAAGAAAATTTATATGTAGCAAGTTATGAGAGTGTTGAGGAAGCGGGATATTATAAAAGTAAAACTAATATTCTCAAATTTTCTTTGAAAGAAGGAAAAGTTGATTTAAAAAACACCGGAGTCGTTAACGGTTCAATTCTGAATCAGTTTTCTATGGATGAATATAGTGATACATTTAGAATCGTCACCACAAATTATGATTATAAGATATATTCAAATGATTTTGATAATGTTGTAACTAACTGGAATGAAGATTCTAAGAATAATATATATGTTTTAAATGAAGAATTAAAATTAATTGGAAAAATAGAAAATTTAGCAAAAGGAGAAAGAGTATATTCAGTCAGGTTTGATCAGGAGATTGCCTATTTTGTCACATATGAGCAAGTTGATCCTCTTTTTGCGGTTGATTTGACCAACCCTAAAAAGCCTGTTATCATTAATGAATTAAAGATACCTGGTTTTTCAGAATATCTTCATGTTTATAGTGAAAAATATTTATTCGGACTAGGTAAAGAAGCAAGTGCAACTGGTGAAGTATTGGGAATAAAAATATCAATGTATGATATTACTGATAAAACTGATATAAAAGAAAAATATAAGTTGGTTTTAGGAAGTAAATACAGCTGGTCTGAAGCTTCTTATAATCATAAAGCCATACTTGTATCTCCGGAAAAAAATATTGTTGCTTTCCCGGCAGATAGTAGTTATTTAGTGTTTAGCTTTGATGAAACGGATGGATTTAAAAAAATAGGGGAAATTAAATATAGTAATAATTATTGGTTTTCAGGTATTAGAGGGCTGTATATAAATGATTATTTCTATGTATTTAATACCTATGATTTAAGATCTTATGATATTTCTTCATTTAGCAATATAAAAATACTGGAATTGGAAGATTATCCGGATTACTATTATGATAAAGTACAGTGAAAGGCATATATGAAAAATATTTTTAACTATACACTAAAAGAATTGGAAGAAATTTTAATTGAAAACAATTTTAAAAAATTTAATGCAACTCAAATAGTTGACTGGATATACAAAAAGAAAGAATATGATTTTGATAATATGTCAAATATTAGTAAAAATCTAATATCTTTTTTGAATGAAAATTTTTATATAAAATTTTTAGAAGTTATTAAGTCTGAAAAGAGCAAGGATACTGTAAAGTTTCTGTTTAAATTGGAAGATGACAATAAAATTGAAACAGTTTTAATGAAACATAATTATGGTAACAGTGTATGTATAAGTTCTCAGGTAGGATGTAATATGAGCTGTGAATTTTGTGAAAGTGGAAGATTAAAAAAATTAAGAAATTTAAGTGTTGCAGAAATGGTGTTGCAAATATTAACCATAGAGAAGGAAGAAAATATAAATATTAATAATATTGTGATTATGGGTATAGGTGAACCTTTTGACAATTATGACAATTTAGTGAAGTTTTTATCTATTGCGACCAGTCACAGTATGATCAACATTGGTCAAAGAAAAATAACAGTCTCAACCTGTGGAATTGTTCCTAAAATACTAGAGTTTTCTAATTTGAATAATCAGGTAAATTTAGCTGTTTCACTCCATGCTTCAAATGATGAGGTTAGAAGTGAAATAATGCCTATCAATAAAGTTTACAAAATAAAAGATATAATGAATGCCATTGATGTATACATTAAAACTACAAATAGAAGAGTGACAATTGAATATATTTTAATTAAAGGAATAAACGATGGTGAAAAAGATGCCAGAGAATTAGCAGGTTTATTGAAAGGTAAGCTTGTCTATGTTAATTTAATTCCATACAATATGACCAATAATGTTAATTATAAAAGTAGTGAAGACTTTAAAATTAAAAAATTTTATGATATACTTAAAAGTAATAAGATAGAAGTAATTATTAGAAAAAAAATGGGGCCTAATATATCTGCTGCGTGTGGACAGTTGAGGGCTAATGAATGAGGTGAATTAATGCTGACATATTATCAAACTGATTCAGGAAAAGTCAGAAGTCACAATGAAGATAGTGTAGTAATTGTTAAAAACAGAAATAATGAGTATCTTCTTGTAGTAGCAGATGGAATGGGTGGACATAAGGCTGGAGAAATTGCATCATCCATGGTGGTTTCTGAACTTGGAAATAGATTTTCTAAATTAAGTAGTATTGGTTCTAAAGAAGAGGCTGCTACTTGGTTAAAAGAAATAATAGATGAAATAAATATAAAAATATTGAAATATGCAGATGAGCATATAGATGCTACTGGTTTGGGAACTACATGTGTTTGTGCCATATATACAAAAGACTTTCTTATTTTTGGAAATGTAGGGGATTCCAGCGGATATGTGAAAAAGGATAGTAAATTATATAAAGTTACAAAGGATCACACATTGGTAAATGTACTTGTTGAAAGTGGTGATTTAAGTATAGAGGAAGCTAAAAATCATCCTCAGAAGAATGTGTTGATGAAAGCTTTGGGTGCTACTGAAAAAGTGGAAATGGATATATTTGATGTAGAGAATGATATTGAAGAAATTTTTTTATGTAGTGATGGACTTACTAATATGTTGACTTTGGAACAAATTGAAAAAGTATTAAATGATGAAACTCTTGAAATTGAGGCTAAAGTTGGAAAACTGATTATGAAAAGTAATGCCAGGGGTGGTAACGACAATATATCAATTGCTTATATAATTAATGAAAGTGGTGATATTAGTGATAGTAAAAGGGGCTAAAATTAATGATAGATATCAAATCATTAGAACATTAGGCGAAGGTGGAATGGCTAATGTTTATTTAGCTTATGATACTATATTAGATAGAAATGTGGCAGTTAAAATATTACGTGGTGATTTATCTAGTGATGAAAAATTTGTTAGAAGGTTTCAGAGAGAGGCACTTTCTGCATCTTCTTTATCACATCCAAATATTGTTGAAATGTATGATGTTGGAGAAGATGATGGTCAGTATTATTTAGTAATGGAATATGTTGAGGGGAAAACATTAAAGCAATTGTTGAAAAAGCGTGGCAGTCTAACTATTACTGAAGTTATGGATATAATGCTACAATTGACAGATGGCATGGCTCACGCACATGATTCTTACATAATTCATAGAGATATAAAACCTCAGAATATCATGATTTTAGAAAATGGTATGATTAAGATTACGGATTTTGGTATCGCAATGGCACTTAATTCAACTCAATTGACTCAAACTAATTCAGTATTGGGAAGTGTACATTATTTACCGCCTGAACAGGCAAACGGAAAAGGTTCAACTATAAAAAGTGATATATATTCAATGGGAATTTTAATGTATGAATTATTAACTGGAGCTATTCCATACAAAGGAGACAGTCCTGTTGAAATTGCTTTAAAACATTTGAAAGAACCGCTTCCAAGCATAAAGAAAATTTTACCTACACTACCGCAATCAATTGAGAATATCATATTAAAATCCACTGCAAAAAATCCGAAGAATAGATATAACGATGCAAGAGAGATGTATGAAGATATAAAAACTGCTTTAGATGATTCAAGAGCCAGTGATTCAAGGTATGTGTATAAGTATTCTGAAAATGATCTTGAAGACACAAAAGTGCTGGAGGATACAATTAAAGCAATAGAAAAGAAGGAAAAGGAAGAGGATTCTAAAAAAGAAGAAATCATGGAAAAAACAGAAAAGTTAGAAAATAAAAAGCAGAATAAATTGTTAATAATTTTAGTTTCAGTTTTTACAGGCTTAATATTAATAACAACTGTCTCAATGTTTGTTTATTTTGGCTCATTCAGAAATAAGAATGTTAAAATTCCGGATGTTTCCGCAAAATCACTGGAAGAGGCAAGTGAGATACTTGATGAAGCCGGATTTATTATAAATGCTGAAACTGAAACAGTAGCTTCAGATGAAATTGAGGCAGGTTATGTTGTAAAGACTTATCCTGAAATTGGAAAAAAGATAAAGGAAGGTTCAACAATAACCATTTATGTTTCAAGTGGTGAAGAGACTTTTGAACTGGAAGATTATACAGGAAGAAATTATATTGAGGTAAAGGCAATATTAGAATCCACATATGAATGTAATGTACTTATTGAATATCAAAAAGTTGATGATGAGGATGCTGACGTTAATAAAATAATTGATATGTCTCCTGAAGCAGGAACAAAGGTAAAGCCGGGAGCCAATATTACATTATATTTACCTGAAGTGGAAATTAAATATCCGGATTTTACTGATGGAAATTATTCAATAGATGATGTTGAAGATTTTTGTGATAAAAATGATTTGATTTTAGAAATAAAATACCAGGAAGATGAAACGGAAGAAGATGGAACAATTTTATCTCAGAGCAGACCTGCCAATACAATAGTTGTTCCGGGAATAAAATTTACTATAACAGTTTCTACTATACCTGAAATTGATGAAAGCGAAAGTGAATAATTTGTATACTGGAAAAATAATCAAAATTAATAAGGATTTCTACACAATACTTTTAGATGATAAAAAAACAGTTGAATGTAAAACCAGGGGTAAGTTAAGAAATAACAATATAAAACCAGTGGTAGGAGATGATGTTGAAATAGATTTAAATACTCTTACTATTGAAAAAGTTTTACCTAGAAAAAATTATTTAATAAGACCTTTAGTTGCTAATATTGATAAATTATTTATAATCTGCAGCTGTGTTACACCGGATTTTTCCAGTTATCTGCTGGACAAATTTTTGGTGTTATCTCATTTAAACAATATTGAACCTATTATAGTTGTTTCAAAATTTGATAAACTGCATTTAAAGGGAAAATTAAATTTAAAAAAAATTTTAAAATACTATAAAAATCTTGGTTATAAAATTTATATCAATAAAGATGTTAATAAAATAAAAAATGAATTCAAAGACTCTACTGTTGCCCTTGCAGGTCAGACAGGTGCAGGTAAAAGTACCTTATTAAATAAGATTGATAAATCATTAGAATTGGAAACGAATGAAATATCTTTGAGTCTGGGAAGAGGTAAACACACTACCAGAATAGTGGAATTACATAGAATTGGCACAGGATTAGTCGCTGATACTCCTGGTTTTTCAGCTTTGGAATTGAATTTTGATAAAAAGGATATTAAAAAAGGATTTAAAGAATTTAAAGTCAACTGCAAATTTAAAGGCTGTTTGCATTATAAGGAAGATGGATGTAAAATAAAAACTGATGTTATCAATAATAAAATTATGAAATCCAGATATGATAATTATATTAAAATAATGAATGAGGTGAAATAATGCTGTTAAGTGCTTCCTTTTTATCAAAGGAATATAAACCAGTTGAATTAATAAAGGAATTTGAAAAAACTGATGTGGATTTTATACATGTGGATATCATGGATGGTAAATTCATAAAAGAAAAGACTTATACTTACGGTGAAGTTAAAAATTTTACAAAATATACTTCTAAAAAGCTAGATGTGCATCTTATGGTAAATAATCCAATTAAATATGTTGATGATTATGCTATGCTTAATATTGAAAGTATTACTTTTCACTATGAAAGCGTTAAAGATCCTCAGGAAGTTATAAATTATATAAAGAATTTAGGCATTAAAGTCGGAATCAGTATAAAACCTAAAACTAATGTAAATAAAATTTTTGAATATTTAAAAGATTTGGATCTTGTACTTGTAATGAGTGTTGAACCTGGAAAAAGCGGACAGGAATTTAAAGAAAGTATCTTATATAAAATAGAAGCATTAAAAAAGAAAATTAATGAAGAAAATCTAAATACAATTATATCTGTGGATGGTGGAATAAATTTAGAAACTGCTAGATTAGTAAAAGAAAAAGGAGCAGATTTAATAGTAAGTGCAAGTTTCCTACATAAAAATATAATTGAAAATACTAAATTATTAAAAGACATATAAATAAGATTTTAATATATGTTATAATAACTTCTGTGAAAGAGGTTATTTTTTATGAATGAATTTTTAGACTTAAATATACCTTTTGTTAAATTAAATAAAAAAGATTTAAATTATTTTCTTAAAAAATTAAAAAAACATTGCATTGAATATAGAAAAAAGTTAAACATAGCTTTTAATATATATTTTGGTATTGAAATAGAGGTAGATGAATCTGAAAGAGAGGAATTTTATTATTATGTAAGCAGAATATGTCCGAATTTTTTTATTTATGAAACATTGGAATACTCCAATTATTATAAAGACTGGTTGATAAAACCTGAAGTATCAACTAATTATGGTTTTGAAATAATTTCTCCAGTTTTAAGTAATAATGATGTTGCCTGGAACGCAATAAAAGAAGTTTGTATTTTATTAAAGAATAAAAATTGCAAAGTCAGTGATAAAACTGCTGCTCACATACATTTTGATTCAGGTATTTTAGAAAATAATATTGAAACATTGAAGAATTTTATTATATTATGGAGCGTTTTTGAAAACATAATATATAGATTTTCTTATGGAGAAAATTTGAATTACAGGTCAAATTTAACTACATATTCTATTCCTATAAAAAATAAGGTGTTGAATAATTATAATTCTGCTAAAAATTGTGATACTGAAGAAAATTTTATAAAAGCACTGAATTTATCATTTGAACAAATTTTCGGAATAGACTTTCATAGATATATTTCTAAAGAACATAAGGCTAAAGGAACTGATACTATTGAAATAAGATGTCCAAATGGTACGGTAAAGCCTGAAATCTGGCAAAACAATATAAATTTCTTCACTCATTTGTTGCTATATGCTAAAAATAATAATTTTAATTTTACTGAAATTAACAAAATGTTTATTAAACTAAATCAAGATACAATTGTTGACAGTTTAGATAATTATAAGAATATTGATATAAAAAAAGCATTAAAACTAAGTGATTTAATATTTAACAATAATTTGGATAAAATAAATTTTTTAAAGCAGTATTATAAAAATGGTTTAGAAAGTAGTAATTTTTCTAAAATAGTTAAATTAACTTTATAAATTGTTTATAATAGTAATATGAATAAAAGATTAGATTATAATTTTTTTAAAAGAGATGTATTAGAGATTGCTCCATTATTAATAGGAAAATTATTGGTAAGGAAGTTTTCTGATGGAAGAATAGAAAAATACAGAATAATTGAAACTGAAGCATACAGAGGTGAAGAAGATACAGCTTGTCATGCAAAAGCAGGTAAAACCAGCAGAACAGCTGTAATGTATAAAAAAGGTGGATTTTCTTATATTTATTTGTGCTATGGAATACACTATTTACTGAATATAGTAACAGGAAAAGAAAATTATCCTCAAGCTGTATTAATTAGAGGTATAGAGGGTTTTAATGGTCCAGGTAAACTCACTAAAAGATTGGAAATAGACAGAAAATTAAATAATATTAATTTATGTGAATCAGATGAATTGTGGATTGAAACTGATAATAAACACTTTGAATATATAAAAACCAAAAGAATTGGTATTGATTATGCTTCTGAATTTTATAGAAATATTGAATGGCGTTTTATTTTAAAATAGCTTCTTTATATTGTTGACAATATATAAATTATAGTATAAAATATATGTAGAATATTGTAGAATGGAAGATAAGGAGTTTATATGAAAATTTTTAAAAAAATTATTATTGTATTAATTGTTATATTTGTTGCAGGCTGTTCAAATAAGGCAATTAATAATGTATATGATTCAATGAAAGCCGGTACAGGTGAAAAAGATATTAACGGGTATTCAATTGATTTAAGAATATACGGAGTAGTTAAAGAGCAAACAATTAATGAAATTGTAAGAATTTCAAATTTCAGGGATGAAGATTTTAAAATTACTATAGTAAATAAAGAATTGTCACCTTTAAATGAGGAAGAAATTGCTATTGAAAACAATGATACAGTAATCTACGTTATAGATGGAAAAACATATGCATTAAAAGACGGTGATTATGTTGAAACAAAAGAGGTTCAGATATATTCAAATCCTTTAATTTATCTGGAAGGATTAAAAAATATCAAAAGTGTTGAAAGTGATTCAGAGGAATTAATTGGCGATAACAAATATATAGTTTATAATGTAAAAATAAAAAAGGATTTTATTAAAAAAATATTAGAGGAAATTAATTTAAGTGTAACTATTGATGAAAATATAGATGCTAAAATTTATGAGAATGAAGAAGGATACTTATATAGAATTATATATTATATTGATGATCTGACAGTTAATGTCAATTATTATGGTATAAATAATTCAACAGAAATTTTACTTCCTTAATAAGCTGAGATTTATATTTTACTTACAATAGAAGTACTGCATAATAACTCTTTCTAAAATTATAATTTAGTAGTATAATTTAAGTAAGGAGAGATTTATGTTTAACGAAAATGATATAAAAATAAAAATGGATAAAGTTATTGAAAATTTAGAAGGTAGATTCACTACTGTTAGAGCAGGGAGAGCAAATCCCAATATTCTTCACGGTATTATGGTTGAATATTATGGAACTATGACACCTCTTCAATCTTTATCTACTATTTCCATACCTGAAGCAAATCAACTGTTTATTAAACCTTTTGATAAAACATTGTTGAAAGCTATTGAAAAATCATTATATGAAGCAAATTTGGGAATGTCCCCAACGAATAATGGAGAAGTTTTAATATTGACTATTCCAAAACTTACAGAGGAAACAAGAAAAAATTATGTAAAACAGGTAAAAGATATGTGTGAGGATGCAAGAATAGCATTAAGAAATATTAGACAAGATTTTAATAATGACATCAAAAAGCTAGAATCAAGTGAAAATGAAGAAAAAGTAAATTTGGAAATAGTGCAAAAATATATAGATAAATATAATAAAACAGTAGAGGAAAAATTTAAAGAAAAAGAATCAGAATTAATGAGTATATAATTGATATATTGAATGATTTTTGATATAATACAGATATCTTTTTAAAGAAGTAGTAATAATATTGATTTTTTATAGAGAGTTAGTGGTTGGTGCAAACTAATAAAAATATATTATGAATTCAGCTTTATTTATAAGATTCGTTTATAGGGCGTTAACCTATTTAAAGAGCATAATAACTTTATGAATTAAGGTGGTACCGCGGGTATTCTCGTCCTTAAATTATAAAGTTTTTATTTTAGGAGGAAAGAAAAATGTTAGATGAAATTGAAAAGGCTGTTAAAGAATTAGATAATATTGAAATAAATGATATTTCTGATCTGGAAAAGATAAAAATAAAATATACAGGCAAGAATGGTATTATTACTAGTTTTTTAAATAAATTAAAAGCTGTGGATTCTGAAGATAAAAAAGAATATGGAAGAATAATTAATGAATTTAAAACTAAAGTAAATGAATTATTAGTTGATAAAGGTATTGAATTGAGAAGTAAAGAACTTAATAAAAGATTATCTTCTGAAAAAATAGATATTACTTTACCTGGTACTAAAATTTTTTCTGGAAAACCCCATATATTGGAAAAATTAATTTCAGAATTGGAGGAATTGTTTATTTCCTTAGGTTTTGATGTCTTTGAAGGTCCTGAGGTAGAAAAGGATTTATATAATTTTGAAATGTTAAACTTGCCTAAAGGACATCCGGCAAGAGATGCTCAGGATACTTTTTATATTACAGAAGAAATGCTTTTAAGAAGTCATACTAGTCCTGTTCAAATAAGAAGCATGCTTGCCAATAAGGAAAAGACACAAATGAGAATGATATGTTCTGGTAAGACATTCAGAAGAGATAATGATGATGCAACTCATTCGCATCAATTTGCACAAATGGAAGGTCTGGTTGTGGATAAAGAAATATCTTTGTCTGATTTGAAGGGTATACTAGAGACAGTTGCAGTAAGGCTGTTTGGAAAGGTTGACTCCAGATTTAGACCTTCATTTTATCCATTTACTGAACCAAGTGTTGAATTTGATATAAGCTGTTTTGTTTGTAAGGGAAAAGGCTGCCCGGTATGTAAAGGTACTGGCTGGATAACAGTAGGCGGAGCTGGAATAGTACATCCAAATGTATTAAATAACTGTGGATATGATTCAACTATATATACAGGGTATGCTTTTGGATTTGGTCTAGAAAGATTAGCTATGATTAAATATGGAATAAATGACATTAGAACTTTTTATATAAATGACTTAAGAGTTGAAGACTTTGATGTGAGAGAAGGTGAAGCGGATGAAGATTAGTACGAATTGGATAAAAGATTATGTTGACTTAGAAGGTTTGGATTTAAAGGAAGTGGCGGATAAGGTAACCAACTGTGGTGTCAACATTGAAACTATTGATAGCAGCAGTAAAATTGATAATTTGATTGTTGGAAAGGTAATTAAATGTGAAAAGTTACCTGAATCAGATCACTTAAATAAATGTGAAGTTGATATAAAAGAAGAAATATTAAATATTATCTGTGGAGCTTCAAATGTAAAAGAGGGAATAAATGTAATAATTGCAAAAACTGGTGCTATTTTACCTGGAGATTTTGAAATAAAGAAGAGAATGATTCGTGGAGTTGAATCAAACGGTATGATTTGTGCACTGAGTGAACTGGGTTTAAAGGATGAATACATAAATGGTATACATATTTTGGATGAAGCTGCTGTAATAGGTGATGATCCCTATAATTATATTAATGTAAAAAGTGATACTGTGTATACTTTAGATTTGAATCCTAATAGAAATGATTGTTTAAGTCATCTTGGCTTTGCGTATGAAGTTGCTTCAGTATTAAATAAAAATATTACAACTCCAGAAATTCATTATGATGAAGTAGATATTGACATAAAAGATAAATATGATTTGGAAGTTAATACAGATAATTGTCCATTATTTATTTTAAAGTATGTCAAGGATGTTGAAATAAAGGATAGTCCTGAATATATTAAAAATAGATTAGAGGCTTCAGGAGTGAGATCTATAAACAATGTTGTAGATATTTCAAACTATATTATGCTTGAATACGGTCAACCTCTTCATTTTTATGATGCAGATAAAATTAAGGATACTCTTGGTGTTAGAATGGCTAATGATTCTGAAGAGTTAACAACTTTAGATAATAAAAAAAGAATTTTAACCAAAGAAGACATAATAATTACAGCTGGAGATAAAGCCGTTGGGCTTGCAGGAATAATGGGTGGCTTAGATACTGAGATTACTGAAAATACAAAAAATATATTGATTGAAGCCGCTATGTTCAATCCCATTATCATAAGAAAAACTTATTTAAAATTAAATTTAAGAAGTGAAGCTTCCATTAGATTTGAAAAGGGTTTAAATTATGAATATACCTATGAATCTATTTCAAGAGCCTGTCATTTACTTCAGAAATATGCAAATGGAAAAGTTACAAAAAATATATTGTTACATGACAGAGTGGATAAAACGCCTAAAAAAGCCAGTGTCAGCTTAGAAAAAATAAATAAGATCTTAGGAATTAAAATAACAGGGGAAGAAGTAGAAAATATATTTAATCGCTTAGGCTTTGAATATATTAACGCCTTTGATGTTACAATTCCAAATAGAAGAATGGATGTATCAATTACTGAGGATTTGATAGAGGAAGTTGGAAGAATATATGGTTATGATAAAATAGTTGGGAAGTTTCCAAATCAAAACTGGAAAAAGGGTGGCTATTCTTCCAGAATTAAATACAGAAAAGATATTGCGAAGAAAATGCTAAGCTTTGGATTAAATGAAATATTGACTTACTCTTTAATAAATGAAAAAGATGCAACAAATTTTAATTATGAAACAGGAGAACTTGTTAAACTGGAAAGCCCTATTAGTAAAGTTAAAACTCATCTTAGAACATCTCTGATTCCTTCATTATTGGAAGTTGTAAAATATAACAATTCAAGAAATGTTAAGGATGTAAATATTTTTGAAATATCAAATATATATATAAAAAGAGAAGCTAAATTTGATGAAATATTAAAGTTATGCTTTATCACCAAGGGAGACTTTATTGGAAATAAATGGAACAATACCATTGTAAAAAGTGATTTTTATTTAATAAAAGGCATTTTAGAAAATTTAATTCATTATTTAGGATTTGATAAAAGAATAAAATTTACTACAGAAAGTTTATATGAATTTATGCATCCTGGAGTAAGTGCGAATATTTTAGTTGACAATGAAACAATAGGAATTATTGGAAAGCTACATCCAAATATTAGTAAAGAAGAGCTGTATATATGTGAAATTAATCTTGATATACTATTTATGAAAAAGACTAAAAGAATCAAGTATGATGAACCAAGTAGATATCCAAGTATTAACAGAGATATTGCATTCTTATTCAATAACAATGTTGTTATGGGAGAAGTACTGGAGGAAATATCAAAAACTTCAGGAAAAATATTAAATAAAATAGATATATTTGATAGATTTGAAAAAGCTGATAAAGTATCTGTAGCATTCTCCTTGGAATTTGTAGATAAAACAAAGACTTTAGTTGAAGAAGAGATAAATATTATTATTGATAAGATAATTGAAAATATATCTAAAAAGTATAATGGAATTCTAAGAGATAAATAAAAATTTGTAAATTAAAAAAGAGTTTTATAAACTCTTTTTTATAAATAATTTAATTTATATGTATTACTTGCAGATACTGTTTGGCTTTTGGCAACATATAGGTAGTTTAGAGGGTCAACTTTAATATTATTTTTAAATATTTCAAAATGAACATTGTTTCCATTTGCGCGACCTGTATTACCCATTTTTGCAATAACTTTTCCTTGTTTAACTGTATCCCCAACTTTAACAAGTACAGAACCATATAATAAATGGGCTGCTAAGGAATAAATTCCATTTCCATGATCAATTTTAATATAATTTCCATAACTTGATCCAGAAGAGTCATTTTTGTTATATGAACTTCTTACTGCTATTACTTTTCCATCAGAAGTTCCAATTATATTTTGATTAGCTCCTCCAAAATTTTTATTCCAGCCCAAATCCAGTCCTTTATGATTAGAACTAAATTTATTTGTTATTGCTATATAATTCACTGGATATATGAACTTTGTTTCATTTAATTTAGCCAAGACTTTTGGCCCGACTATTCCGTCAACTGCTAAACCATTCATAGATTGAAAAGTTTTAACAGCATTTATTGTATTGTTTCCAACTATTCCATCTATAGTTAACTTAGACTTAGTTTTTGAATTTAACTGTAATTGTATGTTTTTCCATATTTCTTTTGATTTATTTTCGGTTTTTATTCCAAATATCCCATCAACTGCTAAATTATAATCTTTCTGAAAATTCTTAGTAGCTTCTTTAGATTTTGCTCCAAAGATTCCATCTATTTTATCTTTATAATAATTAAGATATTTTAACTGTTTTTGTTTTTGAATATTAGTCAAAATTTAACATCTCCTTTTTTAACTGTTTTATTATATGAATTTTAATTTATCTTAATAATTATATTCTTTTTAATTTTTTTAAAAAATAAATGTATTTTTTATAAATATATAGTATAATTATAATAGATAAAATTATAAGGAGGTTTATATGATTTATTGGGTAATTGGTGGGATTGTTTTACTTGTTTTAGCTATAATAGTGGGAACTTACAATACTTTGATAACTCTTCGTAATAGAGTTAATGATCAATGGGCACAAATAGAAGTGCAATTGAAAAAAAGATTTGATTTAATTCCTAACTTGGTTGAAACTGTAAAGGGATATGCTAAACATGAAAAGCAAACTTTAGAGGATGTAATCGCAGCCAGAAATAAATTTAATAAAGCTCAGACACCTGAAGAAGAAATGAAGGCGTCTGGAGAATTATCTCAAGTATTAAGTAGATTAATGGTACTTTCTGAGTCATATCCGGAGTTAAAGGCAGATAAGAATTTTTTAAGTTTACAAAATGATTTAAAAGAAACAGAAGAAAAAATAGCATATGCAAGGCAGTTTTATAATGACAGAGTATTGAGCTATATGAATAAGATTCAAATGTTTCCATCAAATTTAATTGCTTCAATGTTTGGTTTCAAAGAAGTAAAATATTTTGAAGCAGCTGAAGAAGAAAAAGTTGCTCCTAAAGTAAAATTTGATGAATAATAAAACTTACATAAGTAAGTTTTTTTACTAAGAAGGTGATTTATGAAAAAGATAATGTTGTTTATAATTCTATTATTTATTCCAAAGGTGTTAAATGCAACTGCTGATATGTATCAGGATCTGTACATCCAGTCTAATGGAGATATATTAGTCAAAGAGGTAATAAAGTTATACGGGGACTATAATGGTTATGAACTTAATTTGGTATATAAATACTTTGATGAAAACCAGATATACAGTGCAGATGATTTAATATTGAATAAAGTTTGTGAAACTTATGGAACAGACTTTAGTATGTTAAATAATCCTGATAATTGTTTTAGTGAGGTATCCAATGCTTATTCTGGAGATTTTGGAGTATATACCTTTAAAACTACAAATAATGGAGTTACAATAAAAATGTTTAATCCAAGCGAGTATTCATCTGCGGCTTTTTATATAGAATATCTTCTTGAAAATGTCATAGTAAAGCATAATGATACGGCAGAATTAAAATTAAATGTGCTGGACGATGACTTTAGTGAAGATTTGTATAAATTTGAAATGAGAATTCATTTACCCGGTGAAGATGAAAATTTTAGAATATGGGCGCATGGGCCTTTATACGGAGATACTGAAAGAGAAACAAACAATACAGCTTTAATTACCATTTCAAATTTGGAAAAAAATACAATGATAGATGTAAGAATGGCCTTTAATAAAGATTTAGTATTAAACAGTAGCAAGCT